>JAQGOY010000271.1 GCA_028293375.1 Verrucomicrobiales bacterium | reverse complement strand
TTGTCTCCTGTGAGTAAAGTAAGGGATTTCAGGAGGAAGACTCAGGGCTTGTTTTTCTCCAAATCCAGACATTTTACCATTTCCGCCAGTCCATCAAAATTACCTTCCGGTTTGGCCATATAAGAGGTTGCTCCCAGCTCGTATGCCCTATCGATGTCGTCGGTCTGTCGGCTTGAACTCAGGATTATCACGGATAAATCCTTAAGTTTGGCTTCCGACCGGATCCATTTTAACAACTCCAGCCCTGACATACCGGGGAGCTTTAGGTCCAGGATAAGCAGTCGGGGGAGTGGGTATATGGCCCGGTCCTGGTAGTGTTTTTCGCCAAGTAGATAGTCCACGGCTTCTTCGCTGTTGGTTACTACCTGCAGCAAATTAGTCAAAGCTGCCCGACGAAATGCCCTCTGCAATAACAGGGAGTCGTTTGAGTCGTCCTCCACCAGTAAGATGGGATAATCACCAGTCATTGCACTCATTTTATAAGTCTGTTGCGCCGTTCGAATTCTTGTTTAGTTCTATCCAAAAAGTGCTGCCATGATCAGGTTGAGACTCCAGTCCCACCCGTCCACCCATTCTCTCTATCCCTTTACGCACTATGGCCAGTCCAATGCCCGTTCCAGGATAGGTTTCCACTCCGTGGAGTCGTTCAAACACCCGAAAAATTCGAGTGAAATACTCCGGCTTGATTCCTATGCCATTGTCTTTTACGTAAAGGCGTATTTTGTCCGAAATAGGCTCCGCGTGTATTCGAATCTCGGGGTGACCATCTGCTCCCATGAATTTCATCCCATTGCCCAGCAGATTGACTATCACCTGGACCAGTGTGGCGTGGTGGGCGCAAACTTGGGGAAGCGGTTGCACCACTTCTATCTTCGCCTTTTTTTCCCGGATGCCATCTTCCAATTGGGTGAGCGCATCGTTGATCGCCTCCGTCAATTCCACCGGCTTCAAATGCAGTTCGGCGCGGTTTAACCGGCTGTAAACCAGCAGGTCCTGGATCAACGCATCCATTCGCCGCGCGGCCACAACTATCCGGGTTGCGTAATCGCGCGCTGTGTCGTCCAATTGAGGCGCGTAGTCCTGCAACAGGGCGTCCGCGAATCCCTGCATGGCACGCAATGGCGCCCTCAGGTCATGGGACACCGTGTAGGAAAAAGATTCCAGTTCAGTGTTTGTTTCCTGCAGCGCCTGTTCGACTTTTTTTCGTTCCGTAATATCCCGCGCAAAAAGGTAAAGCAATTTTTCCGGAAAGGATGGAGTGATCGTCCAGCCCAGCCATTTCAGCCCTCCTTCACGTGTTTTAAATCTGTTCTCAAAATAAGTCGATTCCTGAGTTTTCTTAAGTTCAGCTAATTTGTCGCAAGTCCCCTGCAGATCGTCCGGATGCACAAATTCAGTCCATTGCCTCGATTTTAATTCGGCTTCTGAAAAGCCCAGGATCCTCGACCAGGCGGGGTTCAACTGCTGGAATACGCAATCGAAATTGGAAATTGCCAGCATGTCCGCCGCCAGGGTGAAAAAACGATTTCGCGTGGTCTCCAGTTCCAGCCGTTCCCGCGCCTCGTTCAATTTCCGCAGGTGTTCCTTTTCCTCGATTTCCCGGATCTGTTCCGCCTGTACTCTGGCCTCTTCCGTTTTTTTGGCCAGTTCAACGAATACTTCCACCTTTGCCCGCAGGATTTCTGGCACAACTGGAGTAAAGATGTAATCGACTGCGCCGAGCGAATACCCTTTCGAAACGTGGGTGTCGGTCGTGTTGATGGACGTCACAAAAATAATCGGGGTATGCTCAGTGTCCCTCCGCTTCCTGATCATCGTTGCCGTTTCAAATCCATCCATTCCAGGCATGTTGACATCCAGGAGAATCACTGCGAATCGCTCCTTCAATAAATGTCGCAGCGCATCTTTGCCTGAATTTGCCTTGACGATGTTCTGGCCCAGATTGGAGAGCACCGCTTCCAAAGCAGTTAGTTTATCGGGCAAATCATCCACCATCAGGATGTTAATCTTCGGATCAGCTCCCATATATTCTTCCATCCCTACCGCAGTTTTCTAAAGATTTTTAATGTTTCCCCAAGTTCATGGTAATCATCCTGGCACCCCAATGGCCCTAAGTGGTCAGTTGCCCCTGTCCAAAGCACACCAAGCCTCACCAGGCTGTCCCGGAAAAGACATTGGATTCGCCGCTGCAATATTTCCGAAAGATCTTTCATTTTTTCCCGGCAAATAATCACGTGAAACTCGTTAAAGGATCCATCTGTAGCCAGGTTGTGCTGGGCGAAAAATATATTCTTCTTCAATTCCGGAGGCATGATCAAACGCCCCCGGACAACCTCGTAGTAATCCTCAAACGACTTTTTATATCCCCCGGCCGCGTAGTTTTTCTGCAAGAGCGGAATCAGTGCCGCATCGAATTCTCCAGCCTGGGCTTCGGCCAGCATGGTTTCGCTGATGTCAGTCGCATAAAGGGTGGAACGCTCATATAGCCCTTCCTCTTTGAGCAAAATAGCCAATGAATACGCTTCCTCCCCGCGCCCGCAACACGGTAGCCAGAAACGAAGGTAGGGATAAGTTCGCAGTATGGGGACCACGATCGTCCGAAAAGCGGTAATGTAGGCGGGATGGTTGAACAGGATGTCAGGCTTGTCCGACAGTAAGTACAGGAATTTTTCGAAGGAGCTTGAACTGTGCAAAAGGCGCTCGATCAGGCCGGAAACGTGGGCGATGTTTTCCTTCGCCATGAAGCTCCGCACTTTGCCCCGGAACGCTGGGGAAGTGTAATCGCGGAAGTTAAATCCATAATAGGAAATAATAGCATCTAGCAAAAGCCGAAATTCAATGTCTTCCAATTCCTGGGCAGGGGGAACCACCAGGGCGTTGCCTTTGGGTTGGCCCGCTACGTTTTCGCCTTCGTCAGGTGGATCGACGATTCTGGTTTGCATCTTCGGTGCCGAATTACTCGTACCGACTTAAGCTACACGGTCACAACACAGTTGAAAAGCGGGGAGAAGCTGATTCGATGCACAACCCGGGCCAAAATCATGCACCTTTTCAGAATCGAGCGTAGGGAAACAGTTGAAAAGAACTTTGGCCGTTGGCACAGTGCTTCCGGACATGCAAGACACCAATCAAGTTGACCAACTGGACGAACTGTTGACCTGCCGGCTGGATTTTGGCCGCAAAGCTGTGGAACCTTGTTCCATTGTTATTTTTGGAGCCAGCGGCGATCTCACCTCGCGCAAACTTATCCCGGCCTTTTATCATCTCTATAAGGAAAAGCAATTGCCCAATCCCATTAGGATCATTGGGTTCGCCCGTCGCGAGAAAAGCGACCAGGCCTGGAGGGATGAACTCCTCGAAGGCATCAAGAATTTTTCCAGGACTAAGTCGGATCCGAATGATCTCGCCGACTGGAACGCGTTTTCCGAAAACATTTTTTATTGCCAGGGGGAATTCGCAGATCCTGTCGCTTACACCAAACTTGCCACCCAGCTTGCTAGCTATGGGCACGAAGGCTTGAAAAGAAATACTCTATTTTATCTTTCCACTCCTCCAAGCCAGTTTTCCGAGATAGTCGAACATCTTAGCCAGGCAGGTTTGCTCAGCAAAACGGATAAAAAGGATTTTTGGCAGCGGGTGGTGGTCGAAAAACCTTTCGGCCATGATGGCGCCTCCGCCCAGAAGTTAAATGCCGAACTCACCCAATTTGTTTTTGAAAAACAAATCTACCGCATCGACCATTACTTGGGTAAAGAAACAGTCCAAAACATCCTCATGTTCCGGTTCTCCAATGCCATTTTCGAACAATTGTGGAATCGCCAGGCGGTCGATCATGTTCAAATTACCGTCGGTGAAAAATTGGGTGTCGGTTCAAGGGGTGGTTATTACGAAGAGGCAGGCGCGCTTCGTGACATGGTGCAGAATCACCTTCTGCAGGTGCTGTCGCTGGTGGCCATTGAACCACCGGTTTCACTCGAAGCGGAAGCCATACGCGATGAAAAAGTA
>JAQGOY010000229.1 GCA_028293375.1 Verrucomicrobiales bacterium | reverse complement strand
CCTTACTCGCTTCAGGGAAGGTTTCACGGGGTAAATAAATTCAGAATATAAAGGAAAATTATGATCCATTTAAGCGATATCTTAATTATCAGTATTGTTCTAGCAATTGTCGGGACTTACCTGATGGCTGTGCATCATCTGATTCAAAGCAGCGAAAATAACAGCCACGTTCTCCAACCGTAGACCATCCTCCGAAAAGCACCTGTGTGATTTTTGAAAAAGGAAAGGAAGAATCAAAACTATGGAATCGATTCAGGACAAACTTTCACATCAACCCTTTCTACAGGGAATGAAACCCGAGCAGCTGGCCATAATAGCCAGGCACGCCAGAGAAGTGGAATTCACAAAAGACCAGGTGATATTTCGTCAAAACGAACATGCCCATCAATTCCATCTGATTGTTCACGGAAAAGTTGTGGTAGAATCCTACATGGGGAGAGCCGAAAATCTTCCGTTACAAATCATTACAGCGGGGGACGTGCTGGGGTGGTCGTGGCTCTTTCCACCATTCACATGGCATTTTCAGGCACGGGCATTGGAACCGGTGAAATCCATATTCATTGACGGCGCAAGTTTGCTGCTGGCCTGTGAACAAGTGCACTCCTTCGGCTTCGAATTAATGAAACGAATGGCCCAGGTCGTCATCGTGCGGTTTGAAAGCGCGCAGCGCCAGTTCTTTCAAAGCGAGGTATCCATAAAAATTATGGGCCTCGCCGATCCACTGCATGGCGATGAAATGGAAGCACCATCCAATGAGCAATCGCTTCTGGAAAAACTCGAAACCCATCCCTTTTTCAAAGGCATGAAGCCTGCACATCTCAAAGTATTGGCCAACGCTTCCATGATCTCCAATTTTGAAAAAGGAGATGTGATTTTTAGTGAAGGAGATCCAGCCAACAGGTTTTATGTGATCCAACATGGAAAAGTCGTCCTGGCAGCTCAAAGCACGGGAAAACCCGAGGTAAAGTTTCAAATCATCGGAGCAGGAGACCTGCTCGGATGGTCCTGGTTATTCGCACCGTACTACGCACATTTCAAGGCTAGCGCCCTGGAGTCGACGCAAAGCCTATTCCTCTACGGAACACGTCTGCGCGAAGCCTGTGAGGAAGATCATGAGCTAGGTTATGAACTGATGAAACGAACCTTGAAAGTCGTTATTCAGCGGCTCCAGGCCACTCGCCAGCGCATATTGGACAACTCGAACGTGGAGGCAAACCGCTGCTAAGCGCGCGGGAACTTTGTCATGAATGAACAACCCTCCATGGCTCACCGACAAGCAAAGTCGAGTGAGTTAAATGAATCTGAAAGCTACCTCACGGTTAACGCCGGATCTTCGAGCATCAAGTTCGCCCTCTTCCAGGCCGGGGATAGGCTGGAACGAAAACTTTGTGGAAAAATAGACCGCATAGGCCTTGGAGGAACGAATCTGACGATTGTTAATTCTGCCACCAAGCAAACTGATACTCAGGGCATTTCCACTCCAAATCATCTAACCGCTGCAGAATTCCTCATCGCCAGACTAGAAAAGCTAAATATTTTCCCTTCGATAAGGGCAATTGGCCATCGCGTAGTTCACGGAATGAATCACACTGAACCTGAGCTGGTCACTGAAGAATTATTAAAGGAGTTGAACCGCATAAGCTCCTTCGCGCCCGAGCACCTTCCCCGCGAGATCGAACTTATTCAGTCGTTCCGAAAACGACATCCCAAGCTCCCACAGGTGGCCTGTTTTGACACCTCGTTCCATGCCCGCATGCCGCGAGTCGCAAAAATTCTGCCCATTCCCAGACGCTTCGAGGCGCAAGGCATTCGACGATATGGATTCCACGGATTATCTTATTCCTACTTGATGGATGGATTGATCCAACTCGGCGACAAGGCCGGCGCCGCCGGTTCGGTGATTCTCGCTCACCTTGGTAATGGCGCAAGCATGGCCGCTGTACGCGATGGCATTTGCATCGACACCACCATGGCTTTCACTCCAGCCGCAGGCTTGCCGATGAGCACACGCTCGGGCGACCTCGATCCAGGCCTGGTGAACTACCTCTCCGTCACCGGAAAGATAACTGGCGCGCAATTCGATCAGATGATCAATCGTGAATCCGGCCTTCTCGGAATTTCGGAAACCAGCTCAGATATGCGGGACCTGCTCGGAGCAGAAGCGGGCGACACACGGGCGGCAGAAGCCGTTGCTTTTTTTTGTTATCAGGCCAAAAAGCAGATCGGCGCTTACGCGGCAGCTCTCGGTGGTCTCGACACCCTGGTGTTCTCCGGCGGGATAGGAGAAAACAACCCCTCGATTCGAGCTCGCATTTGCGATGGACTCGGTTTTCTTGGCATCGAGCTGAACGAATTGCGTAATGCGAAACAGGAGCCGTTGATTTCCATGGATGCCTCGCGGGTCCAGGTGCGGGTCATCCCGACCAACGAAGAGCTCATGATTGCCCGCTCGACTCAAACCAAACTGAAATCCTGTCCATGACTCCAATTTTAAGAATGTAAACACGTAATATTTAACAATCTATGAAACACAACAACAATCACTTCAATTCACCCGGACCCGAGGCTCAACTGCAAAAAGTGCGCTTTGAGTTCACCCATCCGACAGCGAAATCCGTTTGCTTGTCGGGAACTTTCAACGGTTGGAGCTGCGACAAGCCGATGCGCACATCCGGGTCGGGGGATTGGTGGAAGGAAACAACGCTAGCTCCTGGAAACTATGAGTATTGCCTGGTGGTGGATGGCGAATACATTCCGGATCCCAGGATTCAAACCACGGTCCCCAATCCGTTTGGCGGAAGAAACTCGGTCATGAGAGTTTGCCACACCGAATCAGCATCCCACCTCCATGACGCCAAAAATTTACCAATGAAGAACACAAACCTTTAATTACATAATATGAGCAATCCAACAACGCAGTCCGATCCGAACGCATCCGTCCACCCTCTTTCCGGCTCCAATTTGCGCGCGTACAACACCATTTTCCAGCATCCCATATCCCACAACCTGGAGTGGAACTGCGTCCGTTCCCTTTTCAAGGAACTGGGCCACACCGTGGACGAAACCAACGGCAAACTGAAGCTTTCCCGCAATGAACAAGTTCTGGTTTTGCACCCGGGCCACACCAAGGATGTCACCGAGGTGGACGACGTCATGGCTTTGCGCCATTTCCTTAGCGCGTCGAATCCCCTTCTACCAGCCAACCACGAAATCCAAAATCATTGGGTGCTGGTGATCAATCATCGTGAAGCCCGAATTTTCCAATCCGAAATCAGCGGCTCCACTCCTCAAAAAATTAAACCACATGATCCAGCCCTCCATTTTCACCATGCCCAAGGCTCCCAGGAAACGTCACGAGGCAAGGAAAAACCGGATCCCAATTCCTTTTTTGAGCCGGTAGCCAAGGCCTTAAAGGGCGTTGGTCAGATCCTCGTCGTCGGTTCAGGGAAGGGCTCGGGCAGTGAGATGGAACAGTTTATCGCGTGGTCGAAACACCATCACCCCGATCTCGCCAAAAGGATCATAGGCTCCCTGGTGGTGGATGAGCATCACCTGACCGAGGGTCAGATTCTGGCAAAGGCCAGGGAATTTTACGCCGCTGCCAAAACCACATCATCGTAAAATTAAAGATATCCACGGCGCCGGCTCCCTCCTGGAGTGCGGCGCGGTTCGCGACCCACTCGATGCCGGGTTCTCAGTAATGACAGACAGGATGATCACATGACGGCCCCCACCCTTACTCCAGAATTGCTCAACGGCATGGACGCCTACTGGCGTGCGGCCAATTACCTTTCCGTAGGTCAAATTTATCTTTTTGACAACCCACTGCTCAAACGCCCGCTGGCACCCTCGGATATTAAGAAGATGCTGCTTGGGCACTGGGGAACCACCCCAGGTCAAAACTTTATCTACGCTCATTTAAACCGAGTCATCAAAAAGTACGATCTCGACATGATATATGTCTCCGGCCCGGGTCATGGCGGTCCGGCTGTGGTGAGCAACACTTATCTCGAAGGGTCCTACACAGCTATCTATCCTCACATCACCCGGGACGAAGCTGGCATTCAAAAGCTCTTTCTTCAATTTTCTTTTCCGGGAGGAATTCCCAGTCACGCCTCCCCGGAGTGCCCTGGCTCCATCCACGAAGGCGGAGAGCTCGGTTACTCGCTGAGTCACTCCTTCGGCGCGGTTTTTGATAATCCGGAGTTAATTGTCGCGTGCGTCGTAGGGGATGGTGAAGCGGAAACCGGACCGCTGGCCACCGCCTGGCATTCCAACAAATTCCTGGATCCAGTGACGGACGGAGCGGTGCTCCCCATTCTTCATCTCAACGGATACAAGATTGCAAACCCCACACTTCTTGCGCGCATCTCCCGCGAGGAACTGGAGCAACTGCTCCGTGGGTACGGCTGGACACCTTATTTTGTCCAGGGTCACGAGCCCGCGCTCATGCATGAAGCCATGGCTGCAACACTTGACGTTGTGGTGGAACAGATCAAAGAAATCCAGAAAGCGGCCCGCCTGAATGGCCGGTCAAGCCGCCCACGCTGGCCGATGATCGTCCTCGATTCTCCCAAAGGCTGGACGGGCCCCAAGGTTATCGATGGCATCCCGATGGAAGGAACATTTCATTCACACCAGGTCCCCATAACCAATCCGGCGACTGATCCGGCGCACCTTCAACTCCTCGAAAACTGGCTGAGGAGTTATCGGCCACAAGAACTTTTTGATGAACAGGGGCGTCTAAAACCCGAATTGGCAGAACTCGCTCCCGAAGGAAATCGATGCATGGGAGCCAACCCTCATGCCAACGGCGGTCTCCTTCTTCGCGATTTGCGCATGCCTGATTTCCGCGACTATGCCACTGCCGTTCCTGCCCCAGGAATTCTTGGCGCAGGCGACACTCGCGCCGCTGGCCCTTTCCTCCGTGACATCGTTCGAATGAACAAAGACCAGCGAAACTTTCGGGTCTTCGGACCTGACGAAACCATTTCCAATGGTTTGGGAGCACTCCTCGAAGCCACGCCACGACAATGGGACGCGGACACTTCGTCAAAGGACGAGTTTCTCGCGCCATCTGGCCGGGTCATGGAAATGCTCAGCGAACACCAATGCGAGGGATGGCTGGAAGGTTATCTGCTCACGGGCCGACATGGGCTGTTTAATTGTTACGAGGCTTTCATACACATTGTCGATTCCATGTTTAACCAGCACGCCAAGTGGTTGAAGGTCACCTCTCGCCTTCCGTGGCGCCGAAAAATTGCATCCCTGAACTACCTCCTCGCCTCCCATGTCTGGCGACAGGACCATAACGGTTTCACCCATCAGGACCCTGGCTTCATCGACCACGTAATCAACAAAAAGGCGGAGATCGTCCGTGTTTACCTTCCGCCGGATGCCAATTGCCTTCTTTCGGTCATGGACCACTGCCTTCGAAGCCGCCATTACGTGAATGTCGTCATCGCCGGCAAACATCCCGCTCCGCAATGGCTCCCGATGGAGGCGGCCCAGAAACATTGCGCCGAGGGGATCGGCATTTGGGAATGGGCTGGCAATGCGCAAGGAGAGGAGCCAGACGTGGTAATGGCCTGTTGTGGGGATGTCCCTACTCTTGAAACCCTCGCGGCCGTTTCCATTCTTCGCGCCCATCTGCCGGATCTGAAAATCCGCGTGATCAACGTCGTTGACCTGATGAAGCTTCAACCCCAGAACGAGCATCCCCACGGCCTGGCCGATGCGCGCTTCGACGAGCTCTTCACCAAAAGTAAACCGGTCATCTTTGCCTTTCACGCCTACCCCTGGCTGATTCACCGCCTCACTTACCGGCGGACAAACCACCACAACATTCACGTTCGCGGTTATAAGGAGGAGGGCACGATCACCACTCCTTTCGATATGACGGTGCTCAACGAGCTGGACCGATTCCACCTTGTGATGGACGCGATAGACCGCCTGCCGGGCACTGGCGAAAAGGGCCTCCAGCTGAAGCAAATCCTCCGGGAAAAACTGGTGGAGCATCGGAGCTACATCAACACTTTCGGGCAGGATATGCCAGAAATTCGCAACTGGCAGTGGACTTCGAGTGGAACAAAAACATCGTAATTCCTGGAGAATAAATGATTGAAGTTTCATCAACGCACGACACGATAAAAAGCACAAAACCAGCAAACACCGGTGTAGTGGTTTCTGTCCGGGGCAGCGTCGTGGATGTTCGATTTAACGAGTTTTTGCCGCCCATTCATTCGCTCCTCAGCGCGGGAGAGAGCCCGCAGATCATTATCGAAGTCCTGGCGCATCGAGATGCGCGGCATGTGCGTGGAATCGCGCTGACCCCCACACAAGGGCTGGCACGGGGAACCTCGGTGGAAGACACTGGGGGCCCTTTGAAAGCGCCTGCAGGCAAAGCGATACTGTCGCGCATGTTCGATGTATTCGGCAACACCATCGACCGCGAAGCAGAATTGACCAATGTTGACTGGCGTTCGGTGCATCGCGCCCCGCCGCCGCTGGCCCAGCGTTCCACCAGGTCAGAAATTTTCGAGACAGGCATCAAGGTCATCGATGTGCTTGCGCCGCTGGAACGCGGCGGCAAGGCGGGGCTTTTCGGCGGCGCTGGCGTGGGCAAGACTGTGTTGCTGACTGAAATGATCCACAACATGGTCCGCCACCACCAGGGTGTCAGCGTTTTTTGTGGGATTGGGGAACGCTGCCGCGAAGGCGAGGAACTCTATCGGGATATGAAGGAAGCTGGAGTATTGCCGAACATGGTCATGGTGTTTGGCCAGATGAATGAGCCGCCTGGCAGTCGCTTTCGGGTGGGCCATGTCGCCCTGACCATGGCCGAGTATTTCCGGGACGATGAGCGCCGTGATGTTCTGCTGCTCATCGACAACATATTTCGCTTCATTCAGGCGGGCATGGAAGTCTCCGGCTTGATGGGTCAAATGCCTTCCCGTCTCGGATATCAACCCACTCTCGGGACCGAGCTATCGGGGCTGGAGGAGCGGATCGCCAATACGGAGAGCGGCGCCATTACTTCCATTCAGGCAGTTTATGTGCCGGCGGACGATTTCACCGATCCCGCAGCCGTTCATACTTTTTCGCACCTTTCCGCATCCCTGGAGCTCTCACGCAAACGGGCGAGTGAAGGACTTTTTCCGGCCATAGATCCGCTGCAATCCAGTTCTAAAATGGCCACTCCCGGCATCGTGGGCGACCGTCATTACACCCTGGCCCAACAGATTCGAGCGACGCTGGCGCAATACGCGGCGCTGAAAGACATCATCTCCATGCTCGGCCTGGAGCAGCTTTCACCGGAAGACCGCAACGTGGTGGCCCGCGCCCGCCGGTTGGAGCGTTTTCTCACCCAGCCATTTTTTACGACCGAGCAGTTCACCGGTCTCACCGGAAAACTGGTCAGCCTGAAGGAGTCCCTGGACGGTTGTGAACGAATCCTCGGTGATGAATTCAAAGATGTTCCGGAAAGCGCTCTCTACATGATAGGAGCGATCAACGAGGCAAAAGTAAAACCGGCCCCGCCGGTAGCCGGAATCAAACCTGAACCCAAGGCCAGACATGTCGCAGACACTGATGAATCTTAAGGTTCTTCTTCCCTTTCAAATCTTCGTCGAGGAAACGGGCGTGTCGCGCATGGTCGCGGAGACGAGCGAGGGCTCTTTCGGACTGCTGCCACACCGGCTTGATTGTGTGGCCGCGATCGCGGCGGGAATTCTGATTTACGAAACGGAGGCGCGAGGAGAGGTCTGCGTCGCCCTGGATGAAGGCGTGATGGTGAAGACCGGCATGGACGTTCTCGTTTCTGCGCGCCGTGCTTTGAGTGGGACAAATCTGGGCCAATTGCGAAAGGCTGTGGAAAAAGAATTCCTCACCCTGGACGAGCGTGAGAAAGACGTGCGGGCAGTCATGACAAAACTGGAAACCGACCTGGTGCGCCGCATGGCAACTTTTCAAAATGAATAAGGAACCAGCCAGAAAACAGTTAAAAAAAACGGCAACCTTCGCCGAAAAGATCGGCGCGAAGACTGCCCTCAAGCTTAAGGCGCGCCGGGATCCAAAACGGGGTGTCTGGTTTGGCTTGGGAATGATGGGGCTCATTGGCTGGTCCGTGGTCGTGCCGACGCTTGCCGGGGCAGCGCTTGGTTCGTGGATGGACAAACATTACCCCGGGAAACACTCCTGGACGCTGGCCCTGTTGGTAGGCGGACTTGCCATCGGATGTTTTAATGCGTGGCACTGGGTTTCGAAAGAGGAAAAGGCCATGCGGGAAGAAGAAAATACCTATGAATAATAATGTGACGATCCTTCTCGCAGCAATGGCCGGAGGCATTCTCGGCTTAATTTTCTTTGGCGGCCTTTGGTGGACCGTGGGGAAAGGTGTTCAATCCAAAAACCCCGCGCTTTGGTTCTTCGCCAGCCTTCTCCTGCGCATGAGTATTGCTCTCGCCGGGTTCTACTTCGTCTCAGGTCATCACTGGGAAAGAATGGTGTCGTGCCTCGTTGGGTTTGTGGTGGCGCGCCTGGTTGTGACGTGGCTGACGCGCGCCTCGCGAAGTAGACAACCTTTCCCTGCACAGGATATCCGCCATGCGCCTTAGTCCTGACGAGTTGATTTTCTGGCGCGGAGGTTTTTTTAAACTCAATGGCACGATTGTTTTCACCTGGGGCATCATGGTTCTGCTCGCCATCGGCGCAAAACTTATCTCGCGCAAACTTTCCACCGGTCCGAAACGATCCAGATGGCAGAATCTTTTGGAAATTGTGGTCCTGGGAATCGAGAAGCAAATCGAAGAAGTCGGTCTGAGCCGGCCGAGAAAATATATTGGTTTTTTGGGCACACTCTTCCTGTTTGTAGGCACGGCAAGCCTCCTTACGGTTATTCCTGGCTACGAACCGCCGACCGGTTCGCTCTCCACCACTGCGGCACTCGCCCTCTGCGTGTTTGTCGCCGTGCCCTATTTCGGCATCGAAGACCAGGGTATCCGTGGCTACCTGAAGTCATACATTGAGCCGACAGTAATCATGCTTCCTTTTAACATCATTAGTGAAGTGTCACGAACGCTGGCCCTGGCAATCCGTCTCTTCGGCAACATGATGAGCGGCGCAATGATTATCGCCATCCTGCTCACCATCACCCCGTTTGTCTTTCCCGTCCTTATGACCGCGCTGGGCCTGCTCACCGGTATGGTGCAGGCTTACATTTTCAGCATTCTTACGGCTGTTTACATTGCTGCCGCCATTGGGGCGCGCAAGTCCAGTCCAGAGAAAGCTTCTAAAAGTTGAACCCAGCCTGGCAGAACACTTAAAGCACCAATTATTATGGATAATATGACTCTCATTGCAGTGGCCTCCATCGTCACCGCCGGCCTTACCACTGGTTTTGGTTGCATGGGGCCAGCGCTCAGCGAAGGGCGCGCGGTCTCTACCGCGCTCTCCTCGCTGGCCCAGCAACCCGATGCCTCACCGACCATCACACGGACTCTGTTTGTCGGTCTCGCCATGATCGAATCCACCGCCATCTATTGCTTCGTTGTCTCCATGATTCTTATTTTTGCCAATCCCTTTTGGAATCATGTCATAGCGCAAACTGCTGGAAAGTAACCCATGCTTATCGATTGGTTTACCGTCGGCGCACAAGCTCTCAACTTCCTCATCCTGGTCTGGTTGATGAAGCGCTTTCTTTACAAGCCCATCCAGCTCGCGATCGACACGCGAGAGAAAAGGATCGCGGGGCAAATAGCAGATGCAGAAACGAAGAGAACCGAAGCGCAAAAAGAGCGCGAGGAGTTTCAACGCAAAAACGAAGATTTTTCTCAACAACGCGCCGCACTTTTGATCACGGCCACGCGCGAGGTCCAAACCGAACGGGAGCGTCTCCTCGCGGAAGCCCGGCAGGCTGCCGATGCCGTCAGCGCCAGCCGACAGCAATTTTTGACAAACGAAGCATTGAATCTAAATCAATCCATCAGTCGCCGCACCCAGCAGGAAGTTTTCGCCATCAGTCGAAAAACACTCAAAGATCTCGCCTCCACCAGTTTGGAAGCATGCGTGATCGAAGTATTTGTTCAGCGTTTGCGAGGAATGGAAGCCGCAGGGAAAGAATCTCTCAGCCAAGCTCTCAAAACTGCCACCGAAACCGCAGTGGTGCGCAGCGCTTTGGAACTCTCTGACGAACAACGTGCGGCGATACAAAATGCCATCAACGAAATATTCCGCGTGGAAATTCGACTTCGATTCGAGACCGCGCCGAATTTGATCAGCGGGATTGAACTCAGCGCAAATGGACAAAAAGTTGTGTGGAGTATCGCGGATTACCTAGCTTCGCTTGAAAAGGGCGTTGCTGAAATGCTGAACATTCAGACAAAGCCTGCCGCCGTTCCGGTGGGAGAATCTGAATCTTTCCCCACCGCCACGCATTCATGAATGTCGCGCCTGAAACTTTGCAGACGGTGATTGAACGCGCCTTCGCTGTAATAAGCGAGGCGTGTGAAACTTTCTCCCCTGAATTGACTCCCCGCGAGACGGGCACCATCTGCAGCGTTTCCACTGGCATTGCCAAGGTATCAGGTCTACCCAATGTCGGATTTGAAGAATTGCTGGAATTTCCTGGTGGCGTTTTTGGAATCGCATTCAATTTGGACGAGGACGAAATCGGGGTGGTACTCCTCGGTGATTATTGGGATTTAAAGGCAGGTGATCCTGTTGAACGCACCTGCCGCGTGATGGACGTAGGAGTCGGCAATGGATTGCTTGGACGAGTCATCGACCCGCTCGGCAGGCCGCTCGATGGCCATGGGGCTGTCATGACCAGCCATCGCCTGCCCATCGAACGCCCTGCCGCCCATATCATGGATCGCGCCCCCGTCACCGTGCCCCTACAGACCGGGATCAAGGTCATTGACGCGCTTATTCCAATCGGACGCGGCCAGCGCGAGTTGATCCTGGGCGATCGCCAGACAGGTAAGACGGCAATCGCGCTCGACACCATCATAAACCAGCACGGGAAGAACGTTCTCTGTGTTTATTGCGCCATAGGCCAGCGCGCTTCCGCCGTGGCCAAAGCCGTGGCCGTTCTAAGGGAGCATGGCGCCATGGAATACACCGTGGTGGTCGTCTCCGAGGGAAACGATTCCCCCGGTCTCACCTACATCGCCCCTTATGCCGCCACCAGCATCGCGGAATATTTTATGGAACAGGGTCGAGATGTGCTGCTCGTGTACGATGACCTCACGCAGCATGCTCGCGCTTATCGCGAGATCTCACTCCTTCTCCGTCGTCCGCCTGGGCGTGAAGCGTTTCCGGGTGACATTTTCTATATTCATTCACGACTGCTGGAGCGAGCCACACATCTGCGCCAGGAACTTGGCGGCGGGTCGCTTTCAGCCCTCCCCATTATTGAGACGGAGGCCCAAAACATTTCCGCTTATATTCCCACCAACCTGATTTCCATCACCGATGGGCAGATCTGCCTCTCTCCATCGCTCTTCGCATTGGGTGTCCTGCCTGCGGTGGATGTTGGTAAATCCGTCTCCCGCGTGGGCGGCAAGGCGCAGTGGCCTGCATACCGTGCGGTGGCTGGCCATCTCAAACTCGCCCATGCGCAGTTCGAGGAACTGGAGACTTTTGCAAAATTCGGAGCCCGTCTTAACGAAGAAACGCGCCACTCCATTGAGCACGGACGGCGAATCCGCGCCTGTTTCGACCAGCCTGAATCCTCCCCGGTCTCCGTCTCGGAGCAAATCATCATACTGCTGACTTTGACCACAGGACTCTTCGACCAGATTGCTTTGGATCAGATGAGAGATGCCCAGCACTCCATCCAGGCGGCGGCAGTTCGCATCCCGCCTGCGATCCTAGGGAGATTCGAAACCGCAGAAAAATGGAGCGATGAGGATCGCGAAGCGATTCTCGTGATCGCCCGTCAGGCTCTCGCTCATTTCCAAACCAAACCCGACTCCCCTACCCAGGATGAACCATGAGCGACACCATGGCCGCATTGCGCCGAAAGATCGCCACTGCCGAAGATCTCCAGTCTGTCGTCCGCACCATGAAAGCACTGGCCGCTTCCAACATTGGACAATATGAACAATCAGTGCTTGCCCTGGGACAATACTACCGAACAGTGGAGTTGGGATTAGGCGCCTGCTCTCGGGCGAACGGGCCAGCGACATCCATCCCCGCACGGCATCATCAAGCCGCGTCGGCCTCGGTAGGGGCGATCGTGTTCGGATCTGACCAGGGGCTGGTGGGGCAATTTAACGATGTGATGGCTGATTTTGCCTGCAAAACTCTTGAGAAACTTCCCGGAAAACCAAAGGTGTGGGCCGTCGGCGAACGAGTCCATGCGCGTCTGGCTGACGCGGGCATGACGATGATGGGACTGTTCGCAGTGCCAAACTCGGTTCAGGCGATTACACCACTGGTCGCGCAGATTCAAATCGAAAGCGAAGCGAGCCGCGCCCTGGGAGACTATGCCCAAGTTTATGTATTCCATAACCGTCCCAGCGTCGGCTCTCTCTACGAACCGGTCTGCCAGCGATTGCTCCCTATCGACCGCCAGTGGCAGATCGATCTCGTTCAAGTCCGATGGCCGACCGCGACCATTCCCCAGATCATGGCCCCTCGCGCGGAAACTCGCATGGCACTGATACGCGAATATCTTTTTATCTCACTTTTCAAGGCTTGCGCCGAATCACTGGCCAGCGAAAACGCAAGCCGACTCGCGGCCATGGAGCGCGCCGAAAGAAACATTGGCGAATTGCTGGAAAATATCCATGGTGCTTTTCAGCGCTTGCGGCAAAGCGCCATCGACGAAGAACTCTTCGACGTGATCTCCGGCTTCGAGGCCCATGCCGCGCCACGTAATCAACTAAAATCAACTTTCAATACATTAACTTCGATTCCATGAAACCAATTCCAGCAAATCCACACGCTGAGCGGCACTTTACGGCAGGCGACACCGTTCGCGATATCGTCATAGGCATGTCCGATGGATTGACGGTTCCTTTCGCCCTTGCTGCCGGACTCACGGGGGCTATTTCCCAGACCCATTTGATCGTCACCGCTGGGTTTGCGGAAATTGCCGCCGGTTCCATTGCCATGGGTCTGGGCGGTTACCTCGCCGCCAGGGGAGACGCCGAGCATTATCAACACGAATGGGCGCGCGAAGAGCATGAAATAAAAGCCATTCCCGAAGCGGAAGCCCAGGAAGTGCGCGATATCTTCAAGACCTACGGACTCTCAGCTGGGGAATGCGCCACCGTGGTGGAGTCCCTTCGCCAGCGCCCGCAGGATTGGGTCACATTCATGATGCGTTTTGAACTGGGACTTGAAAAGCCCCAGCCTGGGCGGGCATGGAAAAGCGCCATCACCATCGCACTGGCCTACGTCGTTGGCGGTATCATTCCCCTCAGTGCTTACCTGATTCTTTCTGACGTCCAGAGCGCGCTGCGCCTATCGGCAGTTGTCACCCTGGCTGCCCTGGCTCTGTTCGGCGGGATAAAAGGGCGCATCACAGGTGTTCCTCTGGTGCGGAGTGCTCTTCAAACCAGCGTCATCGGGGGACTGGCGGCCGCCGCAGCTTTCCTGATCGCCCGCTGGATTTCATGAGTTCGCCCCGGGTTCGTGATCATGGTCGTAAGGCGGCTGCCTCATTCTCTTTTAAGCACTTTTCTTAGAGCTTCCGAAAGTTCCTTTTCGGTAAAGGGCTTGTCCAGGCGATGGACCACACCCAATGTTTTGAATTCGTCGGTCGTATGCTCATCCGGCATGCCGCTCGCCAATAGGACTGGGACCTCAGGCAGCATGTGGCGGAGTGCCCGCACGAAAGTCAAACCATCCATCCGCGGCATATGCATGTCGGTCACGATGGCGCTCAATTTCGTCCGGTTTTGCGCGGCTTGCATCAGCCCATCGACTCCGTCGATGGCAGTCAACGGCGTGAAGTTCAACCTTCTAAGGACGGCGCGTGCCATCTCCCGCACTGAGGGCTCGTCATCTACGAGTAAAATGGTTTCTCCGGCTCCCCGAAAATCCACCTCGGATTTCGTTGCGAGCTCAACCCTTTGATTATTCGCCTCGGCAGGGAAATAGGCATCAAAAGTGGAACCGATCCTTACCTGGCTGTGCACTTCCAGAAACCCTCCGTGACCTTTGACTATTCCCAATACCGTCGAGAGGCCCAGCCCCGTCCCTTTGTCTGCGGACTTCGTCGTAAAAAACGGATCGAATATCTGTTCCAGAATTCCGGCTGGTATTCCCTCGCCCGTATCTGTTACTCGAAGCAGGACAAAATCCCCAACTTTACCATCCAGGATGGTGCTGGCGTGGGCGGCGTCGACCGAAACCCTGTGGACCTCCAGAGTCAGTGTGCCACCGCCCGGCATGGCGTCCCGGGCGTTCACGCACAAGTTCAACAATACCTGATGCAATTGAGTCACATCCCCCAATATTGTCGGTAATTTGGCATCACATTTCACCACCAGATCAATGTTTTTTGGAAAGCTCCCGTTGATCATGTTTTGCATCTCTTTTACCAGCCGGTCGGTATGGACCGATGCCCGCTCCCCTTCGGCCCCTTTGGCAAAACTTAATAATTGCCTGACCATGTCGGCTCCCCTCCTGGCGCTTGATTCAAACATCTCCACTATTTTTGACTCTTTCGGGTATTCCATTCGAAGCAGTTCCACCCCCATCATGATCGGTGCCAGAGCATTGTTTAAATCATGGGCGATCCCGCCCGCCAATGTGCCTATCGACTCAAGTCGCTGAGCCCGCAAAGAATGCGCCTGCAGCTTTTTCATTTCGGTGATGTCAGTATTGATTGCCAGAATAGCCTTCGCATTCCCCTGTTCATCCCGCATCAAGGTCCATCTGCTATAAACCGTCAGCGACAGGTTGCTCTTGCTTGCTTTGTGCGACTCTCCGGACCATTCTCCTGCCGCCATAACAGTCTCCACCGCGTTTTGAAAAAATGTGGCATCCTCACGATAGAGCAGTTCATAAACCGACTTTCCCATGGCTTCGCTCGAGCTCCACCCGTAGAGTCGCTCCGCGCCACGGTTCCAAAAGGTAATGCGCTGGTCGAGGTCCCGCACCATGATTGCATCATGCGCAAGATCAAGCATCCTGGCCTGCTCCGAAATCTTTTCCTGAGCCACTTTTCTAACTGTGACGTCCTGAACGGTGCCTGCAATTTTGAGCGGCCGCCCGGTGATATCATCCAGGATCAATTTTGCCTCTTCATGAACAATGCGTTCCTCTCCGGAGGGTGTAATTATACGGTGATCCGTGCTGTATCTCATGCCGCTTTTCAATAATTCGGCAACCGAAGCGACAATTCTTTCACGATCCGCAGGATGAACAGCGGTAAAAAACGTTTCGTTATTCACTTCTGTTTTACCTGGAGGGAAACCGAAAATGCGAAACGTCTCCCTGGACCATCGCAAGGGGTTGCCCTCCAAGGTTTCAGGATCCAACAGATCGATTTCCCAACTTCCCAGTTGGGCTACATGTTGGGAAAGAGCCAGCGCCGTTTCGCTTTTGCGCAGTTCCGTCTCGGTTCTTGTGCGCTCCTTGATTTCCTGGCTTAGCTTGGTGTTAATTTCCAGCAATTCTGCCGTGCGGTCCCGGATCTTCCCTTCCAGTGATTCCGTATTGGCTCGCACTGCCTGCAGCAGCGACCATTTTTCGGTTAACGCATGAGCAAATTGCAATACTTCGATTGCGTCGAAGGGCTTTTTTAGAATCAACAGACGCTCCGGAGATTCCACCACGTCCATCATTTCTTCCCAGGAATAATCGGAATAAGCTGTACAGATAACGACTTGAAGGTCGGGGTCGACCTCCCACAACTTATTTGTCGTCTCAAGGCCGTCCCACCCGGGCGGCATACGCATATCCATGAAGACAACCGCAAACCTTTCGCCGACGTCCAGGCTCTTTCTCGCTATCTCGACAGCTTCCTGCCCTTGGGATGCAAAGACGAGATCAAAACCCCCTCTCATCCTTCCACCAGCCGCATTGCCGAAGATGGCTTGTTCTTCGGCCTCGAAATCCAGTCTAACTTCATCGACTCCGAGGATTTTTCGATAATCGGACTGGATGGCCTCATTGTCGTCCACCACCAGGATGCGATGGTTGAGGATGAGATCCATTCTCGCTTTCGGTGTTTTTGGCGAATCATCGGTCGTTGCGTGCATGATAATCTAAGGATTTCCGAGTTGTGTGACCGGTAATTTAAGGGTGAAAAACGTTCCCTTGCCTGGGCCTTCGCTGCGGGCAGTCAGTGATCCTCCCATTTCCTGAGCTGCCAGCACGCTGCCATGCAGTCCAAACCCATGACCGCCTTTCCTGGTGGTAAAACCATACGCAAAAATTTTCGACATGTTCTCCGCTGGGATTCCCACGCCATTGTCTCCCACGCCAATGGAGACTCCGCCCTCCTCCGCCACCACGCGCAGCGTCAGTTTTTTGTCAACTCGTGCGCTGTCGCTCAAGGCATGTTTGGCATTGCGGATGAGATTGACGAGAATTTGAAGCACTTTGTGCTTCTCGAAAGAAAACGCGGGCACGTCCCCATACTCGCGCTCGATCGCGATCTCGTGCCTTGCCAATGAACTATGATTCATGCGCAACGCATCCTCGACCAGTTGCCTGGGAGTTATTGTTTCCTGCGCCCCGTTCACATGTTTCGCATGGTCTTGTTGAACGGCCACAATGTCCTTGATGTGGTCTATGTTCTGGATGAGCAATTGAAGTTCGCTGAGGATTACCGACTGTTCCTCCACCAGCCGCTTTGCAAGTTTCTCCAGAAATACAGGAAGTTTCTGTCCCACCGGGTCGGATGTCATGAACGATCCCAAGTCATCCCGATGTTCCTTCAGCATTTCGGCTGATCTGCTGACAGAAGCTATGGCGGACCTCCTGACCTTTTCGGATACCACCGAACATGAAACGTTCACGCTATTCAGCACGTTTCCGATGTTGTGAAGCACGCTTGTTGCCACTTCCGCCATCCCGGCCTGACGGGAAGCCTCCCGCAGTTGCCGGTTCGCTTCCTCCAAGTCGGAATCGGCTTTTTTTCGTTGGCTGATGTCTCGTTGAATAGCAACAAAATGAGTGATTTTGCCACTTGATTCACGGATTGGCGCAATCTGCCATTCCAGGTGAAACTCAGAGCCGTCTTTCCGATAATTTACGGTTACCCCCTGGAATACATCACCATTCTCAAGGTTTTTCCGAAGTCGCCGGGTCACCTCCCTGTCTGTTCGCGGTCCCTGCAAAAAACGCGGACTCCTGCCAATGCTCTCGCCGGATTCATAACCTGTCATCCTGGTGAACGCCGGATTCACGAAAAGAATGTTTGGCCCGGGAAATTCAAGTGCTGCATCCGTTATCAGGATCGATTCATTGGATTGCATCACGGCCGAATTCAGCAGGTACAAGGCTTCCGCTCTCTTGTTGCTTTCGGTGATGTCGGTTGCGATCAGGCAGATCGCTGCAGCCGAGTCCCTGGGAAGACGACTCAAGGCCAGTTGCACTGGCACCCACTTCCCATCCTTTGCTTGCAGTTTCAATTCCCCGGAGCTCGTCCCTCGGGTTCCCAATTTTAGCATTCCCAGGAATTTGGATCGATCCTCCGGCATGACAAACGTCTCGAAGCGGAACCCTATAATCGACTCCATGTCCGTGTCCAGCAGCGCGACGAATCTTCGGTTGCAAAACAGGATGATTCCCTCGTTCGAGAGTGTCACCGCCCCCTGGTTCATTTCCTCGATCATGACCCGGTAAGGTTCATCTGCTCCTTTCAGGGTAAAAAGCCGGTCACCTTCCGGAGACTTGACCACGACAGCATCCACCTCTCCGCTTCGG
The DNA here is from genome assembly GCA_028293375.1 of Verrucomicrobiales bacterium. Taxonomy (GTDB): domain Bacteria; phylum Verrucomicrobiota; class Verrucomicrobiia; order Limisphaerales; family JAQGOY01; genus JAQGOY01. The sequence goes on along the minus strand of JAQGOY010000229.1, from coordinate 4,785 downwards.
ATGGCTCGCAGTATCTGCTCCGCCTCCTCCAATCGTATTTCCAAGCCCGAGGTTCCTGCGGCTGTGTCAATTCCCGGCTCAACCTTGTTTTCCGTTGGCTGATGAATTGAATTAGGTTTCATGACTGGAAACGGTCTGGCTATGCCCAATTCCCAGCGTCGAAAGAACCCGCGCCGTGTCGGACAAATCCCCAATCATTCGTCTCTTCGGCAATGGCGAGTGTCTCACCAGCGTGGGCGTTACCACGATCTGATCTGCTTCCGCTCCAAACTTGTCACTGTACAAATCGATGACAATCAGGGTATGGCGGTCCTTTAAATAGGTTTCGCAAATCGTCTTGATATTGTTGATGGCACGGCTCGATTGCGGAGTGCTTCCTGTCACGTACAGGCGAAACACCTGAGGCTGGCCAATGTCAGGCGAAGTCAGATTATGGCTTTTCATATTGAAGGTCTCACAGGTCCAGGATTCATGCCGTCAATCTCGCAATGCAGATCAAGCCCTGCCACAACCCTGTCCAGGTTGGATAAATTCCCGATCATTCTGCGCTGAGGACCGGGCATTTTTCTGACAAGAGTTGGCACCGCCAGGATCTGATCATCTTCAGCCCTTTGTGGATGTTTCATCAGGTCGACCACTTCAATTCGATAGTGCCCCGCAAGATGAATTTCGCAGATATTCTTGAGATTATTCAGGGCGGAAACGGCCTTTAAGGTCGGCCCAGCGATGTAGAGTCGAAAATCCCAGGCAATTTTTTTCTCTTTCGGACCATTTTGTCCTGCCGAACCGTCTCCATTTGCGCGTTCGATCTTGTTCTTCATTGATTTCTCACTTTCATTCCGATTTTGTGAGCCACACCCTCCACCTGTTTCACCGCATCGTGCTGCCGGCTTCGTCCCATTTCCTCCTCAGCAAATACCAGAGATTCCTTGTGCTGCTGTTCCTGGTTGATGATGCGCAGAGTCGTCGCCTCTTCAGCGCAAAACTCAGCTCGCAACGCCATAATCTGTGCTTCGATCGCCGTCCGCTTTCTTTCCAGCGCAAGCTGCTGCCTCTCCACATCCTCGTGGCGACTTACCTGCTGCGCCCGGTCTCGCGATTCCTCCGCCACTCGAGCCGATCCCGTAAGCATCCCGTTCGGCCCGATGTATACATCCTTTAGTTGAACACCATTGTCGCTCAGGATAAACTCACGTACCTGGTTGGAGTTGGCCATACCTCGTGATTTTAGCACGTGCAGTCCCCGGTTTCGCTCGCCGTTTAATTCCAGGTCTCTCAACACCAGCCAGGTATCGACCAGTGACGTCACATCCGAATTACTCGTCTCTGGCGCATTGCTTCCCACGGTCAGGTCGGTCAGCAAGGCGGTTATCCCTTTCATCTTTAAAAAATCCATCAATCGCATGATGGCAGCTTTGACTTCCAGCGTGTTGCCGGTGCTCTCCAATCCCGAAATGGGATCAACGATCACGACATCCGGCTCGAACTCTGAAATCGCCTTGATCATCTGCGCCAGGTGCATCTCCAACCCGTAATAAAACGCCCGAACGGTATGAAATTGCAGGCGCCCCTTCTTCTCCCATTGGTCCAGTTTCAGTCCAATGGATTCCATGTTTCTCATGATCTGGCTCGGCGACTCTTCAAACGAAAAATAGAGACACTTTTCTCCCCTTCGACAGGTCGCATCGGCAAAGGTCGCAGCCACGCTCGTTTTACCGGTTCCCGCGGTCCCGGACATCAGGATGCTATTGCCACGATAATACCCCTGGCCTCCCAGCATTGCGTCCAATCTTGCAATCCCGCTCGGGATGCGTTCTCTCGACGCCTCGTGGCGCAGTTGAACAGAGGTGATGGGCCAAACCGATATTCCGTCCTGATCGATCAGGAACGGATATTCATTTGTCCCATGAGTGGTTCCTCGGTACTTGACGATGCGCATCCTTCTCGTGGTCACCTGATCCATCACTCGATGGTCCAGGGTGATGACACAATCAGAAACGTACTCCTCCAGTCCGTAACGGGTCAGCATTCCTTCGCCTCGTTCACCGGTCATGATCACCGTCACTTTTCGTTCTTTCAGCCAGCGGAACAATCGACGAATTTCTGCCCGCACAATCGCCTGGCTCGGTAGCCCCGCGAACAAACCTTCAATCGTATCCAAAACAACCCGTTTCGCTTTGATACTGTCTATCGCATGTCCCAGCCGCACGAATAATCCCTCAAGGTCATACTCGCCTGTCTCCTCCAGTTCGCTCCTATCGATGCGAACGTAGTCCAGGCGTAATTGTTTCCGCGCGACCAGGTTCGTCAAATCGAATCCCAAGGCCATCACGTTTTGAGTCAGCTCTTCCGCAGTCTCTTCAAAAGCCATGAACACTCCGGGTTCGCCAAATTCAGATGCTCCATGAAGCAGAAATTCCATCGCCAGCAGCGTTTTTCCGCACCCGGTGCCGCCGCAGATTAGCGTTGGCCTGCCAGTAGGCAATCCTCCGCCGGTGATTTCATCCAGCCCCCGAATGCCCGTGGATGATTTTTGCAACGCCTTCATTTGAATCTTAGCCTTGGATTTTTTCATTATATCTTACGATTGGGCTCACGCCCGGAAACACTGACATTTGGAAACAAGGCAACGAAAATCTGAAACTCTGGCGCGTCAAACCTCCCGAGAAAGCCACGCTGGCGAGATTATTCCTTCACCAGTGCCACCTTCAAAGAGCCTGGAAATAATGGAAAATTCTAGCTGGACATGACGCTGCCTCGATCACGGACTAAACGATTACCGGGTTGGAAGACGTGCGCCCTATTTCTCCAGAATTACGCGAAAACGTCTCAACCAGATCAACCCATACTTTACCCGATATCAGACTATTGGCAAGCCCTGCTAACAATTATCAACCGAAATGGGCCTGCAATAAATCCTGTATACCTGGAATCCAGGGCCTCTGTGCACGACAACCTCCCCAGTCCTCAATAGTTTGTGGAATAACCCGCCAACTCGGAAGGACGAGTAGTCCAAATCCCAAAATCGTTGAAACTCCTTCGTTTTTTTGCCGTCCAGCCCGCCTCCCGCCACCCTGAAAACAATCCCTGACGCTCGCGCTAGAAGTGCATCCATCCCCCCAAACCCAAACACCCCGTCACGAGATGCCGCGAATCATATTTTGCATGCTGTTTCACCATTTAATGTTATTGCATTCCCCTCAGTCATCATGCAGGGTTCCCCCTCATTACAGCGAAAGACAAACTTCTATAACGTTCGGGTTGGATTAGCTGCTCGCTGTGGAAAATCACACCTCTGAGTTCCGCTAGAATTTGCCAGTGCCCGAAACAAGCTCGTGGGATTTCGCACTCGTCGGTCAAGAGCGCTCCGCCCTGCACTTGTCTCGTGATTTTAAACTGCTCCTAATAGAAGAAACGAAAGATACATGATGCCAATACCACTCGCCCAGATTAAGGACAAATTCACCGGGGTGAACACAGGACTCCGCCGTTTCATGGCGCTGCTGCTGGTGTTCCTTTTACTCCCCCAACGATTGATGGCCGCAGGACCAGCTCCTGTGGACCTGCTCTCAACGGCCCCGTTCGTCATATTATCGGGAGCGGGGATTACCTCCACTGGGGGCGGGATCATCACGGGCAGCGTGGGCTCCAGTCCAATCGCCGGGTCAGCCATTGGGGTGACTTGCGCCCAGGTGGTGGGAATTATTTATTCGGTGGATGCGAGCGGGCCACCATGCAAGGTCACGAGTGCCACGCTTTTGACAACCGCAAAAGGTGATTTAACCACAGCCTACAACGATGCGGCGGGCAGGACGCCGGTTCCATCCGGGCCTTTCCTGAATCCCAATGGAGGAAATATGGGAGGGCTTATTCTTGCGCCTGGTCTCTATAAATTTACGGGAACAGCACTGATAACGGGAGCCGATCTCACCCTGAATGGCGGTCCAAACGATGTCTGGATATTCCAGATAGCATCGGATCTTCAATTAGGAAGCGGGATCAAAGTCATCCTCTCTGGAGGAGCACTGGCGAAAAACATTTTCTGGCAGGTGGGGACCTCGGCAGTGTTGGGGACCTTCTCGGTGATGAAAGGGACGATCCTCGCCGATCAATCGATCACGATCAACACCAGTGCCACTCTGGAGGGGAGAGCCCTGGCGTTCACCGGTAGCGTGGTTTTCAATGGCAATGCGGCCTCTCTCCCCGCAGCAGCACCCACCGCACCTGAGATCGCGGTCGAACAGCCACTCGGCATTGACATCCCGGATGGCGGCAGCAGGAACTTTGGAACAGTGCTGACTGGGAACAACAACAGCCTGACCTTCACCATCAAAAATACCGGGTCCGCTGATCTTACCGGGTTGGGGATTACGATAGATGGGGCCGATGCGTCGTCATTCACGGTGACTGCAAATCCCGTGGCTCCTGTTTCAGGGCCAGCCGGCAGCACCACTTTCACGGTGCGATTTGCGCCGCTTACGACCGGCCTGAAAACGGCGGCACTACACATTGCGAACAATGACAGCGATGAAGGTCCTTTTGACATAGCCCTGACCGGAACAGGCACTTTGGTGGCGGCCCCGGAAATAGTGGTAGAGCAACCGTTGGGAGTGGATATCGCCGATGGTGGCAGCCGAGTTTTTGGCTCAGTGGCGCTCGGCCTCAACAACAGCTTGACGTTCACCATCAAAAACATAGGAACGGCAGATTTGACCGGTTTGGGAATCACCCTGGACGGTGTGGATTCGTCACAGTTCAGCGTGACGGCCAACCCGACAGCTCCTG
>JAQGOY010000220.1 GCA_028293375.1 Verrucomicrobiales bacterium | reverse complement strand
GGCCATCCCGTTTCCGGGATCCGGATTTGAAAGCTGCTTCCGAAATGGATTGCTGAATATTCCCAACCTGACGGAGCGCAAAGAATCGTTGTTCCTTGAATTGGTCCAGAGCGGACTTGTCTCCTGCGTGGCCGTTCCGCTGGTAGTGGAAGGGAAACGATTTGGCATCCTGGTCGGCGGACGAAAAACGGTAAATTCATTTCGTGACGGGGAAAAAGACTTCATGAGCACGCTCAGCGGCCACGTGGGGCTGGCAGCGCACCAGGCGCAATTGCACACCCTGCTCAAGGCAGCCTACGACGAGTTGCGCCAGACCCAGCAGGCAGTGATGCAGCAGGAGCGTCTCCGGGCACTCGGCAAAATGGCAAGCGGGATTGCCCACGACATCAACAACGCATTGTCTCCCATTGTTGTTTATTCTGAATTGTTACTTAACCAGGAAGGCGCGTTTTCCGAGTCCAACAAAAAGTATCTTCAGCATATTAAAACCTCGGGGGATGATATTGCCCACATCGTATCGCGTATGCGCGAGTTTTATCGAAAGCGCGAGGAAGAGGAATCCCTCTTTGCGGTGGATTTGAACGAGCTTACCAAACAAGTTCTGGAATTGACCCGCCCGAGGTGGCGCGATATTCCGCAGGAGCATGGCATAACGGTGCGGATCCAAACCGATTTCGATCCCAATCTTCCAAAGATCCTGGGAAATGAGAGCGAGTTGCGGGAGGCCCTGACCAACCTGGTGATTAACGCGGTGGACGCGCTGCCTCAAGGGGGTGAAATCCACCTGCGCACCAAGGCCAGCCACTGGAGGCATGACAAGCTGGACCAAAACATACTCAGTCACGTGCTGCTCGAAGTTCAGGACACGGGAATCGGCATGGACGAAGACACACGTTCCAGATGCTTCGAACCATTTTTCTCCACCAAAGGAAAACGGGGGACAGGTCTGGGGCTGGCCATGGTCTACGGCGTGATGCAGCGCCATGAAGCGGTGGTTGAAGTGGAGAGCGTCCGCGGCGTTGGGACAACCATGCGACTCTTCTTCCCGGTAAAGGAGGCTGCGGCTCGAACTAAAAAAGAGGTGGAAAAGGAACGGAGCCTTATTCCCACTCAGAAAATATTGTGCATCGATGATGAACCTCTTCTTCGGGAACTGATCAAGGAAATCCTTGAAACGGAAGGCCATACGGTGGAGGTGGCGGACGGTGGGTCGCAAGGAATTGAAAAGTTCAAGAAGGCATCTGAAACACGATTCCCTTTCAGCCTGGTTATCACCGATCTGGGTATGCCGTATGTGGACGGTCGCCAGGTCGCACTGGCGGTCAAAAACATTTCGGCGAGCACCCCGGTGGTGATGTTGACGGGATGGGGCACCATGATGAAATCAGACGGAGATCTCCCCGAGCAGGTCGATGCGGTCATCAGCAAGCCTCCAAGGATGACAGAAATCCGCGAAGTATTCGCCCGGCTTGCCAGATAAATAATTACTGGCTGGTTCGAAGTTCGAAAGCGATATCTTCCGAGTAACGTGGCAGCGCCAGGGTTATTTCCCCGCCCAAACCCGTTCCCTGAGATTCGGAAATTTTTCCAGTTTTGGTGTCCACGAAACGACAGGTCCACTTTTTTGCAGGGATGCGGATGGTTAAGGCCTTGATGCCATTCGCCTTCAAATAAACTGCATAGTTGGAGGTCACTCCCTTGAGGCAGTAAACTGCGGCGGTCGAAGGTAGGCCGGACACCGGCAGTGCAAAGGGTGCCATGTCGACAAAATCCAACGAAAACATGAACCGTTTTAGAATGGTCAATTGATCGCGCAAGGCGCGACTGCCACCCCCGGGCTCTTTCGCTGAATACTTCAAATCTCCCGATTCGTGACCCACCGCGAAAGAGTAATCAAGGTTGTTGTAAAGCCCTCCACCCGCCAATAGGAATGCCCAGCCCTCGCTTCGGTAGGTAAAATCATTCGTTCCCTTGAACCCGGTCTCATTATCTCCCAAAACCTTCTCCAGGCTGTAGTTCATGCCCACGGTGACCGGCGGGGTGGCGTAATGAAAATTAAAGATCGAAACCTGGGGATCTGGATCGGAAATCTTACGGGAACCATTGGCAATATTTTGGGAGATGAGGTGCTGATGGGGGAGCCCGCGCTCGGCAGCGCGAATAACCGAAGCAATGGCTTTCTGCCATTCCAGGGTGACGCCTCCAAAATAAGGTTCATTACATATTTCATAATAAACATTATCAAACTCATTCAATTCCCTGACGATCTTTTCGGTCATCGCTTTCTGGATTTCCAGAAGCCCTTTATTTTTGTCCAGGGTGTAGACATTTGTCCTGGAGATTTCGGGGGTGCCATTAATGTTGTTGTTTGGATTAACCGGGGCCACAGCCCACTGCGTGTCGTCGTAAAAGGGGCAGAAAAGGTTGAGCTCCACGACAATGCCCCGGTCGCTAGCCTCCGCTACAAATTTTTTCAAACGGGAAAAATAAACGGGATCCCATTTTGCCAGGTCAAACTTGTTTCCTCCACCGGCATACCCCGGCTGCGTGGACCGGGCCCATGGGCAAATAAATTTTCCCGAATCAGGAGCCAGGACATTATTCCCGATTCCAAAGTTCCCTTTCTTCTCCACGTAAAAGCCGGTGAATGTCCGGGTCAGGTTCAAGTCTGCCCTTTTCAGTTCGTCAAGATACGGAATGAAGTTGAAGTCGGCATTCAACACAGCTCCATAGTGCTCTCCCGAGGTAATCAGGATGGTCGGCTGTCTACGAAAATCAAAGTAATGAGGATTCTTGGAATTTAGACTCAGCGGATTCTCCTGGTGCGGGCCAGCGGATTTGCAATTCGTCATCAAAAGTGCCAGCGCAAAACCCAAAAGCGTCATTTTCCTGAGAAATTTCATAGGATGGGTCATCTTGCCCCTACCATCCAGTTTTGCAAGTAAGG
>JAQGOY010000071.1 GCA_028293375.1 Verrucomicrobiales bacterium | reverse complement strand
GCTTTGGAGGTGAAAGTAAGTTCGTTAACGAGAGCCTGGGCCTCGCCATTGCGTGCGATATATTCCGCAATCTGAGCGGCTTCCTTTTCAGGGAGCTCTCGGTCACAAAAGGCTTGTAACTTCAGTTGCAAATCATTCTTCATTGTAGTTCTTCTTTTTTAAAATTCGCCAGCAACACGGCCATCTTTCGGCGCGCGTAAAATAAACGGGACATCACGGTCCCTATCGAGCATTCCATTCGTTTCGCAATCTCTTTATATTCGAGCTCTTCAAATTCATGAAGAACGAGAACAGTGCGATGCTCGTGGGAGAGCTGTGCCAGGGCCTTATCAATACGCACCCTAATCTCACCTCTCTCCAACCCTTCCGTAGGGTTTACCGTCACAACTGGCATTTGACGTTCCACACCGCCGGAATCTTCATCCATCGCTTCGATTGATTCGGCTTTGTGTCTTTTTTGTTTTCGGATCGCGTCCAAACACAAATTGATGACAATTCGCGTCATCCAGGTCACAAAACTCGAGTCACCCTGAAACTGAATCAATCTCTGCCACCCTTTTACCCATGCCTCCTGAGAAAGATCGATTGCCTCCTCCTCGTTCCGCATCATGCTGAACGCACGGGCATATATCTTATCGCGATGCCGAGCCACTAATTCTTCGAATGCTGGCATATCCCCCTTTTGGGAGGCTTTGACCAGCTCGACATCAGTAAGTGTGCTCTTGTCGGTATTCGACGACATGCGTTCGACGGGTTTTGTGACTTAACTATTCAGTCTACAGTTTCCCCTTGGTAGTTGGCAATTCGTTCAGGATTCTTGGATCTTTTTGGCAGGCAAAATCGACTGCTCTGGCGAACGATTTAAAGAGAACTTCCACAACGTGGTGAGGTTCCTCTCCATAAAGCAGCTCCAAGTGAAGATTGCAACGGGCTTCATTGGCAAACCCCTGGAAAAACTCGCGGGCCAGCCCAAATCGAAAGGCGGAGGACATATCCTGGTTTTTTTCGGCGCGGGCCACTTTGTATTGCAGCTTGTCGAGACCGCGCCAGACCAAGTAGGGCCGACCGCTAAAGTCGATGACGCAACGGGCGAGGCACTCGTCCATGGGCACGTAAGCTTCGCCGGTGAAGGGATTGCGAGGATCAAAACCGGTTCCATAGCGACGAATTCCCTTTTTGTCTCCCAGCGCCTGGACAATGGCCTGGCCTAGAGCGATTCCGCAATCTTCCACGGTATGGTGGGCATCCACTTCGACGTCACCCTTGCACTTCAGCTCAATATCCATGGTGGAGTGTTTGGCGAGCAGGGTCAGCATGTGGTCGAAGAACGGAATTCCCGTTTTGATCGAGGACTTGCCTTTGCCATCTATATTGAGTTTGAGCCGGATCTGTGTTTCCCGGGTATCGCGCTCAATCCGTGCTGTTCTGAGATTCATGAATGGTTAGGTTAGAGTTTTTTCTTTGAAAAACGAAAGACGATTCTCTCGACCGCCCCCAAATTAGTAACGTGGAAGTGAGGGATCGACTTCCTGGCTCCAACGGTCGATTCCACCTGCCAGGTTCATGAGATTCTGGAAACCGTGATGTCTTAACTGGCCAATGGCATTCAGACTTCGGATCCCGTGATGGCAATAGACCACGATTTCGCGATCTTTGAATTCTTCCAGTTCGTCCATGCGAAAACCCAATTCGCCAAGTGGAATCAAGGTGCAGTTCGGCAGATGAACGATGGCGTATTCATCCTGCTCCCGCACATCCAGCAGTACGGGTGGAGTTTGCGATGCCAGTCGTTTCGCCAGATCAGTTGGGCTTATTTGTAACATCCGCTGTTTTGGACGTTATTGATTCAGCCCGGCGAGGTAACGGTCGGCATCGATGGCTGCGGAACAACCCATTCCGGCAGCGGTTATGGCCTGACGATAGACATGATCAGAGCAATCACCGGCAACGAAGACCCCAGGAATGCTAGTCTCGGTTCCATTCTGGGGGAGGATGTAGCCATCCCCATTCATAGCGAGCATTCCTTTAAAAATATGAGTGTTGGGAACATGGCCGATGGCGACGAAAACGCCAGCGCAAGGGAGCAGAGTTTCGACCCCAGTATTCACATCCCGCAATGTTACGCCGGTGACTTTGTCCTTTTGCACGTCATGAATATCCGCGACGACGGAGTTCCAAATGGGCTTGATTTTGGGATGAGTCAAGGCGCGAGCGGCCATGATTTTGGAGGCGCGCAGTGTATCGCGTCGATGGACCAGATAAACCTCGGAGGCGAAACGGGTGAGATAAGTGGCTTCTTCGCAGGCGGAATCGCCGCCACCAACGACGACGAGAGGTTGATTACGGAACATGGGCCAGGCTCCATCACAAGTTGCGCAATAAGTAACCCCTTTCTTTTCCAGTAAATGTTCACTCTTTAAACCGATGTGGCGGTGGCCTGCGCCCGTTGCGATAATCAGAGTCTGAGTTTCGACCAGTTCACCATCGACCATGATTTTAAATGGCCTTTGGGACAAATCGACGGATTCGACGGTTTGGAGGACTTTGATTCGGGCGCCGAATTTCTCGGCCTGTTGCTGCATGCGCAACATGAGTTCATAGCCATCGACCCCTTCTGGAAAGCCAGGGAAATTCTCCACGATACTGGTGGTCGTCAAGAGACCGCCGGGCATTGTTCCTGTCAGAACGAGAGGCGACAGGTTGGAGCGAGCGGTGTAAATGGCTGCGGTCAACCCGGCGCAACCCGTCCCAATAATGACGACTTTTTCCATAAACGATGAAACGTAGGGGGTTCAGACCGGGTTGGCAAGCGCGCTCCGAACGGCTTTGAAGTTTTTCCGCAGGCGGTTGACGCGCCAGAAGAAAAGCCCGAAAAAGAATGCGCCACACGCATTCACGCCGACGGTGTAACCGAGTTTATACATGCGTCCATTGTTGCGCGGAGCGTAGATGACCACATCTTTGCCCATGATCAGGTTCGGCATTGCGCAAGGCATCATGGCTCCGTGCATCATACCGAGCTTGAAACCAGCGGGCGTTCCATCCGGCGCTTCGGTTTTAACGGTGGACCCGTTCAATAACCAACCAACCAGCGAGGCAGTAGCCACGATGGAAATCAAACGCAGAAAGATTTTGGAGATTTTTAGTCCGTTGAGTTGCATCATTGAATTTCGGATAAGCTGGAAGAGCAACGCACGGTGGCGGGCGTGGAGTGCCGCCAATTCCTGGAGTAACGAAAATACCATGAAAACCAACGACGCGAATCGGCAATGGGACGAATTTTGCTCTTCTCCTTCTTGTAGATTACTTCGATAGGAATAAAGATCGGGTAACAGGTGGCACGGACAAATTCACAAGCCATTTCGGATTCCGCCTCAAAATGAGTCGTTTGGAGATTGAGCCGCTTCCAAGTTTCGAGTTCGATGCGTCGATATCCGCATTGGCTATCCGGCAACGGAAAACCGGTCAGGTTTGAAAGCCGATTGCTCATCCATTTGTTGACGATCCGACGAAGCCACGGCATGGAGCGATTGGGATTCATGCGATTTCCAATGACCAGTTTGCAATCTTCCGAAACTTCCATGAAAGCGGCCAGGTCCCGGGGTGAATGCTGTTGGTCTCCATCCATTAATATGGCGAACCGGTATCCCGAATCCAACACGTGTTGCAAGCCAGTTTGAATCGCGGCACCTTTCCCACGCGCCCTGGGATGGTTCAGAACAGTCGCCCCTGATTTTTCAGCCATGGAACGGGTGGGATCGGTTGATCCGTCGTTGATTACAATTATGGGGAATCCCAGTCCCCGGATTTCCTGGACCAGATAAAAGATATGCTCCACCTCGTTATGACAAGGCACCACGACGCAAACATCGGACGAACGAAGCATGATCCAGTATAAAAAAAACGGTGGCCTGTGGATAGATCAAAGTAATCTTTCAGCCATGTGCGAGATGCTTCAGATTGGAACGAATTAAAGTTGGGGAAGAGCAGTGAAGAAGGCCTTTCAGTTTAATTGAGGATCGTTTGTTCCAGATACTGCCGGGGAGAACGCCTGGCGCTTTGACGAATTAAAAATTCCCGATAGCCCGCCAGTAGTTTTTGTTCTTCGACGTCATAGGCTTTCAAGACCCGGGTAATCGTTCGAGTGCAATAGCCTGTGAGGTGGGCAATTTCCTTTTGGGTGAAGCAACGGGTTCGAAAACTGACGATTTGTTTGATGATTTTGTTTTGCATGGTTTTTCTTTGTTTTTTTCTAATTTTATACTGTTGGCTAAATGTGGTTTTCTTCCGCGGTATCTATGGTGTTTGGGTTTTGGATGCTGGGTCTCAATTTGGAGGTGGTTCTTTTTGTTCAGTGACAAAATGAATTGTCACTCAGAAGTGACAAGAAAGTGACATTGGTGGGAAAACTTGCGATTTCCTGCATGACGGAAGGTGACCTTCGTTGAGTGTACGCTCTCGCGGGAATGGAAGTAGGACAGGGATTTTGTGCTTTGGTTTTTTTGTGTTCATCATTCACGAGTCGTTTGATTTTTTTGATTTGATACTTCTTACGTCGTATCCTACGAATTTTTACGACGCTCGCGGGTTGGCATTGACTCTTTATGATCCGAAATTTGTTCTTTTGCAAAAGGACATTTTTAGGACAGGTTAAGGACATTTGCCTGGGAGAACTTTCGATTTTGGTCCGGGGAGTTCGTTTCCCTTTCGGGGGCAGATCCGCGGGGATATCGCCCCCTCCCGAAAGCCTCCTCCTCGAACCAAACTTGCCAGTTCTTGCAGAGGTCTTGTGCTTTCTTTGCTTCGGATAAGACAGAGGAAGGACATGATTAGGACATTTTGGGTGACCGTTGTAGACGAACTCCTGCCGGAATGGAGGCAGGACAGGGATTTTGTGCTTTGGTTTTTTTTGTTCATCATTCACGGGTGGTTTGACTTTTTTTGATTTGATACTTCTTACGTCGTATCCTACGAATTTTTACGACGCTCGCGGGTTGGCATTGTCGAGGTCCACTTCATCTTTTTCTTTTCTTTGGTTTTTCCTGGTTCAGGGGCATTTGGATTTATTTCTATTTGCACCCTGGATTATCTCTCGGTTTTTGCTGGAGACAATAGGGAAGGGTTTTCAATTTTATTTCTGAAAGGATGTAAGCTTGCGATTTTGGGTCGAGGTTCGACTTCCTTTGTTTGGTGCGGAGTTCTATCCTCCTTTGCCAAGGCTTCGGCGGACCTCCGGCGGGATACGCCATCTCCAGAAAGCCTTGTCCGCGAACGAAACTTGCAAGCTTTGGGGATGGGTGAAACTAGTGATATTGGTCGAGGTTCAACTTCCCTGGTTTCCTGGGCGATTGTCCGCAGTTTTCATAAGGACATCGCGGACTCCACAAAGCCTTTTCCTGGAGCCAAACTTGCAACATTTGGAGGTGCCCATTCATTTCATTGAAACCACGTTAACATGTGGCATACCCCGTACGCTGTCCTACCCTCCAAAAAGTCTAAATATTTTTCGTCGTACGTAAACCCCTTGGTTGGAAGGTGTTACAAAGTAACTCTGCGTTTAAACAGCCGGAATGAAGGAAAAAATTGGAGGAGTGGGACTAATCTATATGGATGTGCAGGATGTATGGATTCCGGGAGCTGGCTGATAGGATCCCCCACCCCATGTTGGCCTTATTTCTTGTATTCCAAAATATCTCCGGGCTGGCAGTCCAAGGCTTTGCAAATCGCCTCCAGGGTTGATAGCCGGACAGCTTTCGCTTTGCCGTTTTTCAGGATGGAGATGTTCGCCATTGTGATGCCGACTTTCTCAGTGAGTTCGGTGACGCTCATCTTCCGCTTCGCCAACATGACGTCGATATTAATGATGATGGGCATGCGGGTTCCCTTATACCGTCAAGTCGTTCTCGGATTTTATATCCACGGCATTTTGCAAAATCCGTTCGGATATAGCGGCCGCAGTAGCGACGATGATTGCAGGGAAGCTAACGAGGAGGCGCATGAAAAGCCCGCCCGGCCTGTCTTCCCGGTCGCCGCCGATCATGAAAAGGAGGCTGACCGCAACGAAACCGATCAGGGCCAGTGCACAGTATTTGATGATCCGCAAAGATTTCACGGTCTCCTGCGAGAATGTCTTGTTTTGTCTTACGTATCCCAAGACCTTGAACGCGTGATAAAGGGCCACGAAAAACGGAATGGAACCGAGAAAAGCATAGATTACAAAGGAATTGAAATAGATCTGAGCCAGTGAGGCGTGCGCATTTACGCCCTCGGCGTGAGGCTCCCAAAGCATGAAAGAAAGTGATCCGATGCCGATGAGCACAAGGACTACCTGAAGAAATATTGTGGAGCTTCTTTTCATAAAAATGCCCGAATTATTAGGGCTTAGAAATAAGCCCTAATTTATCGTTTGTCAATATGTCTTTATCGTTACTCGTAAAATGATGGTGGGTCTCTGGTGAATCCTGTTCGAGCTAAAGAGGTGTTTAACCGGATCGCAGATTTTTTGTTGGTTTTCATGTTCGGCGGGTTCTTATTGGTGAAGACGATACGATGAATGATGATGCCGAACTATTAAGTGCTTATGTCCATGAGGGCTCTGAGGCGGCTTTTGGCGAATTGGTGAGGCGTCATATCGATCTTGTTTATTCAGCGGCGGTCCGTGTGGCCGGAGGTGACGCGCATTTGGCGAAGGATGTGGTGCAATTGGTATTCATCGACCTGGCGCGCGGGGCCAATTCGCTGCCGGCGAAAGTGCTGCTGCCTGGTTGGCTTTATCGGCATACGTGCTTTACGGCTTCCAAAGCGGTCCGAACGGAACGGCGCCGGATACAACGCGAAACCCTTGCGACGAATATGAACGCTCCCGGAAATGATAAGGAACCGTCGTGGGAAATGATTGTTCCTTACCTGGATGCGGAACTGAACCGATTGAATCGTGTAGATCGAGATGCGGTGGTGCTGCGCTTTTTTAAGCAGCAAAGTTTTCAGGCGGTGGGCATTGGCCTCGGCGTCAGTGAAGACGCGGCGCAAATGCGGGTGAGCCGGGCGGTGGAGAAATTGCGAAAGGCTTTGAACAAGCGTGGGCTGCTGCTGACCACCGGCACCCTTGTTGTCGGCCTTTCAGCGGAGGCGGCGGTCGTCGCACCGGGGAGTTGGGGAGTTGCGGTGTCCACTTTGTCGCTGGCCGGGGCCTCGGCGGCTGGAGCGAAATTCGGCTTTTTATCCATTATGAGCGCAATGAAACTGAAGGGAACGGTGGCTGTCGTGGGCGCAGCGCTTTTGGGTGTGGCAACTGTTGCTGTTCAACACCGGCAGCTTGGGGAGTTGCGTGAGGAGAATCGAGTGTTGCGATCTCAAAGCGCGGAGTTGGAATTGCGCAACGAAGAAAATACTCGGCTCCAAAGCGAGAGAATCGATCCGAACGAAATTGATCGGTTGCGAAAGGAGCACCTGGAATTGCTTCGCCTACGGGGGGA
>JAQGOY010000192.1 GCA_028293375.1 Verrucomicrobiales bacterium | reverse complement strand
AGGAACTTGTTCTCAATGCCCTGAAAGCTGCACGGCAAATGCGCCAGGTAGTTTCTTTCGAACCGCTTCTTGAGTCGGAGGATTACGATCTGGGAATCGTTGGGCGCAGTGAGCCGATGCAGAACGTGTTCAAGCTAATTGGGCAATTGGCCGGATCCGACGCCACCGCCCTTATAACTGGGGAGAGCGGCACCGGAAAAGAGCTTGTGGCGCGGGCCATTTATCATAACAGCAAGCGATCAAACCAGGCGTTTCTTGCGATCAATTGCGCCGCGATTCCTGAAAACCTGCTGGAAAGCGAGCTGTTCGGCCACGAAAAAGGTTCTTTCACGGGAGCAAGCGCCCTCCGCATTGGCAAATTTGAACAATGCAACCGTGGCACAATTTTTCTGGATGAAATCGGGGACATGAGCCTGCCCACCCAGACCAAGATCCTGAGAGTGCTGCAAAATGGGACTTTCGAAAGAGTTGGTGGCAATCAGCCGATTGCCGTGGATGTAAGAGTTATTGCTGCAACCAATAAGCCGCTGGAACAAGCAGTGGCGACACGACAATTTCGTGAAGATCTGTTTTATCGTTTAAATGTGGTCAGGGTTCAAATGCCGGCGTTGCGGGAGCGAGCGATAGATATTCCGCTACTCGTCAATTATTTTTTAAGAAAATTTTCCGCCCAACAAAAGACCGGCGCCAAATCAATCGCGCCTGAGGCCTCAGCTGCGCTGGCGGTTTATGCATGGCCAGGAAATGTGCGAGAACTGGAAAATGCGGTTCAACGCGCGGTGGTGGTTTCGAAGTCGGATGTTATACTCCTTAATGATCTTCCACCGGAAATAGTACTCAACAAAGCCAGTGCTTCGGTTTCTCAGGCATCCGCCCCCGAGCCGGTGCGCAATGAGGGAACACATGGCGCTGTCACTGCCTCCCCTTCCCAATCGGGGGTGCCTACGGGGGCTCCCACGGACTTGGCCTCCTTGGCACAACTTCTATTTCACTGGGCGCGCATCGACCCCAAGCTAAAAATTCTTCCGTCTGTGGAGCGCGAATTGATCATCCAATCTCTCGCCGAAACAAAGGGAAACCAGGTCCAGGCGGCGAAACTACTGGGAATCACGCGAGCAACTCTTAGAAAACGAGTTGAAAAATTTGGGATAAAACAAGAGCTTTCCATCACCTGAAGAGTTTGGAAGCAAAATCAAAAAGCCGCAGTTTGAGCTGCGGCTTTTTGGCGTACGGTTCAATTTGAATTATTTTTTCGTGGCTTTGTCCTGAGGTTTGCTCCAGTCAATGGCCTCGGCGTTGTCAAAGGAATTCCAATCTGGATCATCCTTATCGACGTTGGGAGTCTTCAAGAAATTCCTGGATTTCTCTCCGTTCTGATAATCACCATCGATAAGAATCGTTGGGGTAACGAAGATCACCAAATTCCTTTTATTTTTCTCGCGTGAAGATGATCGGAAGGCAGCACCGAGACCGGGGATGTCCCCCAAAATAGGAACCTTGGTGTTGTTTTTCAAACTGTTATTGCTCACCAATCCACCGAGCACCAGCGTGTCCCCGCTTGGGCAAAGGGCAGTGGTGTTCAACTTTCGGCGGGCAAAGATAGGAGCCGTGCTCACTTTACCGCTGAGAGTTGTGGTTGCGGGAGCTGACTCGACTTCCGAGAGCTCGGGTTTCAAATCGAGAAATACATTAGAAACACCAAAAATTCGTGGAGTCACCGTGAATTTGATTCCGACCTCATTCAATGCGGTCCCGTTAGGCCCGAGTAAATTGTAGTTGGGTTTAACAGTATTGGGAGAAACTGAACCTCCGGTGTTCGCCCCCTGTTGTTCTTCAAAGACAGGAATGTTTCGAACCACCGAGAGGTCCGCTGGTTGATTTTCCAATGTGACTGCTCTCGGGGTCGCGATGGATTCAGCATCGTTTTCGGCATTGAGAAACGAGAGCACAGCATTGACTCCATCAGCATTGATAAATCCAACGCCGGGCGCAAAGCCATCCAATGAAGAAAGTCGAATGGGATCAACGGCACTGATTTGTCCGCCGGACAAACCGGGATACAACGGAGTGCTGGCAGTCGGCGCCTGAGGCGGCAGTATCAGTTCTGTTGTATTTCCGTACCTTACATTTTGGTTTTGCAAGGTGCCTGTCCAATTGATTCCCTTGGACGTTTTAGGATTCTGGGACGTCTCGATAAATTTTGCCTCTATCAAGATTTGTTTGGTTGGCGAGTCCAGGCGAGCCAACAAATTGGTAATGCCATCCATTTCCTTTTCCGTGGCGACAACCACAAGTTGTCCCGTGCGAATGTCAGCCAGGATTTTGCTGCGAGCTGAAAGGGTGGGTTGGATCACAGTAACGATGTTCGTAGGAGCTGCGTACTGCAACTGGACTACCTTCGTGATCAACGGCTCCAGAGCAGCGCCGTCCTTGAGAGTGATTCTGTAAATCTTAGTGCGTGGATCGGGGTTCAACTGGAGGTTATTGTTATCCAGCACCGCTGTCAGAGCCTGCAGGGCTGTCACATTTTCCCATCGAATACTGATGCTGGCTGGGGGAGGGACTTTCCCGTCCGGTCCCGGAGTGCCATTCAGGATCTTCGGATCGAATTGGAAATTGATGCCGGCTTGTCGTCCCAGCAGATTGATAACGTTTGGAAGGGGGGTATCATCAAAGGTGATTAAGGGCTGGATTTCGCCATTTGGGTTGCCGCCTACTGTAGCCTCGGCGCCAGCTGGCCCTGGGGAAGTAGTGGTTCCAGCCTTGGCAGGTTCGGTTGGCGTTTGAGCAAGCAAGGTGAGGGAAGCCCCTGCAATTCCCGCTGCCAGCAGCCATCTGAGTTGTTTTTTCATACTTTTTTGCACTGGTTGGTTTGGTTACTTCTTGATCCCTAAGCTATTTCGGTTCCATTCTCGTTTTTGCTAAGCCATCTAGCCAGAATACCGAAGAAATCTTTTCCAAAGGCATCCCATACCGTTCTGAAGCGCCACCGAATTTGAACTACCCGAGGAACTGATACGGCAAGGCTTAAAGCCCGCCATGCTCTTAAAATCCTTCTTTCAGATATAAAACCTGATTTCTAGGATCATCGTTAATTTGTACTACTACAGATTTATCCTTAATCTCAACACATTTCACCCGCATATTCCCATTTGTGGTCTTGACGGTGGAGGTTTCTCCCCTGGCAAAAGTTTGATTATTGATCAAGGCCAGCTTCCTGCTGGAACCAGAAATACCTTTTAGAGAAAGGAGGGCGATAGGGGCTACAACGGGCGTTTCTGCCGCTTTTGAAGGATCAACGGCCACTGCAGCCTTGGCTTTTCGCTTTGAGCGGGGAAAAAACGGATCCTTTCCAGTCACGCTATTTTCATCAAAAGCCGATGCAGAGTTGGCATTCGTTTTGGACGCGTCCTGACCATGGGCGAAGCTGCCTGCGGTTAGAAAAACAATCGCTGCGATCATCCACAGATTGTAAAAAGAAGTTCTCATGGCGCGCTGGCAGTAGGTTTGATCGGGGTAACGAGCTCGAACCTGAAATCGAGTTTTTCAGAGGGATCGGAAACAGTTCCCGTGGGAAGGATTTCGAGGTTTTGTATCCGGATATAAGGAAATTTATTCTCAAAATCGGCAACGAACTTGCCGAAATCGTCAAAGTACCCTGTTCCCCTAAAGGAAAAAATCGCAGCTTTGTAAGGAAAGTTGGGTAGTACTCCCACCTCACCAACGACTTCGCGGCTTACAACAGGAATATTTACTTTTTCATTTTGAAGGAAACTGGTGATGGTAGTGATCATCCAGGCATACATGTCGCCGGAAGCCATCGTCGCCTCACTTTTCTTGAGTTTTCCAGAAACATCGGCCAATTCGGCTTGAACTAACTCAGCACGTTTAAGTTTGGCTGTCCCCTTCTCCACTTTGTTGGAAATATCAGCCAGTATCTTTTTATCTTTGGCCGCTGCATTAATGAGGTAGTCAATCAAGCCAAACCAGATGCCAGCCAGGAGGATTACAGTCCCCATGCAGACCATGATCAAGTGGTCTCTTTTTTGTTTGGAAAGTTTATTCATTGCGGTGAATCTCCGGCAAATTGCATTCCAAGGTAAACATGCTGAAGGGATGAGCAGGATCTCCGGGGTCCACGGTAGCCTGGGACTGACTCTTCAGGCGCAAAGAATCAGGACTTGCGAAAGTATTTTTGAAATAAGGATAATTCAGCAACTTGGTTTTATATTTGTTGAAGTTTTGGTCACTGGCGCTGCCAAAATCCTTCGCATCGATGATCACCGTAACTTTTTCGACCTCCTCCGCCGGTTTCGCAGGGATGGTTTTGGCTCCGGGTTTCACGATTGCTTTTACTCCTTCGATGAAGGTGTAGGACTGGTCGGTCTTTATTCTGACCAGTTGAATATCGTCGATCACTGTTTCCTGAAGGCCGTTTAAAACGGATCCCCAGAGAAACCTACTATTTGAGAGACGATCCAGGGCAACAAGTTTGCTGGACTGGTCATTGAGTTCTTTTTCGTTGGCGACCACTGCATTATACTCTTTTTCCATGGAGCGCCATTTTGCCTCGACCTGTTTTCGTTTGGTTGAAGTTTGGCTCGAGCGAGCAAAAATAAATCCAGCGTAAGCAAGGGCGAGGACGACGAGAATGCCACCTACGATGATCGCTCGCTTGACCGGATCACGCCTGCGCATTTCCTCTGCCGCCTGCGCTTCCGCCAGTAAGTTGATGCGAATTGGCATATGCTAAAAGGTAGAAATAGCAGCCCCCACGGCCACTGTCAGTTGTGGGCCAACTTGTTCAACCTCAGCCATCTGTTGAGGAGACAAGGATTTATCGAACGACTCTACGGGATTGAACATCTTCGCCGGGACCATCATTTCGGTTTGCAAGGTCTGGATCATAAACTCCGAACGTGCGGCGGCCCCTGACATGTAAATTTGTGACACGGCACGGTCATTTTGGTGTTCGAAAAAGTCGATTGAAGCCCGTAATTCGCGACCGAGCGGTGAGAGGAGTGGTTGGAGTGAAGATTCCACTTCCTGGGGCATTCCTATTTTTATGCCTTCGGCTTCCGCGTAACTGGTGCCCAGGGATTCTGCCAGGCCAGTGGTGAGTTTGTCACCGCCGATACCGACCACGCGACTTAGCATCAATTCACCTTCACAAATAATACTGATGGTGGAATTGCGAAACCCGATATCAACGAGTGCCACCACCTCCTTTTTGAAAACGTCAGGTAACGCAACCTCAAAAGCGTTGGCGGGCCCGAGCAATCCGAGAGTCACCATGTCAGGAAGAAGCCCGGCGTTTTTGACGGCACGCTGCACTTCATTAATAAAATTATTTTTAGCGCCACCGACCCAAACCTTAAATTTTGTAGCACGGGGAGCGTCCGGCCTGCCTTCCCTGGGAGCCATCACGAAGCAATCGAACGCATAGTCCGGCAAGTCCTGCTGCAAATAATTTTTCGTGTTGAATTTGAGCATTTGCCTCATGTCGGAGACCGGCACGATCGGCATTTCTGTATTTCGAAGAATGGAGTCCTGCACCCCGAGAGAAATAGTAACCTGCCTGGTCCGGGCGTCCAGGCTTTGGGAAACAAGCTTGAGGTGGTCGGTAAGCACATCTGCCGAAAAGCCCTTCTCATAGACAGGGGCCTCTTGAAGCACATACCTGGCGAGAGAATCTTTCTCTCCTTTTTTTTGCAGGTAGACAGCTTTTGTGACCCGGTTCCCAAGATCAATGGCAACAACCTGGTCTTTCTTTCTGGCCTGTTGGCTTAGAAACGGCAAACCCATAGGGCGAGTATCTACTCGATTATCAAATGTGAAAGCAAGCAATAGTCATTCCCAGCAATGAACTTTAGGCATAATCCGGGTGACGACCAGTGAATATTCCTCATTTCAAGGCGGTAAGACAAGATTTCTTGGCAGGCACTCTCCAAGGCGCCGTTTCTAACAAGCGGTCACCGAAAAACAGTTAGTTCTGTGAATTCAGGGCGCGGGGGGAACTTACTATTCGAGAGTTTTGGTTCCCAAGAACATGAAATTACTTCCACCAAATGAATGCCCTTGCAAAAAGATTGATCCCACCCCGCTGCCTCAGTATGCTGACTTCTCACGTCAAAGTGATTCAATTAGCAACCGAAGTTAAAACAACAAAAATCGTTATGGGCGACAAATCACCAAAAGCAAATCAAAAGCAAGCCAGCCAAAAGCAAACCAAAACTTCCAGCACTCAGCAGAAGAAGCAGGCTGCATCTGCTGCCAAGCAGACTCCGAAGAAGAAATAACTTTGCATAGCCTCAACGCCCTTAAACCGCTTTTCCTAGCGGGAGGCCTTGAGGCTTTTTCCGTACATTACCGCAAAATTGCCGAGGAAAAGGGATACGTTATTCCTTTTCGAGCCGGCCACATCCAGAACGTCCTGGTGTGACAGTGTCTGGCCGCTTATTCCTGCGGCCATATTCGTGATGCAAGAGACAGCGGCGACACGAAGGCCGCATTGCCTGGCGACAATTGCCTCGGGGACGGTGCTCATACCGACGGCATCTGCTCCCAGCCTGCCAAATGCACGAATTTCAGCAGGAGTCTCGTAGCTGGGTCCAGATATGGCCAGGTAAACCCCTTCCGCCATCTTCAGCTTTGCCTGCGAACCGGCTTTTTTCAAAATCTGCCTTAGCTTTTCGTCATAGACCCGGGTGCAATCAACGAAACGGTTTATGCCGAGCGGCGAAGGACCTCTGAGAGGATTCTTTCCCATCAGGTTGATGTGATCCTGGAAAACCATGAAATTACCCGGCTTAAAGGACCGTCTCAATGCTCCTGCGGCATTTGTCAAAAGAAGAGTTTCAACTCCGAACTCGGCCATGACCCGAATGGGAAAAGTGATTCGATCCATCTCGTAGCCTTCATAGTAGTGAGCCCTGCCCTTCAGGACGATGACGGGTGTTTCGCCAAATTTGCCAATGATCAACTTACCTGCGTGTCCGCTGACGCCGACTGATGGAAAGCCGGGGAGTTGGGAAAAAGGAAGTTCGACACTGATGTCCAGTTCAGACAGTGCATGTTGAAATCCGCTTCCGAGCACCATTCCGAGCGTTGGGCGCAAGTTTGTTGCTTTATTCAGGAGCGCCGCAGTGTTCTTATAATTGAATGTCATGGGTTGCTAGCTTGCTTTATCTTCAAGCTATTTTACGCTCGATGGACATAAACTGAGTTATGCAATTAAACAATGACGAAATCCGGCGGTATTCACGACACCTCATTTTGCCGGAAGTGGGAATGGCGGGCCAAAAGAAAATATGCTCTACCAGTGTCCTTTGCATCGGCGCTGGAGGTCTTGGGTCTCCCATTGCCATGTATCTGGCCGCAGCCGGGATCGGAAAGCTCGGTATCCTTGACTTTGATACCGTGGATTTTTCCAATTTGCAGAGACAAATCATGCATGGCACGGAAGACGTGGGCCGATCCAAGGCCGAATCTGCCAAAGAGACGATCCACAGCATTAATCCCAACGTTGACGTGGTGCTGCATAATACTCGCATATCGAGCGAGAATGCTCTCGAAATCATATCCGGATACGACATCGTCGTGGATGGCACCGATAATTTCCCCACTCGCTATTTGACCAATGACGCCTGCGTATTGCTCAAAAAACCTAACGTTTATGGATCGATTTTTCGATTCGAGGGGCAAGCCAGTGTCTTTGCGCCACATTTAGGCGGTCCATGCTATCGTTGTCTTTATCCGGAGCCTCCTCCTCCGGGGATGGTCCCGAGCTGCGCAGAAGGTGGTGTGCTCGGTGTTCTTCCCGGCATTATTGGATGCATCCAGGCGACTGAAATCCTGAAACTAGCGTTGGGCAAAGGAAGTTCGTTGATCAACCGGCTGCTCCTCTTTAATGCTCTTGATATGAAGTTTCGCGAACTGAAGTTAAGACGCGATCCTCAATGTCCTTTATGCGGTGAAAACCCGACTATTACCGGTTTGATCGACTACGATCAATTTTGTGGAATCCTTCCTGAAGCGCCTCATTCCAACTCCAACCCTGATGAGGTATCTGTCCAGGAGATGAAAAAAGCGCTGGAAGATAAATCACTGAATATTAGTGTCATTGATGTGCGGGATCCTGACGAATACCAGATCGCACACATTGCGGGCGTGCCCCAGATCCCCCTTGGATCGCTACCGCAGCGATTTACCGAACTTGATCCTAATCAAGTGATTTACCTGCATTGTAAGAGCGGCGTCCGATCGATGAAGGCGCTGAAGTTCTTGCGCGAACAGGGTTTTAAATACGTCAAAAGTGTCAGGGGCGGTATTAGCGCGTGGGCTGACGAAATCGATTCTTCGGTCGCGAAATATTAAGAATCCGAAGCACGCTTAAATTGAAAAACCCCGGACGAGAGCCGGGGTTTTTTATTTGGAGCACTTTCAGGAAAAAGCTTCCTGAATGCGGACCGGGGAAAATATTAATGTTTAGGGCGCAGAAGGACGACTTTTTTGTTCGTCCCTTCGACCTCCACACTATGGGTTTCAATTGCTGGATCGTCTTTTAAGGCGTTATGCACAATGCGTCGTTCAAAAGCGCTCAGTGGCTCCAATTCAACGACATCACCCCACCGCCGCACCTTTTCAGCTGCAGCCTGGGCTTTCTTAACGAGCGCCTCGCGGGCCTGAGCACGGTAGCCTCCCACGTCAACGGTTACCTTCGGCACCGATTGGTCCTGTTGGAACAATAAACGGTTGGTCAGGTATTGCAGGTCCGAAAGGGTTTGGCCCTGGCGACCAATAAGCCGGCCGGAATCTTCGGTCTTTACGTCGAGGAAAATCCCATCGTCGAGCATTTGTTCCTCCACAGTGGCGCTGAAGCCAAGGTGCGAAAGGAGTTGTTCGAGAGTTTCTTTCGGTGTCGCTGCCATAATGTTATTTTTTCTTAACGACCGCTGTTCCTTTTTTAGGCTCTTCGGGTGTTTTCGTCAATTTGGTTTGCACGATGGTTACCAGATTTTGCACGGTCCAGTAAAGCGTCAATCCAGCTGACATTTTATAGAAAAACACGAGCATTAACAACGGCATGTAGCGCATGATGGCCTGCTGGTTGGGATCCATGCCCGGTGATGGCGGGGTCAGCCTGGCCTGGTAGAGTGATGTAGCTCCCATGATTAAAGGGAGGATGTTGACAGGGAAATCGTTGAGAAAAGGAATGTAATATATCGTATCCTGCTGGGAAAGATCGCAAGCCCAAAGAAAACTAGCGCCACGAAGCTCGATGGCGCTCTGCAGCATGCGATAGAATCCAAAAAACACGGGAATCTGCAGCAGCATAGGAAGGCAGCCGGCTCCAGGAGACACTTTGTGCTCCTTCATGAATTCCCAGGACTTTTGCTGACCTTTCATGGGGTCATCCTTATATTTTTCGGTGATGGCCTTGAGCTGGGGTTGAAGGGTCTGCATCCGTTTCATGGAGCGGGTGCTCCGAGCCACAAGCGGCCAGAAAAGAATCTTGATAATGACCGTGATTCCAATCACACAAAGCGCGTAAGGGAGCCCCATGGCGTGGAGGGCATTCATGGAGAGCAGGAGAGCTTTCGCAAAAAATCCTGAAAACCCATCGTAATTCATGACAGCATCCAGGTTGTTGTGCAACTCGGTGCCAAGGCGGGACAAAAAGTAATATTCACGAGGGCCCGCATAAACCACATAGGATTTTTCCCATGGCTGCCCATTGTTGACGGTCAACGATTGATAAACCAACTCGGTTTGGTATCCGTTGGTGACCACCAAAATGTCCTTGATGGTTCCTGCATCACGGAAAGGCGCCAGGGGTACCCTGTGTGACCGAATCTGATAGACAGGTTCAGTGGGCACGACAGCAATAGCAAAAAACTGATTGTGAATGGCAGCCCAATTCACGTTGCTGGATCCATGGACCACTTCCGAAAGTGGAGGGCCATTCTTACACATGAATGAACCGGTGGCGAAGGTGGAAGCATTGATCTGTTCCGCCTTGTTGCCGTTATACCAGACTGCGCCAACCGTTTGCTCCGCGTCGCGCACGCTCATTGGAGCGGCAGTTCCGATCACAACTTGAGGTGAGGAAAGAACGGCTGGGTCTTTTGACCCATTCTCAATTCGAATTTTTACGTTCATCAGGTAATTGCTCGAAATGGAGTATTCCTTGATGATTTTCACTCCGTCCT
The DNA here is from genome assembly GCA_028293375.1 of Verrucomicrobiales bacterium. Taxonomy (GTDB): domain Bacteria; phylum Verrucomicrobiota; class Verrucomicrobiia; order Limisphaerales; family JAQGOY01; genus JAQGOY01. Next base: position 5,780 of record JAQGOY010000192.1, on the reverse strand, counting down.
TGAAGGGTCGTTCTGCGTGAACACCAGCGGCAGTCCGGACCAATTGGTAGGATTCTTCCCCCGGCTCGAGTGATCCCCCGAGCGTGAAGGCTGGAACGAAAGCTTTGGTGTTTAAACTGGCAAATTTGTATTCGTCCTCCAGCTTTCTCGCACAGTTGATGGCCGCCGTGTACTTTGTTAACTCGATAAACTTAATTCCGCCGCCCCTGGAGGAAAAAGTGTAAATAGCGACTTCGTTTGAAAGGACAAGAGTGTTTTCAGGAGCATTGGTGTTCCACGGCTTTAAGCTGTTGGTTGAGTTGGACAGAAGGGCGGTGTTCTGCGAAGAAGTCGAAACGATATTGGATTGCGCGTTCGCCAGGCCATTGGTCCGCATTCGTGCCAGGTCTTCGGGCTTTGGCGGGTATAACCGATTCATCACCGGGAACCACAGGACGAGGAGGACAAAACAAAAAACAAGCAGCGTTATCGATTTACGATCCATGAAAAATTAAGAGTGATTGGAACGAGTTGGCAAAGGATCAAAACCGAAGCCTCCCCAAGGGTGACAGCGGCAGACTCGCCTGACAGCGAGATAACTTCCTTTTCCGGCGCCATAAAAACGGACGGCTTGCTCTGCATATTGAGAGCAGGTCGGAGAATAACGGCATCGGGCAAAAGGCCCCAAAACTGCGGATTTAAGAGGGGAAACGAAAGTGCGATAACACTTCAGTGCCAGAACGAGGCTTACCTGGGCGGGATTCATTGAACCTCCTCGTTCAAGAGCTTCGCATGCTTCATGGCACGCAAAAAATCGCGGCTAACTTCCTGAAGTTTTTTTTGCGATATGGAATTGCGCGCGATCAAAACGAGGTCGTGACTGGATTTAATTCCATGTTGATTTAACCGAAAAGATTCCCTGAGCAACCTTCTAGCCCTACTGCGCACCACTGCGGGACCGATCCGGGAACTGGTTATCACTCCCAGTTTGGTAAAACCGGGAGTTTGCGCTGGAACCCAGTTGGCTATCAGACAACCGGATACAAATCTTTGTCCTTCGTTTTTGGCCCGGGCAAATTCATGCCCTTTTTGAAACCGTCGGGATCTCGGAAACCGCAGCTTGGCGGATGGAAGAGCCCCCATTCCCGTGATTAAACCGGAGTTAATCGTTTGCGACCCACGCGACGGCGATTGGCCAGGGTGGCTTTTCCACTCTTGGTCGAGTTACGGTTCAGGAAACCGTGCTGACGTTTGCGACGGATCTTCGATGGTTGGTATTGACGTTTCATTTCAAAATTCGAGTCTCGGCTGACTGGCGCCGTCGCCCTGTCAGGTCCATATTCCGCTATTTTAGCGGAGCGGGAGAGAATAACAATAGAACAAAGTGTGTCAAGCTGTCCCCACGACTGGTTTTTCTATTCGACTTCAAAGACTCACCCCCGAGCCTTCGTACCTACTGGTCTGGGCCAAACCCTTTTCACTCCAATGTCATGCGGAGTTAACAAAATCAAACGAGGAACCGCTAATGAATTCATAACTCCCTAAGCGATCACGGTTTACGTCTGATTCACCGCAACGAAATAACTATCCCCGGGGCATCCCCTCCCCCCTCCAGTTCCTGGAATTCGGGCTGAATCACAGGAATCGAAGCTATTTTGTCCTTTTCTATTTCATCAATCAGCCATTTTAGATCAGGGCGGAAGGCAAAGGCACCTTTTATTCCAACCGCCCCAGTTCCAATACCGGTGTGGACGCCAAGCAACTTTCCGTCCTCACCGACAATCGGGCCTCCGCTATCGCCACTTCTTGCGGGAAGATCGCTTTGGATCATGCGGGAACCGTAAGGAGCTGGTTGAATGGACGCGATGGCCCCACCGAAACATTGGGTTTGCAGAAAGCCTCTATTGCCGTGAATGCGCATTATTTGTGATGCGCCCACCCCCACTACTCGCCGACCTTGCCAATCCGAATCCAAATTGGCCCAATTGAATACATGGCTTAACTTCACCCCTAGGTGGAGCAAAGCGATATCTAGATGCGTCTCAGGATCTTTGATTGTCGCCACCACCCTGGGAACACCGATTCTTGCAGATTCGCCGGTTGAATAAATCAAATAGTTGACCGGATCTTTCACACAATGAGCTGCAGTGATGAAATAACCGCTCACGTCAATGGCAATGGCTTCTCCACAATGCATGGCTGTCTCGGGTTCTTCTACAAACTCGATCGATGCCTCGGAGCCTTTCAAACGAACGGCCACAACTGGAAGCCCGCTGACTATCACCGCAGTGCGCCGTTGCAAATACAAGGAGATGGGTTCTTCGCCAACCAGAAGATGTTGCGACATTAGAAAAGAATCGGCGCGCTGACCGTCGGAAGGCCAATCTGGACGAGGCGATGAACAACCTGAAAGTAACAAGACCCATAAGAACAACAGGAAGAGGAGAGAAAACTTTGAATCCGCAAGATCTACTACTCGTATAAAACAGGATCCCATAAAGGCTCTTGAAGGCAGGAACATGCTGCTCCGGCTGCGGGACTATAAGAATTCCATTTCGAAATGCAACCCGCCAGGCTGCCATTAGCAGCCATGCTCGAAAATACGTGGTTCTTTCGCCTCCATGGCTGAACGTTTGATTAAAGCAATTTGAGGCGCAAACCTTTCGCTCGGGCTCGTTTGACCAATTCTTCGACCAGCGCCAATTCCATCTCCTGGTCGCGAATTTCGAAGGTCTTGTCCCCTTCCATCGAGATCTCCAGTTTTCCTGTGTAAAGATGCTTCGCCACAATGTCGCCAAAAAGTATGTTAAACTTTCCGGTTGCACTGTCATCTCCCGAATGAATAGCCGATCCCTGCGTGGGCCTGGAACCGAGGCGACTCTTGAGCCCATCGCTCAAAAAATCAAAATCGCCCCCGTAACAAATTAATTTTCCCGCCAGCAGATCAAAAGCAAGGAAGTCAGAAGTTTGAGTGATTACGATGACTTCTTTCTCCAGGGCGAATGCATATCCGGCAAGAAACAGGCAGGAAGCAGCGTTTCCAGTTACATCGATTATGACACGTTCTGCATGCTTGAAAGTATGCCAGTCAGCAATGGTGAAAAGTTCCCGTCCCTCGCCAAGGCAACAACGTTCAAGGGAGAATTCGGGAAGTCGTTCCTTTACGGATATCCACGCCTTGTCAAAGACTTCCCCACGCGGAAAGATAAACAACAATTTAGACATTTTTTCGTCGATTCCAATATCCAAAGCCACGCCAATAAATAACCGCTCCGAGCGCTGTAGCAGCGCCGGCCAGGAAAAGCGATTTCATACCCATTTTGCTTAATGAATACGCACCGGCCAATCCACCACCAAAAAATCCGATTAGCAAGCTGCCCAGCACGACTAATTTCCAGGTTTCCACCATTCTGTCTCGGATAGCCTGACCTATCAGTACTCCCAGATCAGTAACGATTCCAGTCACATGTGTTGTGCGAGTGATTAGACCAAAGAAACTGCTCGTCATAGCGTTCTGCAAGCCGCAAGCCATGGACTCCATGGCCACGCCTACCGACATATTCCGGTTCAGCAACCAAGCCGCGATAAACAGAATCGCAGATTCCAGCAACAATAAGACGGAGTATTTCAGAGTCGGTTTGGGGCGTCGCCCATCAATAAAAAAGCCGCTAATCACTGCCCCGGCCAAAAATCCGCCGATGATGCCCAGCACCTGCCATGCTTTGCCCTGCGATTTGTCCTGCAAATCCATGCTTAGCCTGGAAACAGCGCCAGACATATGGCTGACGGGCACGTGGTAATAACCCAGAAGAACCACGTTGATATACCCAGCAATAAATGCGAGAAGGCCTCCTCCTACAATCACCCAGCGGTGTCGGAGAAAAAATGCATGGCGGTCAGGCGGCCCATCATAGGCATACGGCATAAGCTAAGCTCCTTCAATTCCAGGATGATTGGACCTAAATCGCTCCATTCGAAAATTCATAATCGGGCCACAAGAAGTTCGCGCTGGAAAAACATTTCTTTCGGCAGATCAGCGTGAAGTTTAAAAAACAATTCGTCCTGGGACAGCACTTCACGTCTCCATTCTTCTAAATTTATACACTGGGCTTCTGCGAGTTTTTGCGGATCGAAATCGTCCATCCCCTCCAGGTCGAAATTTTTGGGACCTGGCACCCAGCCCAATGGTGTTTCGGCAGCATCAGCACGGCCATGGCATCGGTCAACGATCCATTTGAGAACTCGCATGTTTTCGCCAAACCCAGGCCAGAGAAATTGTCCCTGGGCATTTTTACGAAACCAATTCACGTGAAATATTCGTGGTGGCACTTTGATCAACTTTCGCATGGTCAGCCAATGCTTGAAGTAATCGCCCATGTTATAGCCACAAAATGGAAGCATGGCCATGGGATCTCTACGCATCTGGCCGACCTGCCCTGCGGCCGCCGCCGTGGTTTCAGATCCCAAAGTTGCGCCGATGAACACGCCATGAATCCAGTTAAATGCCTGGTAAACCAACGGCATGGTATTTTCACGTCGACCACCAAAAATAATGGCACTAATAGGAACACCGGCGGGATCATTCGCTTCGGGTGCAAGCATCGGGTTATTCGCCATGGGCGCGGCAAAGCGACTATTGGGATGAGCGGCCTTTTCTTTGGAAGCCGGGGTCCACCGGTTTCCTTTCCAGTCGGTGCACGCTGCTGGAACAGGTCCATCTTTTCCTTCCCACCAGACATCGCCATCGTCCAGCAAAGCAACATTGGTATAAATGGTGTTCCGCGACATGCAATCCATCGCATTGGGATTTGATTTTCTATTGGTGCCAGGCACCACCCCGAAATAGCCCGCTTCCGGGTTGATGGCGTACAACCTTCCATCTGCGCCCGGTTTCATCCATGCGATGTCATCACCCACTGTCCAGACTTTCCATCCATGAAACCAGGGAGGTGGAATCATCATGGCAAAATTTGTTTTACCGCACGCGCTAGGGAACGCGGCAGCAACAAAAGTTTTTTCACCCGAGGGAGACTCCACTCCGAGAATTAACATATGCTCGGCCATCCAACCTTCATTGCGCCCGAGGTAGGAACCAATGCGAAGTGCAAGACACTTCTTTCCAAGCAATGCATTTCCTCCATAGGCGGAGCCCACGCTGATGATCGCATTATCCTGGGGAAAGTGACAGATGTAGCGTCGATCAGGATGGACATCCAGCATGCAATGGAGACCGCGATTAAACTCATTGCCTTTCTGGAGGTGATCGAGTGCGACTTTTCCCATGCGTGTCATGATTCGCATGCTGAGAACAACATAAATGGAGTCCGTAAGTTCCACACCCACCTTGGAGAGTGGTGAGCCAGGAGGCCCCATCAAGTAGGGAATCACATAAAGGGTTCGTCCTTTCATCGCCCCAGCCGCGTGCTTGTAAAGCATGCTGTAAGCTTCCTTTGGCGGCATCCAGTTATTGGTAGGCCCGGCTTCGTAGCGAGTGGGAGTGCAGATGAAGGTGCATTGCTCCACCCGGGCTACGTCATTGGAATTGGAGCGGTGATAATAACAGCCAGGCAATTTTTCCTGGTTCAATTTAAGAATGACTTTTTGCTCGAGCGCGCGCTGAAGAAGAAACTCATGTTCGGCTTCGTCACCATTACACCAAAACAATTCATCAGGTTGCGTAAGTTTGGCTGATTCCTGAACCCAGTTGAGCAATGGCGGGTTTTCTGTGTTGACCAATCCGAATTCAATTTTCATAAGACCGAGATGCCGCTTCTGAACGTGGAGGAAAGACGTCCATTGCG
>JAQGOY010000169.1 GCA_028293375.1 Verrucomicrobiales bacterium | reverse complement strand
AATTCTCCTGGTTGTTGTTTAATCTTGATGAGTTCATTTATGCCAAGTGATCCCAATCCATTTCCGTGCGGGCGGATATCGCGCCGGAACTTTATAACCAAGGCTGGGGGAGGCTTTTTGGGCGTGGCCCTGGGAGGGCTTTGGGCCGAAGGTGGTGAAATCAAGGATGCGATTTTTGGCCCGCATTTTGAGCCGAAGGCCAAGTCCGTTATATTTCTGTTCATGTGCGGGGGAGTCAGCCACATCGATACCTTTGATCCGAAGGACAATAAACATGCTGGCAAATTGATCGACGCCATCGGTTTTGGAGACAACCTGGCGGAAATGAAGCGGCCAGTGATTCCCTGCCTGAGAACCTTTACCCGATACGGCAAATCCGGAATTCCGGTTTCGGATTGGTTTCCGAACGTCGGCGGGGTGATTGACGACATCGCGGTCGTGCGATCCATGTGGTGCAATGAAGGGAATCATTTTCCAGCAGTCATTGAGACTTGCACCGGCCATCGTGGCAGACAATTTGATCATCCAACTTTTGGGAGTTGGGTGAGTTACGCGCTGGGAACCGCCAATAAGAATTTGCCGACCTTTGTGAATATCGGCAGGCCTTCCTCGCCAGTTCAATTAACTGGAGGGTATCTCGGGGCGACAGTGGCAGCGACCCCATTTCAGGCGGGTGAAACACCGATCCCAAATCTTCAGCCGCCGAGCGGTGGATCGAGCGCGGAGCGGGAGAGGCAGATGGAAATGCTGCTGAAAATGAATGCAGAATTCCGCACAGAATACGCGATCAACAGCGATATCCAGGCGAGAGCCAAGGCGTATGAACTTGCTGCGCGGATGCAGTTATCTGCGCCGGAAGCGGTCGATTTCTCCCAAGAGCCGGAGCATGTCAAAGAGATGTACGGGATCGGAACGAAGGAAACCGAGGAATTTGGAAAGCAACTCCTCCTGGCGCGTCGCCTGGCAGAAAAAGGAGTCCGCTTCATCCAGATTTGCCATGCCGGCGGAGGTAATGGCGCCTGGGACTCCCATGGAGACATGAAGACGCACGGGCCGCTTTGTCGAGCCACAGACAAACCGATAGCGGGTTTGATCAAAGACCTAAAACAACGGGGCATGCTCGATCAAACCCTGGTGGTGTGGACCAGCGAATTTGGGCGTACCCCGTGGTCGCAAAATACGACGGGTCGTGATCATAATCCCAAAGGCTATTCGGCCTGGATGGCTGGTGGTGGTATCAAGGGAGGAGTGGTTCACGGAGCGACGGATGAGTTCGGCTACAAAGCGCAGGAAAATCCGCATTACTACAGCGATTTGCACGCGACCATTTTGCATCAACTGGGGTTGAACCATAAGAAGATGGAAGTGGAGGCACTGGGAAGGACGATGCGGATCGTAGAAGAGGGCGGGCCGATCAAAGAAATCATTAGTTAACGGTATTGCCAGAAAACAGGAATGCTGGTTCCGGTTACAAGGCATTGCTCATTCTGGTTCCGGTGGTCGATTCGAAGCACCCGTGGCACCCATCGTTACTGTGCGGCATGCTCGACAGTGAGATAATTTAAAGCTGCGTGCATTCTTTGAACTGTTCTTTGCACGAAGTCATCATCGGTGTGGGCGAGATCAAAAGCTTTGGTTAAAATTCGACGGAATGGCCTACCGCGCCGCGGTTCTCTTTCTTCGACTGTGACGAAGATCGATTCGGTGGGCATATTTAAAAGATTGGCGAAAAAATCTTCCATTGTAATCGGTTCAACGGGGGTCACGTTGCCATTTCCTTCCAGGACTTTAGCTCCATACGAAACAACATAGGTCGAGGCTGGAAAAGTCTTTTCCAACGCATTCTCCAAAGTCGCAATGGTGGATACAAACGACATCTTAGGGATAATGTGGAATGAAAACCGGAGCAAGTCAGTTCTGGTCGTGACTGACCGCGGAATCGGGCAAATGGTGAACTTCCGAATCGGCGTGTCTACGTGAGGCGGGAACACTTTTCGCTATCAAGAGTCGATTGCTTCAGCAGCGGCGCGATTGCGCCATCTCATGCAACAAACCGGAAAACCAACGAAACACGAGCGATGCTCAGACAAAGGCCAGCACTCGACTAAACTCGCCCGCTTCGATTTTTTTCTCGATTCTCTGGGCCTTTTTTAAAGCGTCGTACATGGGTTGGTAAATATGGCGTTCGAGAGTGGAGTTGGTTTCGGTAAGTTCCCATAGGCCCATTTGTGTCCAGCGCGCCTGGTCATGCCACTCCGGCATACCGAGAATTGGATAGAGGCAGACCCCACGGAGTGGAACCCCATCGTGAAGCAAAGCTTCGACTTCATCCTCAACCTGGTTCAACCATTTGGGGCGCATGTCATCCACGTGGGAAGTTTCTGTAATAAGAAGATCACCCGAATAGCGGTAATAAACTTTTTTGACCAGTTCCCTAAGTGAAACCCTTTTCGGATGGTCTTCGGGCAGAGGTCGTTCGTCCTGCCCAAGAATCCACTGGTTAGTCCAATAATAATTAATGCCAATGATATCCAGGTGAGAACGGCTTCCTCCAAGTTCAGGCATGCGCCGTCCTGCAAGCATGTCCCAGGATTCGAAAACCGCGACCTCATTAAACCAGTTTGCATCCTTTTGAGCCTGCTGGGAATCGTCGCGCGGAATGACATGGCAGAGGGGATCGACATTGATGATGCGAGCGGAAGGAACGGCGGCGCGAATGGCATTGATACCCTGGATGGCGGCGCGGATAAGGGATCGTTTCAGTTCCACACCTTTCCCGATGCAATGCGGAGCGAACCGACCCACATGGCCACCGGCCCACGAAAAAAACGAGGGTTCGTTAACGGGAGTGAAATAGCAAAGGCCATCCTGGTTGGCGCAAATGTAATTAGCTGCGGCAAAACAATAATCAGAAAAGCGTCGTGGAAAGTCCTCGGAGAAAAGATCAAGCTCGTGGGGATAGCCATAATGGAATAAATCCCAGATGACCTGGATTTCATGTTTGCGGCTGGCATCGAGGAAAGGTTGCACGGAACTGAAGTCGTAATTTCCGTTGCCCTTATCCACCAAAGGCCAACGAATGGCTTCGCGCGAGGCGTGGATTCCCACACTCTTCAAGAGATTGTAATCCTCATCCGCATGCCTGTCGTGGTGGGTCGCTGCAACCTGGTCGATCCATTCTCCAATGGCATTGTAACCGGTGGCACACTCGAAGCCAGCAAAGAAGAAACTACGAAACATGATGCATCCTTTCTTTTGCCCCATAGTCGTTAACCTGGCCGAGATGGGTCGCGGTATTTGAAATCAACTTCTGATATTGTTCCACCAAGCTGGTAGGTATCCTTTGGAGTCCGGCGGATTCATCGGGTTTTAGATCCCAGAGGCCCATTTGTTTGATGTAATATTCCGGCGGATTTTTTCCCTGTCGATAGGCCCACGTAACCAACGCGAATAGAGGCCACCAGGTATATCCCATAAGAGGCACTCCGTTGGCTCGAGCCCGGCGTGTGTATTCCATGGAATCGGTCAGCCACGCGGCGCGTTTATTAACAGAACCGAGAGAAGCAGTCTCGGAAATGAAGAGAGGAACCTGGTATCGCGCGTAATAGAGTCTGGCCAGCCGTTCCACAATTTCCGCGCTCGCGTAAGGCATCTTCATGCGAAGGTGAGGAGATCGGGACAAGATTTTAAGGGAGAAAAGCGGATAGAGATTGATGCCAATGAGATCCAGAGTGATGGCATTTTCCTGAAACCATTGAAGGTCATTATCTGAAACGCCATGGAGTATCAGCCAGGAATAAAGTGAATGCTTTGGAGTGACTGCTCCGGTAATGAGGTCGAGGGCGAGAAATACTATTTCCTGGCGGCGAAATACTTCTTCCGCGAGGGATGGATCGCTGGATTCGTAGAGATCAGTGGCGTCGACATGGACGGCCATGTTTTCGTTGTCGACAGCCTGAAGAGCCTGGGTGGTTGCGACCATGCCGCGGCAGACGCCAACCATAACCTGGAGAAAACCGCGCCACCCTCTCCCGAAGGGGGGCCACCAGCCGAGCTTGCCACAGTACCAGGCAGTAACGCGTGGTTCGTTCAGCGGCGTCCAAAGATGAATACGACCTTTGAATCGTTCAGCGGCGCGGGAGGCGTATTCGGCCATGTATTTTGAAAAATCTGGATGGAGGTAAGCCTTTTCGATCCAGCGGGGAAGCCCGTAGTGAACGAGATCGACAATGGGATCAATTCCGAGATCAAGCAGTCGATCCAAAGTTTTATCTGCGAATTCCCAATCCCAGGTGTTGCGGGCAGGGTTGATGCGGTGCCAGGGGATGCCATAACGAGCGTGGGTTACCCCAAGCTCCGACATCAAGCCGAGGTCTTCCTTCCAGCGGGTGTAGTGCTGGGTGAGTTCATACTCGTCGAGAGTGCGGCCAGTGGCGGGCCACGGCTCGGTGATGAAGGTATCCTCAATTCCCGTTGCCCAGAAAAAATAATCCGGTTGAGAAAGCAGTTGATTGAATTGCGAACGCTTCATAGGACAGTTCAGATTTTCCTCTTCTCAACGCCGATTAAAAACGCGTTCTGTATAATCAAAGCCACTGAAGTGCACAACGCAACCGGGGTATTGGGAGGGATCGCGGTCAGGGTTTGGCCCACAAAGGGTAAGGAACAGGGTAGATGTATCGGGGTGAACTAAAATAAATGCGTTAATGGGTTGCTATTTAGAACTTATGCGGCGACTCTACAGGTGTTCGTTAGATGGCTTGTCCGTTTCAAGGTTTGGTAAATCTTCAAGTGAACTCAGTTCGGTGATGATTCGAAACCCGATGGTCGGGAACAGTTTGGAGCAAAGGGTTTGTCTACAGAACGTCACAAAATATGAGTAACAGTAAACTATTCGTTGGAAATCTTTCCTTCAACACAACCGAAAACGACCTGCAAGATACTTTCGCAGCACACGGAACTGTAGTTGAGACCAACCTGATGATGGATCGTATGACCGGCCGCCCACGTGGTTTCGGTTTCGTCACCATGGGTTCCCCTCAGGAAGCTGAAAATGCAATCGCAAACCTCAATGGCCAGAGCATTGATGGTCGCGCATTAACCGTCAATATCGCCAAGCCTCGTGAAGAGCGCGGCAGCGGCGGCAGTGGTGGTGGTTATGGCGGCGGCAGCAGCGGCGGTTACGGTGGCGGCGGAGCACGCCGTGAATCCGGTGGTGGACGCAGCCGTTATTAATTTGTAAATTTCTCAGGAGCGAGGCGCGGGTTAAACCGGCCTCGCTCTTTTTGTTTCATTTGGTTTTACTGAGACCTTGCTGGTCTGGAGGCTTCAGATTTTTATTCACAGACCGTTTCAGAAAGAAAGAATGAGCCACGTAAAAGAAGAACATATTGAAGTGGAAGGTGTTGTAGCAGTAGTGCTCCCGGGGACGATGTTCCGTGTGGAGTTGCCAAACAAGCATGTGGTGCTGGCCACGATTTGCGGCAAGATGCGCAAAAGATGGGTAAGAATCACGGCTGGAGACAGGGTTAAAATGGAAATGTCTCCTTATGATTTAAATAAGGGACGCATTACCTGGCGTCTGCGCGAAAATGATCGGCAGTAAACCGCGCTTATTTTCTTGTGGGGCGCGGAAATTTGCTTGTTGAGCGTGTGGGGATTGGAGCAAAATAATGGCCCGTTTAAATTGCGAAATGCACTGAACGGTCGTATTGTTTTGTTTGGAGAAGGGTTTGGATTTCGTTCGTGATTCTATGAGTGAAACTCTCGAAAGCAAAAATGACATCGCAGTCTGGAAAGCCATAGTGGCGAAGTACCAGGAAGCCTCCCTTCCGCGGGCGATCTGGCAGATGGTCAACACACTAGGTCCCTACGCCCTACTGTGGTATTTAATGTACGTGTGTGTCTCGATCTCCTGGTGGCTGGTTATTCCAATGGCTGTGCTGGCGGGAGGATTCGTGGTGAGGATTTTCATCATTTTTCATGATTGCGGACACGGGTCTTATTTTCATTCACGCAAGGTAAATGACGCGGTTGGTTTTATTACGGGCGTGCTGACTTTTACTCCGTATTACCATTGGCGATGGGAGCACAACATTCATCATGCCAGTTCTGGTCATTTGGATAAACGTGGCACCGGTGATATTTGGACTCTCACCGTGCAGGAGTACCTGGAGTCGTCTCGTTGGAAACGATTCGCCTACCGCCTTGCTCGAAATCCCTTCATTCTTTTTTTGATCGCGCCGCTCTATCTATTTTTCATTCGTCAACGATTTCCTTCCGGCAAAGCAAACAAACGCGAACGCCAATCCGTTTATTGGATGAATCTGGCTATCCTCGGAATGGTTGTCGGCCTGGCGTGTATTTTCGGAGTGAAGCGGTATTTGCTCATCCAATTGATTGTGACCGCAGTGGCAGGTGGGGTCGGAGTCTGGTTGTTTTATGTGCAGCATCAGTTTGAAGGAGTTTATTGGGAGCGTGGTGAGCAGTGGGATTACACAGAAGCGGCCCTAAAAGGGAGCTCCTTCTATCGTCTGCCGAGAATTTTGCAGTGGTTTTCTGGAAACATTGGTTATCACCACATCCATCATTTAAGCGCGAGAATACCGAATTATAATCTGGAAGCGTGTCACAAAGCAGATCCGCTGTTCCAAACGGTTAAACCAATCACGCTGTTCGCAAGTTTAAAGTCCTTCACCTTCCGCTTGTGGGATGAAGAGCGCCGAAAACTAGTGGGTTACGCTCACCTGCGGAAAATGCGACGCGAAAATCACCGCTGAAGGATCTACTGCTTGCCGGAGTTTTTATACTTCGTGTCTTTGCGGCTTTCAGCTTCAATCCTTCTAGAGAATCCCCGCCTGCTTTTTTATCTTCTCGACGTCGACTCTATTGAGGTAGCGCACGAGATTTGTCCACTGGGGGTGGAACCCGAATCCTCCGTTCTTCATTTCCAGAATTGCTGAATTACGATTCCAGCCCTGGACCGTCATTCGATACATCGCGATCATCATTCCAGTGCGATCTGAACCGTGCATGCAGTGAACGAAAACAGGACCTTTCGATGGATCGTTCGCCACCTTCAAAAATTGCACAACATCTTCGTCTTCTGCATGCCAGGTCATGAACGGGATGCGTTGATGGGTGGCTTTCGAGGAAGGGTCTGCGTGAAAGCCTCGAAGATTGACGATGGTTTTAAATCCAAGCCTGTCTAATTCTGCAAGAGCGAGGCCGCTGGGTTGAGCGCCCCTGGCGAGATTGGGAGAAACCCAGTGAAAATTTCGGAGAAGGTTTGTTTCCTGCTCCAATTGATTGCGGAGTGGTGGGTAGGCAACATTGATTCCCGCTACAGAACGCAAAGTCACCAGCATGGTAAAATTGATCACCATAATGGCGAGGCGCAGAGCAATCATTTGGTGAGCGTAGACATTTTTGTGAATAAGTCGTTCATTTTTCGGCTTACTGATTGCCGCTTTTATTTTCCGCTATTTCGTGAGGGTTCAAGGACAGCCTTTTCAAATGATTACAGACCCTGTTTTGAATGCGTAAACCTCAACCCCACAACCGTATTTATGAAGCTCTTCTTTTTGACTGTTTGTACACTTGTTATTATTGAGATGAATGTTTTTGCCTGCGCCAACATGGCAGGTCCGGGAACATCCAAATCGGGCGAGCTGCATAGCGTCTCAAGAACAGCATCGCTCCAGATTCGTTCTAACATAAAACGAGATGGAAGCGACGCGAGGATGTTGGAGTTGGCAAACCGTTTGCAAGGGGCTACCGATTTGAAGAGTCGAAATGACTATGCGGTGGCCCTCATGCACCTGGGGCGTGCCAGGG
>JAQGOY010000153.1 GCA_028293375.1 Verrucomicrobiales bacterium | reverse complement strand
ATACGCGATGAAAAAGTAAAACTTCTCCGTTCCATTCGGCAACTCCATCCCAGCCAGGTCTCCAACAATGTCGTTCGTGGGCAATATCTGGCCGGCGAAATCGATGGGCAAAAACGCCCCGCTTACCGGGCCGAACCTAAAGTCAGTCCCTCTTCCGATGTGGAAACTTACGTCGCGCTCCGCGTTCTCATCGATAATTGGCGGTGGTCAGGTGTTCCATTTTATTTAAGGACTGGCAAGAACCTGCCCGAGAGCGCCAGCGAGGTGCGCGTGCAGTTCAGGCCCACTCCCAATGTTCTTTTTGCGGCCCAATGCGGACCCAAACTTGACGCCAATGCCATCACTCTTCGCCTTCAACCCAATGAAGGTATTTTTCTTCGATTCAACGGAAAAATTCCGGGAACCAGCCTTCAAATTCGACCGGTTCGAATGCATTTCGATTATGATTCAGAGTTTGGAGCCTACACTCCCGAAGCGTACGAAAGGTTGCTGCTCGAGGCTATCGCTGGGGATGCTACTTTGTTCATTCGTCGTGACGAAGTAGAAACAGCTTGGGGAATTGCGGATCCTATTCGAGAAGCCTGGGCCAAACTTCCTCTCACCGAGCGCGAGTTCTATAAGGCCGGGACCTGGGGACCAGCCGCTGCTGACGACTTGTTGGCCCAACGGGGCCACACCTGGCGCAAACCGCATTCCATTTCGGATAAATGAAGAACGTGGAAGTCCTGAAGTTTGTCTCTCCTGAAGCCCTTGCTTTGGCAGCGGCTTGCGCCTGGCTGGATGAACTTGCCGTTCCCGAGAGGAAACAGCTCTACTCCGTTGCCTTATCGGGCGGCAGAATAACCCGCGCATTTCTTAATAATGTCGTGGATCAGTCCCTCAAACGTCACGCTTCCTGGGAAGGAGTTCATTTCTTTTGGGCGGATGAGAGGTGCGTTCCACCCACTGATGCAGAAAGCAATTTTCTTTTGGCCAATGATCTGCTTTTCAAACCGCTGGGAATTCCAGTCGGCCAGATACACCGCGTTCCTGGCGAATTGCCTCCCGACGAAGGTGCAGATTTCGCCAGCCGGGAACTGCATAAGCATGTTCCCGATGGTAAATTGAATCTGGCTTTTCTGGGGGTGGGAGAAGATGGTCATGTGGCTTCCCTATTTCCTGGCGCTTGCCTGCCCTCGCATCCCCCCAGCTTTTATCCCGTTATCGGCCCCAAGCCTCCTCCTCAACGCATCACCCTCAGTTACGAAATGTTGTTTATTACTGAAAAGGTTTGGGTTTTAGCCAGCGGTGCAGGGAAGCAGCTGGTCGTCCAAGCTTCGCTTAATGGAAACGATGCGTTACCGTTGGGAAAAGTTCTAAAAGGTCGCCTTCATAGCAAGGTTTTTACGGATATAACGATAACGCCCTGAAATCATTTCATTTGGTTCATTGAACGGATTCGATTCTATAGTATCTATAATAGGTAATGAGTTGCTGTTCGTTCAGGGTTGGCAGAGAGATCTTGCTAGTGGCAGGGCTCGAACAGCTCAAATAGTTGGCCCTGCTACCCTTCTGAGCGCCCGGTGCAGGCGTATACGATCTCAGCACTAGAGCCAGAGAAAACTCTGGCTCTTTTTTTGCCCTATTCCCACCTTCCTTGCCGCTAAATTCCTCAATTCACCGTTGCCTCCACTATCTCATCGTCCTAACATGCTTCACCGATATGAAACACCAGCTTGAATTCGAGAAACCCATCATGGAATTGGAGCATAAGCTGGAGGAACTCAAAAAGCTTCAGCTGCATCACGATCTGGAGATGGATATCGACAAGGAAATAGCCTTAATGGAGGGCAAACTGTCGGAGACCCGAAAACAGATCTTTTCCAATCTAACCCCCTGGCAAAAAGTTCAATTGGCTCGTCATCCCAAGAGACCTTTTGCGCTCGACTACATCCAACATGCCTTTACGGATTTTAGTGAAATTCATGGGGATCGGTTATTCGGTGAGGATCGTGCTGTAGTGGGCGGTTTTGCCAGATTGGGAGACGAGCGGGTGATGGTCATTGGTACCCAAAAGGGCCGCGACACCAAAGAGAACATCAAAAGAAATTTCGGATCCGCTCATCCCGAAGGTTATCGGAAGGCTTTGCGCCTCATGAAACTGGCAGACAAGTTCGGTCTTCCTATCATCACTTTGATCGACACCGCAGGCGCCTACCCCGGGATCGGCGCGGAAGAACGACACATCGCTGAAGCCATCGCTGTCAACCTCCGCGAGATGATGTTATTTGAAGTCCCCATCATTGCCATAGTCATTGGAGAAGGCGGCTCAGGCGGTGCCTTGGGCATCGGCGTGGCAGACCGCGTTATCATGCTTGAAAATGCCTATTACTCAGTGATTAGCCCCGAAGGTTGCGCTGCCATTCTCTGGAAAGATCGGGCCGCTGCTCCCAAGGCTGCAGACGCCCTAAAAATTACCGCCAGGGATCTCCTTCAGCTCAAGCTGGTAGACGAGGTTATTCAGGAACCTCTGGGTGGCGCACATAACGATCTCAAAGCCACTGCTGCCAGCTTCAAACAATCTGTTTGCAAGTCTCTTAAAAAAATCTCCGGCATGTCCGTCTCCGATCGCCTTGCTGCGCGATATCAAAAGTTCCGGGCGCATGGCAAGTTCACCCATGACCCGGTCAATGTCGCCTGAGCAAAATTCTCATGTTATATCCATTTATTTTTGTTCCTCTGCTGATGGATCGAATTTGGGGGGGGCGCAAATTGGAGGACCTCTATCACAAACCGATTCCTGGCGGCAAAAAGATTGGCGAATCGTGGGAAGTTTCAGATCGTCCAGGTGCGGAAAGCAAAGTCGCTCACGGCCCGCTCGCTGGAAAATCCATTCGCTGGCTGATTGAGAACCACACCCAGGATATGCTGGGTTCCGGCTACTCCGGAAGCGAACGGTTTCCACTCCTTATCAAGATTTTGGATGCCCAGGAAAAGCTTTCGCTTCAGGTTCATCCCCCTCAGGAAATCGCCACGTCGCTCGGCGGCGAGCCTAAAACCGAGGTGTGGTACATCGCAGATGCCACCCCGGAAGCGTCCCTTTTCGTAGGACTGAAAAAAGGAATTACTCCCGAGCGATTTGCCCGCGATATCGAGCACAACCGGGTCGCTGACTGCTTTCACGAAATAAGAGTCAAAAAAGGCGATAGCATGTTCCTCCCCAGCGGCCGCGTTCACGCCCTGGGGGCCGGCAACGTTATTTTCGAAATCCAACAAAATTCAGACACCACATATCGCGTCTATGATTGGGATCGCCGCAACCCCGATGGGTCCACCCGGGAACTGCATGTCGAAAAATCACTAAAAAGCATTGATTTTAATGACTTTGAGCCTCGCCTGTCTGATCCTGTTCCGCAGCTGCTTTCCCCTGGTTATACACTCAAGCAACTCGCCAATGACCCGCTTTTCCATGTCTCCCTCCACGAGAACCAAAATGCCGTCTCCTTGAAACGCTCAGCAAAGTCTGGCTTCCTGATCCTGGGGTTCGTCGAGGGATCCGCTGTCCTCACTTCATCCACCATGGAAAGCCCATTATATTTGCGTGCCGGCCAGTTTTGTTTCATCCCTGATTCGGTAAGGGATTCCGTGGTTTCTCTGGCTCCAAAATCTAAAATCCTCGAGATTCACAAACCTCTCCTCTAGTCATGCCCAGGACCTGGACAAAGTTTTTATTAAGGTGGCTGATCACCACCGTGGCCGTTTTGGTCGCCGCAAAATTGGTTTCTGGCATCCATTATAAAACATTGACGGATCTGTTTGTTGCCAGCCTGGTGATTGGTATTCTCAATGCTTTTCTTCGTCCCGTCCTGATGCTGTTCTCGCTCCCCTTTCTTATTTTCACTTTTGGCCTTTTTACTTTTGTCGTCAACGGGATCGTTCTCTATATTGCCGGCAAGCTCCTTGCCCCGCATTTCGTCCTGGACGGTTTCGGTCCTGCGTTTTGGGCCGCTATCGTCATTTCAATTGTCACCATGATCTTGAACGGTTTGACAGGGGTGAACAGAAAGTCGGAACCTCCCCCTCAAAACAAACCCAAACCGCCACCGGATACGGGCGGGGGTCCCATCATCGACGTCTAGTGGATTCGAGCATTAAATCTGCTCAGGCGTCGCTTTCCCCAACCACTCCGTGAAACCCGGCATTCTTCTGCCGAGCAGTTTCTCAAGCTTCCCGCAGTTCAGCGTTGTATTCGCCGCTCTCCTTGGACCCTGGTAATAGTGCAAGCTCGACCCAGCCGCAAGCGATGGCGGTAAATCCCATTTATCCAGCAACGCCAGTCCAATTTGCATTCTGGAAAGTGTTTCCGCTCCAGCCAGGTGATAAAGTCCTCTCTCACTTTTTCGGTACAACGAGACCAACAGTGCTGCAGTTTCTACCACAGGAATGGGCGATCGAAATTCATCAGTGAACAGTTTCACTGATTTTCCCGCTCCACACATTTTTTTCATTTCTTCATTGAAAGCCCTGTCACCCGTCGGTGATATGCCCGCATTCAAGGATGTTCTGATCACTGTGTGTTTCAGATTCTTGAGGACAGATTCTTCAGCCTTAACCTTTGTTTCCCCATAATAGTTTAGTGGGGCAGGGGAATCTTTTTCCGAATAATTTCCCTGCGTGCCGTCAAACACCAGATCAGTCGAGAGAAAGGTAAAGGGTATATTTGCGGCTAATTCGGAGAGTAACTGGGTTAGATCGATGTTGATGTGTCGCGCAAGTCTGGTGTCCCTGTCACACTCCGTTGCTTTGCTCATCGCCGCACAATGAATAATTCCCGCTGGCTTTTTTTCGGAAAAGAACTTCTCGACCGCCTGAAAGTCTCCCAAATCCAACTCTCCGCGCGAAACTCCAAACGCATCGATCCCCTCCGCTTCGAGCCGACGCAACACGTGGCTGCCTATTAATCCATGGGTGCCGGTGATCCAAATCGCCATGAGAAATGGTTCAACTGCTCTTGCAGCATTAATCAATGTATCTTTTGGTAAGATCGCCGTAGGCATCGATCCGGCGATCCCGAAGGAATGGCCAATGCGTTCGGGTTATATCAACCAAATCGAGATCAATCGGGACAATCAAAATTTCCTCCTTGTCTTTGCTCGCTTTGGCCAGGATCTGACCGGATGTGCCTGCTACAAAACTTTGGCCCCAGAATTCCAGCCCGTCACCGCCTTCCGGTTTTTCGATTCCAACCCTGTTGATCGATGCCACGAAACAGCCATTGGCCACCGCGTGACTTCGCTGAATCGTCTCCCATGCCGTGTGCTGGTTCTCACCATGTTCACTCTTTTCACTCGGATGCCATCCTATGGCGGTCGGATAGAATAAAATTTCAGCGCCCTGCAGAGCAGTCAGCCGCGCAGCTTCCGGGTACCATTGGTCCCAGCAGACGCAGACCCCTATTTTACCGTATCGCGTATCCCAGGCTTTAAAACCGGTGTCTCCTGGAGTGAAGTAAAACTTTTCGTAGAACAATGGATCATCCGGGATATGCATCTTGCGGTAGATCCCTTTCAGCGATCCATCCGCGTCGATGATCACCGCCGTGTTGTGGTAGAGCCCCGAGGCCCGTTTTTCGAAGAGCGAGGCAACGATCACCACTTTATGCTTTTTTGCAAGTTTTTGAAAAGCCTGGCAGGTCGGGCCGGGGATGGGCTCCGCAAGTTTGAAATACTCATGCTTCTCTGCCTGGCAAAAATACTGGGATCGAAATAACTCCTGAGTGCATATGATTTGCGCGCCTTTTTTTGCGGCCTCCTCGCACAAAGCCAGTGCTTTCGCCAGGTTTTCCGCCGGCTTGGCCGAACAGGCATGTTGCAATAAACCGAGTTTGATCGATTTAGTTTTCTGCTTCATAACGCAAACTTCGTCCCTTGCTTGTCCATTACCATCGTTTCTCCCCGGGTCTCTTTCATGTCTTCCACAGACTTTTGTCCGAAGAGGTCTTTAATAAATTTCCCCAATGTCTCGTTGGTTGGACCATATCCCTGGTGGTAGATGTAATGTTCCAAATCAAACAACATTTCTTCGGCTTTAGGATAACGCTCGTCTACTTTTCTCGCCAGCGCTTTGAGTAGGATTTCATTCAGCCGCACATCGATCTTGCCCGACTCTTTCCGAAAATCAGGCAACGGCATTTGCATGATTCGCGAACGGCTTTCCTCCGAGTTGGACCCTTTAAATGGATTTCTTCCGAGCAGGAGGTTGGATAAAACGATGCCCAGCGAAAATAAATCCGAGCGCTCATCCGTCACTTGAAAATCAGCCTGTTCGGGACTCATGAAGTCGGCTTTTCCAGCCACCACTTCTCCTTCATTCGATTTGAGGAAACCTGTTGCCTTCGCCACTCCAAAGTCTGTCAGCTTCACGTCCCCCTCAAAGGCAATCATGATATTCTTAAAACTCACGTCCCGGTGAACAATGGAAAGTTTGTTTCCTTCGCGATCCGCTTTGTCATGCGCGTAGGCCAGCCCGCGGCAGACCCGGCTGACGATGAACACCGCCAGCTCGGTCGGAAGTTCTTTATCCTTGTCGTGAAGTTGCTGTAGGAACTGCTCCAGGTTCACCCCGCGTATCAATTCCATGGCGATGAAGTACAGCCCGCGTGATTCGCCAAAATGATAGGTCTGGACTATGTTGGTGTGAATCAAATCTGCCACCAACTTCGCTTCTCCCATGAAGTTTTCTATGAATGACTTCTGGTCTGCATACTTTTGGCTGATGACTTTGATCGCCACTCGCTTGACAAAGTTTCTTGCCCCGTGCTGGTGAGCTTCATAAACAATCCCCATTCCTCCTTCATAAAGTTTACGAATGATTTCATAATGGAATTGGGTTTGAATCGTAAATAATGACGACATGACTGCGATACTCCTTTAAAAACTTGACGCCAGAAGGATATTCCCAAGAGCAAGCGGCGCTCCATGATCCCGTAAAAGTGGGTGATTTTCTACTTGCACGCGTAAATTGTTTCGTTTTAATTCGCCAAGTCTCACGACTTTGACAACCAAACACTAACAAAACCAATATGGCAAAAGCACTCTCTAAATCCCAAATCACCGCTGAAATTGCCGACAAGGCTGGTCTCACGAAAAAAGTTGCTGGAGAAATTCTGGATCTGCTCGCGGCTATGGCTTATAAAAACGCGAAGAATACCTTCACTCTCCCCGGCATCGGAAAATTGGTCCTCGTCAACCGTAAAGCTCGAGTGGGTCGAAATCCCGCCACAGGCGCTACCATCAATATCCCTGCAAAGAAGGTCGTCAAGTTCCGCGTGGCAAAAGCTTGCAAGGACGCGGTTCTCGGCAGCAAGTAAGTTATTTATTTTTCGGTTCTTAAAACTCGGGCCTCAAACCCCGGGTTTTGTTGCTTCTCCAGGTAAGTTATTCACAATTCGACGTGCGTAAGTGATTGTAATTCAATTACTTACGATTTGTTGCATCGGTTGTGAATAAGTTTTTGTGGATCATCTCCTCTTTCGCTTCGAACCTTTTGGTAATCGGAAGATTTATGCGAACTATTTGGAAGGGAGCAATCAGCTTTGGACTTGTCAATATACCCGTTGGCCTTTACCCCGCCACTCGATCCGTTGATGAGGTCAAACTTCGAATGGTCCGCAAATCCGATCTCAGTCCTGTAAAATACAAGCGGGTGGCTGAATCTGATGGTAAAGAGGTCGTCTGGGAGGAAATTGGCAAGGCCTATGAGTACGAGAAAAATCAATTCGTGCTTATAGATGATAAAGATTTTGAGAGTGTTCGAATAAGCTCCAACCAGACCGTGGACATCCAGGAATTTGTCAATCTGGCTGAGATTGATCCCATGTTTTTTGACCAGCCCTATTACCTTTCCCCCGAAAAAGGAGGGGACAAAGCTTATGCGCTATTGCGTGACGCTTTGAAAAACTCGGGAAAAGTAGGCATCGCGAAAGTGGTGATAAAAACGCGGGAACATCTCGCCGCTGTAAAACCCCTGGATGATGTGTTGGTCCTCGAGCTCATGCATTTCCCAAATGAATTGAACGACACTAACGAGCTTCGACTGCCGCAGGGACAACAGGTGGGGAAAAAGGAGTTGGCCATGGCTGAGTCCTTGATCGAGGGAATGTCCGGTGAATGGGATCCCTCAAAGTATCATGATGAATACAAAGAAGGATTGCGGAAAGTGATTGAAGGAAAAGTGACCCATGGTGCTGCGGAGCCCGCCCCGAAATCGAAATCATCTAAAACTCAAAATGTGGTCGACCTCGTCTCCATCCTCCAGCAAAGCTTGAATCAAAGTAAGTTAAAGCAAAAGCGTTCTCCAGAGGCATCCCGCAAAAAAGCCGCGTGACTTACCGAGTCTTTCGCAGTCAAGGGGTTTCCTTCAGGAGAAGCTGGATATTCTCCTCCAGTTTTTCTTCCGGATCAATGAATCGAATTTTCCCTTTTTTGTCTACTAGCCACACTGCCGGAATCCTTCCCAGGCTGAATTCGACGGCAAATTTGTTGTCCTGGCCTTTCCCATCAAAATGCTGGGGCCACTCGATTTGTTCTTCCTTCAGGAATTTTTTAAGAGGGGCCTCTTCGTCATCCAGGCTGATACCGATAATTTCGAAACCTGTGGCGTGGTATTTTTGGTAGGCCGCTTTGACTCTCGGCATGGCTTTAACACAGGGTACGCACCACGTTGCCCAAAAATCCACCAGCACCACTTTTCCTTTTAATTGGGATAAATTTACTTCGCGCCCATCATAGGCTTTAAAAGCGAGAACTGGTTCAGCGCCAACAACCATTAATGGCGCTTTCGCCGGGGCAGGCGAATTTGTTATACTTGTCACGTTTTTAGCGGACGACTCATGCTTGTTGCACCCCGCCAAAAGGCACACTGCCAAAGAAATTATGCTAAACAACCTCGCAAGCGCAAAATTGAATCGGGAACGGAAATGGAAATTCGCTTTCACCTCCACATTCCGCCTGCTGGTAGGAACGAATGCAATGTTTTTCAAATTTCAAGGTGCATTTGCTGAGAGAAATATAATGCCAGCCTCACCGGCATTAAGGTGTTTCAGGGATTTTTTTCCTGTCCTTTACGAATGGTGGCTCACTTCCCCGCATGGCATTGTACGTTATGGCGAATTTCGAAAACCGTAACAAAGAGAATGTTCCCGGACTTTATTTTGTCGATCGCCAATGTATCGATTGTGATTTATGCCGCCAGACTGCTCCTACCATTTTTAAACGCGCTACCCAAAGCATGGATAGCTATTCGTTCGTCGCCAAACAGCCGGTTACCAGTCACGAAATCTCCCTCTGTGACCGTGCTGCCTCCGAATGTCCGGTCGAAGCCATTGGAAAAAAGAACTGTTTGCAGTTTTCCACCGCCGGTGGTGGCGAGTTGATAGCGGGTTAGGCCTTTTCGAATTTCTTTATTTGCAATAGCTGCGCATATCTGGCAGCAATTTCTTATGCGAGCTTTATGGCGTTTGTCCCTTTTTATCAATTTCTTGGTTTGTTTGTCGACTTCTGGTCAAAGCACAGACACAAAACCGGTCCGCGCCTCATCAACGGTGGCATCCGCAAGCGCTCTCTCTGATTTTGAGTTTCAGTCCGAAGGTCTTAAGAATCTGGCTTCTCACACGAACGCTCCCTCCCTTAAGAAAGTACTGACCGTCGACAAGGCCAGGGACTTCACCAGCCAGATTGCCCGAGTCTTTGCTTCCAAAGCTGTTGGCGTGCTTCATTTATCTCCACGCGATCCGCAATACGCTCTTTTGCTGGAAGAACTCCTGGCCGCCCCTCTGAGCATCTCCGGAAAGTTCTCCAAAGAAGGTTTGGACACTTTCCAAATCGTGGCAGAGTTGCCCGAGAAGGATGCCTCCCTCTGGATCGAAAAACTTTCCAGCTCTATAAAAAATGGAAAAGGAAAAGTGGATGCCATTCCCAATTCCTCTTTCTCTAAAATCGACCAGGAAAAAGGCAAATCATTTTCCTTCGGCTTTACCAACCAACAATTGGTTCTTGATTTTGGCGATGCTTCTGGCGACCCGAAAAACCGGCTTCCTTCGAAATCTCAGAAAACGCCGATGGCGTCTCTCGGCACTAATCTTTTCCATCTTCGTCTCTCTGGCGAACTGGCGCGTCCTCTTGGTCTGAAAGCAAAAGAAGTGGAGTTTTGGGTTTCTCCACGGGGCGAAAACCTTCGCACTCTGGGTAAAATTGTTCCCGAGAAGCCAATTTCGTCCGGTATTCAGGACTTTGTTGTTCCCGAGATAATCCGTGATCCGCTGCTTAGTTTTTTTGCTGTTCAAAAAGTCGATGAATTGTTTCGGTTGCCCACCTACATGACGGAGTTTGGTCTACCCCTTCACATGAACCAGGTTTTCGGCTGGTCAGATGGGGGACTTCCTTTTCAGTCTTTTCTTCTCACCGAGCTGGCCGGCAGCCGCGCATTTCTCCAATCGCTCGGTCCAAAGGCGACCAATATTCTAGGACCTAAGATCAGCCAGGCCGGGTTCGGGACACTCTCCTTCACCAATGACTCGCTGGTGGTTAAAGGAACCCCATTCGTCGTTCCCACTTTGGAACCTATGGAAGTCAAAGGGCGTACCTATTTATTCGCAAATCTCTTTCCGTTCGCCAAAACCACCAACGCGTTCCCTCGGGAGCTTCTCCAGGAATTGGACCCCGCAAAAAAGCTTCTTTATTACGATTGGGAAATCTCCGAGAGCCGCATTTCACACTGGCAGGTTTTGAATAGCCTCAGTCCTATTTTCCGCCTCGACCAGCCGAGCACATCTCAAAACGGTCCCAGGACATACATTCCAAATTATGCTCAGTTAAGGTGGCTTCCTTTGCTCGAAGGAAATCTCGGGAACACTGTGACTGAAATCAGCTTGAAATCTCCAGACGAGCTGGCTTTCGTTCGCAATTCTAAAATTGGTTTCACTGGCATGGAAATTATGGCGCTCAGTCAATGGCTCGCGAATAATGATCCTGTAAAGGAATTGCCCTCCATGCCCATGCCCGTCACCACTCCCGCTAAGTAGTATTATGTTAAAACTGGGCGTGAACATCGATCACGTGGCCACCTTGCGCCAGGCTCGCTACAAAGGAAAACCCAAAGGCGAGCCAGACCCTATCGAAGCTGCTTTGATTTGCGAATCCGCTGGCGCTCATGGCATTACCGCGCACCTTCGAGAAGACCGCCGCCATATTGTGGACCGCGATGTCTTCACCCTACGCGAGGTCATCAAAACGCGCTTCAATCTGGAAATGGCTAATTCTCCGGAAATTGTGGAGATCGCTTTGAAGGCCAAACCCGACATCGTCTGCCTCGTTCCAGAAAAACGCGAGGAAGTGACCACGGAGGGCGGTCTGGATGTCGTCACTCACGAAAAATCTCTGGCCGAAACCGTCCGCCGATTGAGGGGGCAGGGGATAGAAGTGAGTTTTTTTGTTGCCCCGGATATTGCTCAGATCGAAGCCTCCGCTCGTGCCGGCGCTCAATTCGTAGAACTTCACACCGGCTCTTTTGCCGACTCCTACCACCGCAAACGCGAACGTAATGAGGAATTAAATCGATTGGTCCTCGCTTCCAATAAAGCTCGGGATTTGGGAATGCAAGTGAATGCGGGTCACGGACTAAATTATCAGAATTTGCAACTGTTGCATCTCGTTCCGAATCTCGTGGAGCTCAACATTGGTCACAGCATCATCAGCCGTTCGGTCGTGGTTGGCTTGGCCACCGCTGTAAAAGAAATGCTGGCCCTGATGGAGAACTACGCTGCAACGGAAGTTGTTTGACTTGCTTTCTCCCGGGCAATCCAGCCTCCCCCAACCACTAAATCGTCCTGGTAGAGGACGCATGCCTGGCCAGGAGTGATCGCCCGTTGAGGTACGTGCAACCGCACACTCGCAGAACCACCGGGAAGCGGGATGACTGTGGCCGCCACTCCGGGATGGTTATACCTTATCTTGGCTGTGACCTCCAGACTTTCGGGCGGCTCTTCAAATGGAATCCAGTTGCAGCGCTCTATGATGAATTCCGATTTTTCCAATAACGTTTCGTCGCCCACTATCACCCTGTTGCTTTCGGGCAGCAAAT
This sequence comes from Verrucomicrobiales bacterium, assembly GCA_028293375.1. Taxonomy (GTDB): domain Bacteria; phylum Verrucomicrobiota; class Verrucomicrobiia; order Limisphaerales; family JAQGOY01; genus JAQGOY01. Next base: position 4,774 of record JAQGOY010000153.1, on the reverse strand, counting down.
CAATGACGTAAAGCGGGCGCGGCGATGAAATCCCCAGGCCTTTCCTTTGTCCAATCGTGTAGTATTCGATTCCCTCATGATGTCCCAACACCTTGCCGTGGATGTCCATGATTTCACCTCTGTGAGGCGTAACCAGCTTTGCGGACGATAGGAATTTTCCGTAATCTTTGTCAGGAACAAAGCATATTTCCATGCTTTCTTCCTTGTCCGCCGTTTTCAACTGGCATTCCCTTGCCACCTCGCGTGTATCTGCCTTGGTCTTTTCGCCAAGCGGAAAGATGACAAATGAAAGCTGATCCTGCTTGAGCGAAAAAAGGAAATAGCTCTGATCTTTTCGGGAATCACGGCCACGCTTCAACAACGTTCTCCCATTGGCTGCTTTCTCCACCCGCGCAAAATGTCCCGTCGCAATAAACTCGCCGCCCAGCTGCCTCGCCCGGGTGATTAATGAACCAAATTTCAATCGCTCATTGCACATCACACAGGGATTGGGCGTTCGACCTGCGCGATACTCGTCCGCGAAATACTGGATGACTACTTTTTGAAAATCCGCAGACTCATCGATCAGGTAATAGGGGACGTTCAGCTTGTGGCAGACGCTTCTCGCGTCCATCACAGCCTGCGGACCGCAACACTTGTCCTCGGCGCGTGAAACGCAGTCCTGCGGCCAGAGTTTCAGGGTGATTCCCACCACGTCGTAGCCCTGTTCCAGCAACAACGCTGCCGTCGCGGAGGAGTCGACTCCTCCGCTCATGCCAACAATCACTCTGGTTTTTTTAGCTACCGCTGTTTCCACAATTCAATAATGTCCTCCTACCATTAACAGAAACCGCCCTTTGTGCAAAGGGCGGTGCTGGAATCAAATGGAGAGGAACTCAAAGTTAAGGCAGGTCGCTCTCACCCATCAGGTAACGATCACACTCGCGGGCGACTGCACGGCCTTCGTTAAATGCCCAAACAACAAGGCTTTGTCCACGGCGGGCGTCACCGGCCGCAAACACACCCTTGACGCTGGTGGCAAAAACATCGTAATCCGCCTTCGCATTCGAGCGAGCGTCTCTTTCCACGCCCAATTGCTCCAGTAGCGCTTGTTCAGGCCCCAGGAATCCCATCGCCAGCAACACCAGTTGCGCGGGTTCTACTTTTTCAGTTCCATGCACTTCTTTGGGAACAAATTGGCCTTTTTCGTTTTTCTGCCATTCGATTTGCACAGTATGCACTGCCTTGACTTGGCCGTTCTCGTCCCCTTCAAATTTTTTTGCCGTCGTCAGGTAAACCCGGGGATCCGCTCCAAATGTCGCGGCTGCTTCTTCCTGGCCATAATCCATTTTGTAGACCTTGGGCCATTCCGGCCATGGATTGTCTTTGCTTCGATCCATCGGCGGTTTGGGCAGGATCTCGATCTGCACCAGGCTCTTGCAGCTATGTCGCATCGAAGTGCCAACACAGTCCGTTCCTGTGTCGCCACCGCCGATTACCACCACGTTTTTACCTTCGGCATTAATAAAGGAACCGTTTCGTTCCCCATCCAAAAGACTCTTCGTATTGCCCTGAAGAAACTCCATGGCGAAATGCACCCCTTTAAGATTTCGACCTTCAATTGGTAAATCTCTCGGTTTCGTTGCCCCGGTGGCCAGAATCACAGCATCAAACTCTTTTAAAAGTTTTTCTGCCGCATAGGTTTTGCCCACTTCGGTGTTGGTGACGAAAGTGACACCCTCTTTCTCCATCATCTCCACCCGCCGCAAAACCAGGCTCTTGTCCAGTTTCATGTTGGGAATCCCATACATGAGCAGTCCTCCGATGCGGTCAGCGCGTTCAAAAACGGTCACTAAATGGCCAGCTTTATTTAACTGTGCGGCTGCGCTCAGCCCGGCAGGGCCAGATCCAATGACAGCTACTTTTTTTCCAGTTCGATTTTTCGGAGCTTCTGGAACAACCCAGCCTTCTTCCCACCCCTTGTCGATAATGGAACATTCAATATTTTTAATGGTAACCGGGGGCGCATTGATCCCAAGCACACATGAACCTTCACAGGGCGCCGGGCAAACACGACCCGTAAATTCCGGGAAGTTATTGGTCTTGTGGAGCCGATCAAGAGCTTCTTTCCATAATCCGCGATATACCAGGTCATTCCATTCCGGGATGAGGTTATGAATCGGGCATCCTGCCGCCATCCCGCTGATCAGTGTTCCCGTATGACAAAATGGAACGCCGCAATCCATGCAACGAGCCCCTTGCTCCTGCAATTTGTCGTCGCCCATGTGCAGGTGAAATTCCTGCCAGTCCCGAATACGTTCAGTAGCCTTGCGGTCTAGCGGCAATTCTCGAAGGTACTCAATAAATCCACGCGGTTTACCCATTTTCTTACTTGCTTCCTATTTTTGAATGAACAGTCAATTTGTTATCCACCACCTACGCGGGCCAGGCTCCTGGAGTTTTCTTCGAATGCCGCCATGATTGCTTCTTCCCCGCTCAATCCGGACTGCTCGGCTTTCTTGATACAATCGAGCATCCGCTTGTAATCCTGGGGCAGCACTTTTACGAACTTCGGTACCATGCGCTCCCATTCCGCCAATACTTTGAAGGCTTTTTTGCTCCGCGTATACTCCGCATGTTTCTTGATCATCTGTCGGACTTCTTCCGTTTCCTTCTCGTCCTCCAGCTTTTCCAGACCCACACCCTGCATGTTGCAGCGCGTCGCAAAATCTCCGGATTCGTCCAGCATGTAGGCCACTCCCCCTGACATTCCTGCCGCAAAGTTACGTCCCGCCGGTCCTAGAACTACCACTTTCCCACCCGTCATGTATTCGCAGCCATGATCACCGATGGATTCCACCACTGCGTTCACGCCGCTGTTTCGCACGCAGAATCGTTCACCTGCCATGCCCCCGATATACGCTTCCCCGCTCGTCGCCCCGTAAAGCGCCACATTCCCGATGATGCTGTTTTCTTCAGGAGCGAATGTTGACCCTGGGGGTGGATAGAGAATGATTTTTCCACCCGACAAGCCTTTACCCACGTAATCGTTCGCGTCTCCTTCCAATCGCAAGGTCACGCCGGAAGGAATAAATCCACCAAATGTTTGACCCGCTGAGCCTTTGAAGGTCAGGTCGATCGTGTCTTCGGGCAAACCTGCCGCGCCGTATTTACGAGTAATTTCACTGCCCAGGATTGTCCCCACCACTCGATTTACGTTACGGATTTTAATTTCAGCCTTTACCTTCTCCCCTTTTTCCAGGGCTGGCCGGCAAATTTTCAAGAGCGTGGTATTATCCAGCGCTTTGTCCAATCCATGATCCTGGGTGATCTGGCAATACCTTCCCACATCCGCTGAAACGGAAGGCTGGTAAAGGATCTTTGAAAAGTCCAGTCCACGTGCTTTCCAGTGGGTCACCGCTTCCCTGGCTTCCAGCCTGTCGGTCCGGCCAACCATTTCTGGAATGGTTCGGAATCCAAGCTCGGCCATCAGCTCACGCACTTCCGTGGCTATGAACTTCATGAAGTTTACCGCGTGCGCGGGATCGCCCGTAAAATTTTTGCGCAACGTTTCGTCTTGCGTGGCCACCCCCACGGGGCATGTATTCAAATGGCAAACGCGCATCATGATACAACCCAGGCTCACCAGCGGCGCAGTGGCAAATCCAAACTCTTCAGCTCCCAGCATCGCCGCAATCACCACGTCACGGCCAGTTTTCAGTTGACCATCCGTCTCCACCGCGATTCGGCTTCGAAGGTTGTTCAACACCAATGTCTGGTGCGTTTCGGCAAGGCCCAGTTCCCATGGAATACCAGCGTGTTTGATGCTGGTTAATGGCGAAGCGCCCGTGCCTCCATCGTAACCGCTGATTAACACCACGTCGGCATGCGCTTTCGCAACACCAGCCGCCACTGTTCCAACTCCAACCTCGGAAACAAGCTTTACGCTGATCCGTGCTTTGTGGTTCGAATTTTTTAAATCGTGGATCAATTCCGCCAAATCCTCGATCGAGTAAATGTCATGGTGCGGAGGCGGTGAGATCAATCCCACGCCTGGGGTCGAATGCCTTACTTTGGCGATCGCTGGAAACACTTTGCCGCCGGGCAGTTGTCCGCCTTCGCCAGGCTTGGCGCCCTGCGCCATCTTGATCTGGATCTCCTGCGCATTCACCAGGTAGAGGCTCGTCACACCGAATCTGCCGGATGCCACTTGTTTGATGGCGGAGTTCTTCGAGTCCCCATTCGCTTCAGGAACGTAGCGGGCGGGATCTTCACCTCCCTCACCGGTGTTGCTCTTTCCACCTATCCGGTTCATCGCCACTGCCATCGCTTCGTGCGCTTCTTTGCTGATCGACCCGTACGACATCGCTCCGGATTTAAATCGTTTCAGGATCGCTTCGACCGATTCCACTTCCTCGATAGGGATTGGCGTCGAAGTTTTGAAATCAAGCAAACCGCGAAGTGTCGCGTGTTTCTTTGATTGATCGTTAACCAGCGCGCTGTATTCCTTGAAAACTTTGTAGTTCGCCTGACGCACTGCCTTTTGCAGTTTGTGTACGGTTTCAGGGTTGAAGAGATGCGTCTCTCCTTCAGATCTCCACTGGTATTGTCCGCCCGCATCCAGGGTCTGGCCTTTGGCCGGTCGTTCAGGAAATGCAGTGTGATGCCGTATCCGAACTTCTTCGGCAATCACCTCAAGCCCCACACCTTCAATGCGTGATGGAGTCCATGTGAAATACTTGTCGATCAGTGTTTGTTGCAGGCCGATGGCCTCGAATATCTGCGCACCCCGGTA
>JAQGOY010000100.1 GCA_028293375.1 Verrucomicrobiales bacterium | reverse complement strand
GGCACAACTGGTTAAACCCATCACCAGCGCATGTCGCAGGTAAGGATCCTGGTTGTTATTATTTTTAGTTGCAGTGAGTAACGCTGGAACGGCCTGTGGATTTTTCAACTGCCCCAGCGAAATGGCGGCCATGGACCGCGCCCGCGGGCTTGAATCTCCCAATAGTTTGATCAACTGGCCGAAAGTGTCCTCCTGGTTCAATTCGCCCGCTTGTTTGGCAGCCTGCGCCCGTATTTCGCCGTCCGAATCATCCAGCAATGTTTGAATAACGTTCGACTTTTCCATGCCTCCTTCTTTTCGGGCGATTTGTGCAAGTGCCCAAAGGCAATGGATTCGAACCAATTGGGGGAGTTTCGCGTCCTCCGCAGATTCCGCTAAAATGGATTTCACCGTGCCGCCTCGTGACGCCAGTTCAAATTGCGCTTCCTGCCGGATTCTTTGATCGAAGTGACCTAGAAAGTTGATCAGAGCAGGGGTTTTTTGTGCGGTCCAGTCCTGGGCCAGCAGGCGACGAACTTCTTCCTGTCCGGTCTTGTCGGCGTCCGGCGAATAAACTTTGTAAATCCTTCCTTTGCCCGTTTTATCCCAACCCTGAACCCAGTCCGAAACGTAAATGCCATCCCACGGACTGAATTCCACATCGGTTGCGCAGATGCCTCCCATCAGTCTTCGGTCTTCGCCAATCGTAAAGCCAGCGCCAACCGGCTTCAGCGTAAAGGTGCGAACCCCATCCGGAAAATCGGCCATGAAAAAATGGTTTTTGTAACGGGCGGATAGCCCCGTCCCGGGATAGTAGGCAAAGCCGGCTGGCCCTCTGCCAACCCACGCGACAGGCGGGAGAATCGCCGGCGAACTGTTTGTCTCAACGCCGTACCATAGGCCTTCGGAATTCCAGGCGCCAAGCTTGGGCAACCACTGCCAGCCAATTCGCCAGCCACTGTCGCTGCCGGACATGACGTAAACAATTCGAGCTTTGTCTCCGCCATCGGCATTGTTGTCCCCTGCAAATAGATTGCCGAAATCGTCGAAGACCAATTCCTGGGGGTTTCTCAAGCCCGAAGCCACCACTTCCAAGTTTGAACCGTCAGGTTCCGAACGGAAAACAGCGCCCATGTGCGGCAGGTCGATCAATACTTTTCCGTTTTCTTCCACATGCGTCCCACGGTCGGCAATGCTCCAATAAATGCGTCCATCCGGCCCGAATTTAAGGCCGTGCATATCATGTCCGCCGAAAGCGATGTGTACCCCGAATCCATGATGAAGTATTTTTTTGGACGCCGCCTGACCGGAATTGTTCGTCCCGCTCAGCAGCCACAAATCGGGAATACAGGTAAACCAGACGTTGCTCCCGCGCGTCAATACACCCGCCGCTACTCCTGAAATCAACGTTTGATATCCGTCCGTGTAGGTCGTGGTGGCGATCGCCTTGCCCTCTTTGACCTCTACTTTTCGGATTCGCTCCGACTCCACCTCCAGGTCGTGCCAGTCTCTTTTTCCATCATGGTTGAAATCTTCAAATCCTTTTCCCACCGCATTCAGGAATGCTGGATCCGACCCGGATAAATGCTTTTTGTAAAAGTTCGCCCGGTCATCCACCGAAGTGAAGGAGAGATCATCCTCAAGCCACGGTTGAAGATTGCGAACGTCAAACACCGACGTGCGTCGTCGATGTGTTTCCACCACGTAGCTGTTACCCCGATTATCAAAAGTAAACGAAACGATATTCTGCAGCATCGGTTCCGCTGCGAACAGATCCACCTTGAGGCCCGATTCCAATTGGAATCGCTTCATCGCCGCGTTGATGTCGTCGCTCGTTCCCGCAGGAAACGTCGGCTCATTTTCTGCAGCAAAGAGGGGTGCGGTTGAAAGCGCCAAAACCAGTGCGAGAAGTCGCTTTTTTTGGGATGAACGGGAAAGCATTTTATTCATTTTATAGAGCCATCAATGCATTGCAAGTTTCAGAAAAGCTTCTGTTCGCAGGAGTCTGAGCCAGCATTTTTCTCAGGGATCCTGATTTTTTTGATTGGAAAAAGGCCGTTCTGTTTCAAGATAGTGTTTTCATTCCATGAATTTAACAGGCGTTCCAACTCAAATCAGTGACCCCATCAACGCGAAGATCCTCGCTATCTCGGAAGACAAGATACAAGGGTTTCAACGCGATCCATTTGGCGAAATAGCGCGGCAATCGGATGTCCCGATCGATACAGTCTTGCTCAGGATTCGCGCTATGCTGGAGGCAGGCACCATCCGCCGTGTTCGGCAGACTCTCCTCGCCACGAACCTCGCCAGTGGCGCCCTGATCGCGTGGCAGGTTCCGCAGGATAAACTGGATTCAGGATTCAACTATCTCTTCCAACAAGATCCCTTCTCGGGCCATGTCGTCACCCGCTCGACGGATACCGCCACCACAGGTTCCAACTACAAATTGTGGACCACCTTGAAAGTGCCTCAAGGTTTTTCCATGCAGAAACATTGTGAGTTTCTCCAAAAGCAAATTGGTGCCGAACATTTCCGAATCATGCCCGCGAAGAAGTTGTTTGCCCTTGGCGTGGGGCATATTCGCAGGCGCGGAATGGAACCGGGAAGCAAAGCGGATGTCCCTGCCGAAGTCACGGATGTGCAAAACATCACCCTGGATGATCGCGAGTGGCGAATCCTGACGGCGCTGAAACGCGAATTGAGTCCAGAGGAAATTATTGTCGACCTTTGGCGCGCCCGCGCCGCTGAGGCGGGCGTTTCGCTGGAAGAGTTTTATTCCACCGCCGAGGATATGAACCGGCGCAAAATTATTGGCCGATTTTCCACTTTCCTCGAGCACGTGAAACCGCTGGCGGATGGCGATCGCGTGACCAAGTTCAATGCCTTGTTCCATTGGGCAGTTCCTGAGGGACGCGAAATCGAAGCAGGCCGCGAAGTGGGGCGGCATCATATCATGACGCATGCCTACTGGCGTGAAGGTGGAGAGGAATTTAAATACGTTAACGTGATGGGAGTCGCTCACGGGACGGATAAAAGCCTTGTGTTGTTGCATAAAGCCGCCATCGATAGACACCTGGAGAGCGTGGGAATACCCGTCGCTTACACCAATGTTTTCTGGGGGGGCCGCAGTGAAATTAAGCCCTCTGAGATTTCGCCCTTTGCCTATGCCGATTGGTGCAGAGCCCAGGGGATTGCCCCCGAGTCCATGAAGCAATAAAGCCATGATGACTTCACGCGCCTGTCTTAATCTTGCCCTCGGATCACTGATGCTTTCGGTCCTTCTTCTCGTCATCGGTATCACCGCGCCGGTCATTACCATTCGAGGTGTCCTGATGATGGATGGACTGGTCGAGATTGTTGCGCAGACCATGGAGTCGAAGTTGTCGCCCGCAGAACAGGCGAAGATTACCCCTGAGGATCACGCCAAGAAATTAACCCAGGTTTCAACGCTGATCGGTATGTTCCTTCCAAAAGACACGCAAAAGGAATTGTACGTCCAAACGCGCTCCATCGTGGGATCGGTTAAGACCCTCTATAAAAACGGGGCATGTTTCGCTGCCACCCTGATTCTGCTATTTAGCGTTTGCGTTCCTGTTTTGAAATCGATTTTGCTCTATCGCTCCATTTTGGTGGTCGATGGAGAACGACGAGTGAGAACGTTGCGATTGATCAATGCGATCGGAAAATGGTCGATGGCAGATGTTTTTGTGATCGCAATTTTCATAGCCTACCTCGCAGCCAAAGCCAGTGCAGGCAGCACTCAGGCTGTCGCTTTCCACTCGGAGTTTGGATCCGGTTTTTATTTTTTTGCCTGCTACTGCGTCGTCGCTTTGCTGGGGCAGCAACTGGCCACAGCCTGGCTCGGAAAGAACGAGGTGGTGGCGCCTGAAGCGAGACGTGTGTGGAGGTTTATTAGTTTCGTAACCGGACTGGGCGCAGTTCTGGGCTTCTTCTATCTGCGACAGAGATTCCCGTTTTAAGCCTTGCTCGAAGGCGTTCCGAGCAACTTAGGCACTGCAATGACAGCGGTGAGCGCAGAGATCGCGCCGCAAGCCATGTAGGGCCAGGTCGGATGCAACGTAAAAAGCGTGGCTGCGAAAAGCGGTCCGAAAATTCTCGCTAAACTTCCCATGCTTTGGGCCACTCCAAGAGTCACTCCCTGTTCTGAAGCGGAGGTCAGATTGGAAATCATTCCAAAAACCGGAGGACGCGTGAGGCTGGAACCAATGCTCAGTATCCCCAGCATGATAAGTAACGGCACCCAGGTGGTGCAATAGGGCAGGGGAGGGAGACTCACCGCCACCATGAGAAGACTAAGGATGATCAGTTTGGGTTCTCCCAGTTTCTTGACCGCTTTGCCGATGGCTCCTCCCTGCACAAAAGCCCCCACGATTCCGCAATAAGCGAAAAGATAAACGATTTCCGAGGCGTGATGGCCTTTTACCGTGATGTCCAGATTGAAGTTTTTGCTTACCAGAAGCCCAAGAGTCGTTTCAAAGCAGGCGAAACAAAAGGTGGCGAGGAAGAAAATAAGGATCAGCAGCCCGACCTTGGGCTGGCTTAGTGTATGTTTCCATTGCGCAAGTCGCGGGCGTTTCGGGGCCGCAAGTTTATTTGCCGGATCCATGCTCTCGGGCAGTCGAAAATAAGCGAAAATAACATTTAGCAGGCACAATCCTGCCGCCACCCACCCGGGTCCAGTGATACCAAATTTATCCAGGCAAAGCCCGCCAATAATTGGACCTACGATGAAACCCAACCCAAAGGCCATTCCCACCAGCCCCATTTTTTTCGATCGATCTTCGGGGGGCGTGATATCCGCAATGTAGGCCTGTGCGACAGTGATATTAGCCCCTCCGATTCCAGCCAGAATTCTGGCAATGAAAAGTCCGACCAGGGCAGTAGTGCCGGAGAGTCCGGAAGCGAATCCAAAGATCGCGTAACCGATAACGCTGGAAAAAATACTGACAAGCAGGACAGGCCGTCGCCCGATTTTGTCCGAGAGGCCTCCCCAAAAAGGAGCGAAGATAAACTGCATGGCCGAGAAGGAGGCCATCAAAGCTCCAATCACCCAGCCAGACGCCCCAAATTTATCCGCGAAAAGGGCAAGCAGCGGCAGGACTATGCCGAACCCGATCAGGTCGATAAAGACCGTCAAAAATATCACCAGCAACGAAGGTTTCTTCATGTAAACAGTAGGGCTGTGTACCGTTCTACGCTCTATTTAGCCAGACAATTTAAGCTCTACTTCGTTACCGGGCTTCCATCCAGGGGCAGCCCCATCGCCCGGTCCAGCCGTGCGCGCGCCACGCGATAATCATGGAGTGCCAGAATTTGCGTCGTCCGTGCTTCTGTCAGGCTGGTCTGGGCATTCAGTAAATCCAGTTGTGTCCCGCTGCCGGCATCGGAACGGGCGCCCGCCAGGCGAACTGCCTCTTCCGCTTGCTCCTGTACTTTCTTTTGCGATTCCAGAACTTCGCGCGCTTCCTGGAAATTGGAAAAAGCCGTGCGCACTTCGAGATCGATACGGCGTTGGGTATCTTCCAGGTCGAGTTGCGCGCGATCGCGCAATGCCCGCGCTTCCTGGACCCGGCCTTTGGTGGCAAACCCGTCGAAAATATCCCAGGTGAGTTGCGCACCGCCGAACCACCCGCTGACGTCATGAAAAAAATCATCCGTAAACGTCGAATTATGACTCCCGTACCCGCCGAAGACCTGGACGCTCGGTTTATAGCCGGCTTTGGCCGATTTCACATTTTCATCCCTTAATTTTTCCGTCACCCGGAGCACTGCCAGTTCCGCTCGGTTCTGCAAGGCATGGAGCACCGCTGTAGGCATGGTCATTTCGTAAGGTTCCGCCTCCAGTTTACCGGAAAGTCGTAACGGAATTTCGGTTACGTTGCTCGAACTGTTGTACCCGAGCAGGTTTGCCAGGTTGTTTTTAGAAATTCGATATTGGTTCCGTGCTCGGATCAGGCGCGGCTTGGCATTCGCCACCTCGACCTCGGAGCGAAGCATGTTGAATCTGGGTACGGTCCCCGCATCAAATCGGTTCTTCGTATCCTTCAATTCATTTTCAAGGAGTTTCAGCGAAGCCTCCTGGACCACGATCTGCTGCTCGGCAAGTAATACATCATCATAGGAAATACGAATGCCAAGCAATACTTCTTCAACCGTGACCTGGTAGTTGAGCAGCGCCTGTTCTTTGATCAGCCGCGAGGAACGTACCGAGGAGAGTATCCTCCCACCCTCATAAACCGATTGCACCAGGCGGATGTTGCTCGACCACTGCTGGAATCCCTGGTCAGGAGCGCCGGGAAATGGAAAGGTTTCGATCGATCGCGGATCGTTGGCCTGGTAGCTGCCCACCGCTCGTACTTTGGGTATCGCGATGGCCCGCGTCTGGATGGATATTCCCTTTGCCGCTTCCACCTCTTTTCGCGCTCTGAGGATGGCGCTATTTCGTTGAAGCGCCAGGTTGATTGCCTCCGTCACCGAGAGCGGTTGGGTGAAGGGATCTGCAATGATTTTTTCCGAGGCCGTTTCTTGTGCCTGCAGCAATGAAACCGGGAAAAGAAGGGCAGCGCACAACCCAGCGCAGGCGATGGTTGGAAAATTCATAATGTTATCGGGTTGCTGTTTTGGTTTCCACGCGGGCTCTGCGCTTGATAAAGACATCTACTTGCTGACCCACATAAGGTGCATTCGTTCCCTTTTCCATTTCGTAAATAATCTGAAGCACCCGGGTATCCACACGCTCGGCACTATCGCCAGTCAACGATTTTTTGGGAACAACAAAAGGTTCGATGCGAACGAACTTCAAAGGCATTCGATTCGAAGTATCCCCCTTGATGGAGGCTTCCGCTGGCTGCTCGGCTTCCACCATCGGTGCGCTTTGTTCATCGACATCCGCCCGGACCTGCAGGGTATTCACGTTGCCCAGGATCATTAACGGATCGGTGGCATTCAAATTCGCATACTCCCCCGCCCGGATGTTGAGTTGGAGGATATTGCCGTCCCGCGGTGCTTTGACGGTAAGGACGTCGACATCCACCTGGGCCTGTTCCACCTGGGCATCCAGGGCAGCAAGGTCCGCGTCCACTTTGGCAAGACGTGCTTTCGCCGCTTCCAGGGCAAATTGCTTTCTCTTTAATTCGTCCTGGGTTGCAACTTGTTGCTTTTCCAGCTGGGTCACGCGCGCGAGTTGGTCCTCCCAGTCACGCACCTGGACGGATTCCATTTCTTTCATCGCCTTCAGGACCGCGAGTTGAGATTGCGCAGTTTTCAATTTCGATTTTGCTTCCCGCGCGCTGATCTGAAGGAGGGGATCCCCCTTTTTCACTGCGCTGTTCACTTCCACGAACACGTCGGTGACAAGACCGGCTTTAATGGCCCCAATTTTTACATTCTCGCCTCTAGCCTCGATGATTCCAGTCGCAGCCACCGAATTATCAAAAGGTGATGTGGCGGGAGGTTGAATCGGTGTCGGGGCATCCGGCACGTGGCGCAGTTTCCTCACCATCAGGACACCGCCGACGATTCCGAACACGGCCAAATAAAAACTCAGGCGTTTGAATAACATATGAACTTATTGGTCTTTGAAATTCACGGGTTTGTAGGTTTCGTGCACCCGTTGCACTTTTCCGTCTTCCATCTCCGTCATGCGATCCGCGAAATGATAAATTCGATTGTCATGGCTCACCACAATGACGCACCGATCTGGAGCCCGGGCAATCTCCCGCAAAAGCTCCATGATTTTCGCCCCATTATCCTTGTCCAGCGCTGAAGTTGGCTCGTCGCAAATGATCAGGCGCGGCTCATGAACGAGGGATCGTGCGATGGCTACGCGTTGCTGTTGCCCGCCGGAAAGATTGGTGGGACGCTCGTTTTCCCTGCCCTTCAGGCCCACTACCTCCAGCACTTCCGTGGCTTTTTTCTCTGCCGCCGCACGTGTGGCCCCGTTGATCAACAGCGGCACGGAGACGTTCTCCACGCAGGAGAGGGTGGGGATCAGGTTGAACTGTTGAAAAATGAAACCAATGTTTTTCCCGCGAAACAGCGTTGTTTCACTTTTGCTCATGGCGTGAAGCGGGTTGCCAAAAACATTCACCTTCCCCGCGTCAAAGGCTAATGTTCCGGCAATCACGCTCAACAAGGTTGTTTTGCCGCAGCCGGAGGGTCCCACAATCATCAGGAGTTCCCCCTGCCGAGCGTCGAAGTCCACCCCTTTCAGGGCGACTGTTTTGGCATCGCCCGATCCAAAAGACTTGATCACGCCATGCACTTGCACCGCATATTCGTTCGATCCAATTTTATGTTGTTGATTATCCACGGAAAACAATAGCAGGTTCCAGTTTTCTGACTTTGGCTATGCCCAGCAGCGCCGCGAAGGTGCAGATGAACATGATGATGACGAATGTTACCGCTGGGAGTTGCCAGGGCAGCGAGAATGGCGGCATTCCCTTTCTTAATACAAGCAGACCGAAAACGATGGTCAGGCCGAGCCCTATTCCATAACCCAATAACCCGACGGTAAAGGCCTGCAGCGCCACCATTCGCGTCAACAGCCAGTCGCTCGCCCCCATCGCTTTCAGCGCTCCAATGTGCTTCAGATTCTCCAGCACGAAGGAGTAGAAAGTTTGACCCGCAATCGCCACCCCTACGATGAATCCCATCAGGATGGTGGTGAAGAAAGAGAACGGAATACCTGTGTTGACAAAGAACCACTTTATCGTGGCCAATCCAAACTCCTCCTCGGTGTAGGCTTTGAGGCCCGTTTCCTTTTCGATTTCCAGGCAGGCCTGCTTCGCGGTCATCCCTTTGGCAGGGTGCGCCAAAATGAAACTTAACATTTTGCGTGTTTTCGGCGCAAACTGCAGCGCCTGGTCGTAGGTCGTGAAGATATAGGGATAACCAAAAAAGGATTTCTCCGTTTTGCAAATGCCCGCCACGCGCGCTTCTTTGTCGTTGATTTCAAAAACGTCGCCAATGCCTATCGGTTTGGGCCGTCCCTTGCTCAGACGCTCGACCGCCAGGTCATCGATGACCACCGTGTTCGGAACCCGGATGTCCTCGATCCGACCGGCAATCATGTTGCCCGGACGGCCGATCATGGTGGCGCTATCGAGCCCAACCAACTGCACCGCTTTGAAAGTTCCATCCGAAAGGCGGGACTGCAGAATTCCCCAATACATGGGCACCGCCCATTCAACACCTTTAATCGAACGAACCCGTCCCACATCCGTATCCCGCATCGATTTGATTTCATTGGCCTGTTCCACCTTGGGATCAACCACCCAGATCGGCGCGCGCATGTTTTTCAGATTGCCGTTGGTCCACGCAAGAATCCCGAAGAAAACCGCAGCCTGCTGGGTCATGAGAAGCGTCGCGAAAGTCAATCCGCTCACCAGCATGATATATTTGGCGCGATCCGAAAAAAGCATTTTTAAGGCGAGATGATACATTCAGCTTATTTCCCGAGGCCTTTCATGGCGGCAAGTGAGAATTTATAGATGTGATCGGCAAGTTCCTCGATTTGACTCTTGGAAAAGGTGAGATGAGGCAACAAGTGCCGGATTACGGGCCCGCAATGATGATAAAACACACATTGGCTGACGACACTCATCGCCGAGCGTTGCACCTGGATATCGGTGGCTTTGGGTCCGAGAATGCACCGGACAATCCCGCTAAGATAAATCAACTGGGGCTGAATCTCCTCCTTCACGAGCGCTTCAAGCACAGGCGTCGGCTCAATCATTTCACGCGAGATCAATTTGCCAAACCACGCAATCTCACCCTTGTCAAAAATGCGCAACAGGAATGAACTGATGTACGCGCGCAGTTTATCCTGCGGTTTGGCATCTTCAGAAGCGCCATGTTGCAACGGATATTTCCTTAGCGCGCAATGGTGCGAATATTGCCACACCGCCCGATAGAGCCCGGCCTTATCGCGAAAATGATAATTCACCGCAGCGACATTTGCCCCTGCGCTTTTACAAATATCGCGCACGGTGGCGGCGCGGAATCCTTGCTCAGCAAAGACCGCGCCCGCAGCGAGAATAAGAGATTCCCGCGTCCTGGCATGAATCGGATCTGATGAAGGAGTTTTACTCACTTATTAAAACAACTATTTAAAACATCTGTTTGAAAGTCAAGAGGCTTTTTGCTGTGAGCGCGTCTGGCGCGAATCACGAACGGAAAGTCCCAAACGTGGCCTATTCTGCGCGGCACTCAGGCGTTTCCAGTCTTTCTGTTATAAGAACTATTAAGTTGCGAGTTAATGGGCTATCTTTTTCACGACTATGAAATCCAAAAGCCGTGGAAATTCGTTTTGCTGTTTTCTGGTTGTTTTCGTGTTTTTCACCCTCCCGATATTTTCGCAGCCTGCTACCCGACAAGTTTTGCAAAACACCCCCCGCCTACAGCGAAAATTCAGCCCCGGCCCCGGTCTTAAAGGCACGAATCACTTTGACCGGGATTACGAACAACAATGGGCACGTTTCACCACCATCGATGATTATCGTCTTGCTGGAAAAACCAACGTCCTTTGGGACAGCCATGTCATTGCTGCCTTTGAAGCTTATTCGCAATTAAAGATGACCATAAATACAAGCCCTTTTCCCGAGGATCGTCTGTTGATCAAGGACATTGTGGCCGAGTCATCCGCAGCCATTCAAGCGGGCTGTGATGATCCTTTGTTGAAACATATCTACACCATGTTCGTCCAAACTCGGGACCCTGCATTCAGCGACAGGAAACTCGGTGAGGAATACATGGCTCAGGCAGAGGCCATCGAAAAAACCGGTTACTCGGCGATTCGTAAATATTATCTCCATAACTACGCAGCCGCCATCCCTTCAACTTCTCGAACGAATTTCACCCCGGTCCTGAATGAAACCAGAAGGCTGGTCATTCAGCATTTGGCTGAGGCGCTTCAGGATCCCATGGTGCCGCCAAGGGAGGCCGCTTGGGTCACTCATCAAATTTGGAATACTTGCCGTTTGGATACTAATGCCCTTGTCTATATGGAACAGACCCTCCTCCCAGTGCTGCGAAAGAATTGGGGCAGCCATGGGTTCGCCTGCCTCTTCGAAGGTAACTTTTACATTAACAAAGCCTGGGAGAGTCGAACGCGGTATGTAGCAGATAAGGTCACCCCCGAAGGCTGGGCCGGACTGAAACTGAATATGAACGTCGCCGAAAAGGCTTTAAAAAAGGGTTGGGAACTTGACTCGACAAATGCCGCCATTGCCACCGCCATGATTACCGTTTGCATGGGACAAGCGTACCCGAGACCAGAAATGGAGAAATGGTTCAGCAGGGCCATGGCGGCCAATCCTTCCAATTACACAGCAGTGGATCATAAATCCCAATTTCTGGAGCCTAAATGGTTCGGAACTGTTCCAGAACTCTTGGAGTTTGGTCGAGAATGTGTGAATTCGACTTCCTGGAATGGACGGGTTCCTTTGATTCTCGTGGATATCCGCGAAACGGTGGCCGGTTACCTGGAGCCGGATCAACAATCCAAATATTGGGATGACCCAAAGGTTTGGGAGGATGAGCAAAAGAGTTTTGAACGCTTCTTTGAACTCAACTCCTCTGATATTGCCGTTCGCCATCACTATGCCAGCGCGGCGTTCCGATCAAAACATTTTGACGTTTTTTTGATGGAGATAAAAAAAATCGATAAAAGAATCAATTACTCTACTTTCGGCGGACGAGCGCAGTTCGAAAAAATGATGAATTACGCCGCGAGAAATCTTTGAGAATTACCACGTGCTACATGAACATCGCAGGCCTCCTCAATAAATTGACCCTCTCAAACCGGCCACAGGCCAGGGCTGGAGTCGCGACCTCATTCCAATCCTCCACGGTTTCGAACTGATCCACCACCAAAAGCAATGCTGCGTTAGACACATTTCTCTCAAACGCTTGTCCGCTTCTGCTTTTAGTAAACATGGATTCACTCGATGGGTATGGATACGGTCGTCATTATTTCGTGCGGTCCGTGTGGAGGGCGAAGTCCTTCAGGTAGTCCTTGCGCCATTTATTGATGGTTTTGGCGCCCTGATGGATCCCTTCAGCCAACCCTGGATCGGGATCATCGGTCCACCAGTTCGCGTAGCGGTTGGAGGGCTTCGACTTTTGTTCGAGGGTCGGAAGGAGAGAAATAAAGCCTCCTTTTGCCCGTCGAGGGAGGGATCGGAGCTGTGAATCACGTAAGACCAGGTTTTTGGTTCTTTGGGCGAATAGAAGAAATGCCACTGGTGGTCCGATTGCAAAAATCCAGGAAAATCCTGCTGATCCACAATCAACGTGGATTGCTGTTTTTCATTTGGATTCACTCCGGAGGGATAAGTGATTTCCACAATGGAAAAAACCTCCACAAGATTAGTGGGATAAATGGGAGAGTGGAATTGATAAAAGGGTCGATCCCACGCACGGACGAAGTGGCCACCCCAGGAGTCGCCAGAAGGGTCATTGGGATTCTTTCCGAGCACGTACATCACTGAGGGCGTATCACCCATCTTGATCGTTCCCGAAAGAAATCCCGCGAAGTAGTCTCCCAGCGCGCCGTGACCTTTTAAATGGCTTTTCACAAAAGTGGTATTGCCCCATTCGCCGGATTGATCGCCTCCTAAAAACCATCCTCGGTAGGTCGAGTTTGCTTCGATCATCCAAAGTTCCCGGTGCTCTTGGGCGATATAATTATAAGCAGTGGTCGCCCATTTTTTATTGGGTCCGCCAACGTAGTAGACATGGATTTTCGATTTGACGGTGGGATCGTCGTGAAGAGCCTGGGCCAGATCGTCGATGCCACCCCAGACAAGAATCCAGAGCGGACGGGGATCGTTGCGTTTAGCAGCCTCGATAATCCAGTTCGACCCTTCGGTGGATTTCCCGAAACCACGAACTCCGGCGGAATCGATGGAGCCTTGTTTCGTGATAGAACGCAAATAATCAGGAGTCGGGTATCGTGGAGAATGCTTTTGAAGCTGGGAAAAATCGAGTTCATAACGGTTGATCACAGCGAGGATATGTTCCTTTCGACCAGCGCCCCATGGCGACGAAATAAGACCCTCAATATCCAGCGCATCGGCGTAGAACAAGAGGTGAATCATTGATTGATAATCATCCGGATCTGTGCCGCCAATATCGGAGGAAACCAAAACCCTTGGACGCATGCCAGGAGTAATGGTCTCGCCAGTGGAGGGGAGGATTGCGATGAGGAATGCAATCGCTGACACGCCAGAATACATTAACCTTCGGGTTACAATGAAAATGAGACGATTCACCGCCGCTACTAGACCAAGAGCATGAAGTTTCGCAACCCTAACCTTGTCTTAACCAAAAGCCATGGCGAATAGGACTTACTTCACAACTGCGCATGGAAGTGAAGTGCTGCCTATTGGGTGCAATTGTGCGAGTCGAGAACGCTTCTTTAGTCGAGCAAGCAGTATGCTCTTTTATTTGCCGTTCCACTCGTAAAATCAGCCCCCTCGATATTGTCGGTAAAACAGGAATTGATGTCACCTGATTGCTCTTTTGGAGATTCCCGGTTATTTATTTCTTCAGGCCGCAAGCCGAAAGGTTCTGACATGAATTATCCAACCGAACTACATTTCATCCCTGAGGAACCAACATCGAAAGCTTTGGCGATGCCGATCTGGAACGGTCCAGCACCGGGGACCGCCACGAGAACAGTGAAGCGCCTAGCGGAAGTGTTTTGGTGTTCCGACGGGAGGAAGATGACCGCTACTCCTGAACCAGACCCGCCAAATGGCCGCCCCCTAGTCTTTGAGAGACTTCTCTGGCTTCTTTCCGGGGCTCTCGGCCTTCTGGGCCTCCGCCGAACTCCGTGGAGGCAAGATGGTTGTTCGATTGGGAGATTTAACGCCTTGTATCGTCCCCGGCAACGGCATTAACCCATTTTGAGGAGCTGAATCGGATGCAATCTCCGGCAACGACAACGAGGCGTAAGTATTGCCTGCCGAGTGAACGACCAAATTCGACTTCTGTTGCGAGTTTGACTCAGCGAACGCTTTATCACTCATTGAGAGTAGCGTTTCAATCTGGGAGCTTTTAACGAGTTCGGGTCGGCGCATGAATCCTCCGTTTTCTTGCCGGATAAGGATTGGAGATTTGGTCGGGCCGAATACAGAAACCCACACAAGCGGCACCCCGTATTCGGATCCCCACCTGACATCGTAGCGAGGAAGCAGCACCTTCTGTTTGGTGTCTCCATGTGGAAAGTAAAACTGCTGCTCTATCTTGGGTGGATGGGCCTTTTCCAAGGCCGGAACGTCAACACTGAGGTTGGCCAGCCAATTGGTAGCCAACTGATAGGCTTCACTCGGTCCGACGGATGAATCCATTTTAGCCCAGCGATTGTGCCTTTCCTCAAGGCTCAGATCAGCATTCGGTTCGGCAAACTGGAGGAATTGAAGCTTGTTTTCTCCAAATCCAATAAAGAGGTTTGTCGTTTCCAGGCTCCCTCCTGGCCGTATTCGTGGAGGGGAAACATGATAACTGGTCAAATTTGTCATGGCAATGGCATGAATGCCCGCTCCATCCAACTTTTCCAAGGCATGGTTGGCGTCGGCCAGCATTAATGTCAGCATCACGTATTTATACGCAAAAGAGATGAAAAGCTTATCCATGATAATCAACGAAGGAGAAATTCGGAAACGAACTCACTCCAAAAATGATACGCAACCCCCAAGGGGAAAATGCCCAAAACGATTGCGGTGTATTTTTGTGTTTTATCCCCACGAAACGCAGCGGGAAGCAAGGCAATGATTGCGACGCTGGTCAGAAGGAGGCAGCCGACTCTTTCAACTGTTTTCCTCAATTCATAGGAGTACGGGTCAGTCAAATATTTACCGCCATGGGCCACCTTTAAGTAGACCAGATAGGCGACAACAACCAGGTTGACGAACAGTGCGACCTTGAACCGCGCAGGCGTTGCCATCTTGTCCACCTGACGCGGTTTGATAAGATCGTTTTCAACTCGCATGCAAGGGGTGCCCTAGGGCGCACTTCGATAAAACACAGAGGTTCCTGAAATTCGCCACGAGTCGTGGCCCGCAAATCCATTGATCGTCATGATCACATCATAGGAATGGAGGCAATTCTCCAAGGCATAACCGTCCATCCATTTGCTAAACAGGTATCCTAATCCCTCTGCGTATTTTTGATGCAAACTCGAAGAGGTTCCGCTGGGAACCTCAATGGACTTTGTCCAAGCAACGAAGGCTTGTGATTGGCGACCTTGTTGCGAAAAAGCTACCACATCGTTAGTCGTACCATTGGGCGAAAAGTCGAATCCGAAAGCATTTGCCCATTCCGCGCCATATGTTTCGCATCCATTCAAAATAACCAGCCGGTAAGGATGTTCGTTGACTCGTGGCAGTCTCAGGGTGGAACGGTGTTTTTTGTTTTTCAGTTCATTTTCAATATCGCCCGGGGCGATGGAAGCTTTTTTGGCGTTGCCTTGAATGGCGTCAATCATGCCGTGTCCGAACCAGAAAAAATTGCCGCTGTTCGGAGCTCTTAACGAATTAAGCAACAATTCCTTGTCATCAAGATCATCCATTCGAAAAGCAGAACCATACGGAACGTTTGCGACCGGGAGAAGCTGATAAGCGTCACTCCGGGCGGGATTGCCAATGATATTGAGCACTCCGTCTAGCATCAAGCTTGTCCGCTGGCTCTGAAAACTGCTTCCATAAGTGTCCCAGCCCCACGCAGCGACAAAGGAATCTCCAATTCCATTAGGCGTCTGTTTAATAAACCAACGGCTTGCTTTCTTCTCAGTCCCGCCCGTTGGGCTTCCCGATGTCGGAGAAGTGTAAAAGTCGGCCTTAACGTGACTGAACGCAATCTGGTTGCCTTGTCCATTCTTCAAATCCCAAGCTCCCAAAATGGTTCCGTTCGTCGTCAGGCCTGCAAAGCCGCCCAGATGCTGATTGCTCACATCATACATCTCAATCCTCCAGTAGTTCGTTTTGGCAGGCATTTCCACATCAAACACCAAGTAGTCTGTAAACTCGGAGCTGAGTTGCTTGAATCGAACGTCATTGGTCACGATAACAACCTTGGTGCTGCCAAATATGCTCGTCGAGGCAGGGGGCTGTGCGTTCGGGTTATGCTGCATCTGGAGGCCAACCGTGTAGCTGCCGTTGGTCAGATAACTGGTATCCCAAAGGATATACCAGCAACCATCGGCTCGTTGTCGCAAGACTGCATCGGCCCGGTTACTGTTGATGAGGAACGAAATGGCGGGTGAATTTATGTAGCTCTTCAGGGGAATCGGAAGCTGCGCATTCTGGCGAAAAGTCTGGTTGCTGGCGATATTTCCGAGATTTAGCGGACTGTCGGCTCCATTCGGACAAGTATCCAGCAAATACTCTGCTATATTCGGAACGCCATCTCCATCCGGGTCTTCCAGCGCGTCGTTGCGGGTAATATCCAGGCCATGCAGCAGCTCCCATTCATCCGGTATTCCGTCACCGTCATCGTCCTGAGGAGTAATTGCCACGTTCCTTTTGACGAATCCGCCGTGGCCATCAGTCAAAACGTAGTAAAAGCTGTCTTTAGCGATGTAGCGGGAAGTCCGGGTGTAAATCAACTCGCCGAGGGTGTTTGTGACTACAGCCCCTCTGGTTGGTTGATCAATGGTTACAAGTTGCAAGTTGTCGCCATCGACATCGGCGGTGTTGGTCATCATCGAAAAAGAGATGACCGTCTGGTTCGTTAACAAGGTGAACGCCAATGGCGGGGCCGTTGGGTGACTGTTCCCCTCTTCGTTGATGAAGACAAAGACCGAGGCTGAATTTGAACCGCCCACGTCGTTTGTAATTGAGTAGAAAAAGGGGTCCACCCCGGAAAATGTTGACGTTGGAGTGTAAAGGAACGTGGAACCATCGCTGTTGTATTCAATGGTACCGTGCAACGCTGATTGAACGCTCGAAAGTCGAATCGGGTTATCGTCCCGATCCTCATCGTTTGCCAAAATTGCCAGCTTGTTTGAGACGGAGCCTTGATCGACGCCAAAGATATCGAGTCTTGCAATAGGGGTTGGAACGAAGACGCGGTAAAAGCCTGAACAAACTCCGGGCGTAGTTGGAATCTGGTCACAACTGTTTGCATTTTGTGCGAACGCCGCAGTGGTTGCGGTAAAAGTCGAAAAAGAGGACTCGACGCCAATATCAATGGAATTACTCAGCGAGAAGCTTGAACTGTCAAATAGACCACCGAAGGCACTCGCCCAAGGCAAAGGAGGGAATGCGGGAGTTGGTGGCATCTGAGCCTCGGAGCCCAGATCAAGGGCTGCTCCGAAGGAGAGTGAATTAAAGGAAATCGAACCACCTGATCCAGAATAATTGCTTAAGGCCTCACTAGGAGTGCAAACAATATTCGAATGCACAAATGTTGTGTTAGTGCCAATGGTGGCCGCAGTCCAGGCATTGGTCAGTGTTTGCCACTGGTCATGCGGGTCTAGCGTGGCACGGTATTGAATTATGTAGTATTCGTTTGGCTTACTTTGCCACCGCAAAGCCACGTCGCTTCCCTGAACAGAGATGTTAAATCCGTCGACCGCGAAAGAAGGGAGAGAGAGCAGTAAGAAAATTCCCGCAAATAACGCACGCGTCTTCATAGTTGATTGCCGATTGCGTGAGGGGAGATTTCGACAATAGTTGCGAAAAAGCAAGCCTTCGTTCCCCATCCCGCAATGGATATGCCAGCAAGTGGGACTATTGTCCCATCCTTTGTCAATTCTATTCTTTAGTAATACGTCAATGTGGCCTCAAACATTTTGCACGACGAGATTACCGCAGAGGTTACACGGCTGCTCCAGCAACATCGTCTCGAACTTAAGATGTCCAAAAGTGTTCTGGCCGAGCGTTCGGGCTTATCCAGACGAATGATCGGATTTGTCGAAAAACAGGAGCGCAATCCTACGCTGGACACGCTGCTCCGGATCACCGGCGCACTGAATATCCCGCTCGAAGATATTTTAAGCGAAGCACGAAAGGCAGCAATTCGGCGGACTCGATGAAGCAGGGAAGCCACTGGGCATGCTGGGATTTGTCCAGGACATTACAGAACGCAAAGCGAGCGAGGAGGCCTTGCGCGAAAGCAATGAAAGACTCGAGTCGCGCGTGGCGGAACGCACCCAAAAATTGAGCGAGACAATAGCCGAGTTGGAGTCGTTTTCCTACAGTATTTCACACGATCTACGCGCGCCGCTTCGTGCCATGCAGGGTTACTCGATAATTCTGCAGGAAGACCACGCTCAAGCGCTCGGCCGTGACGGGCAGGACTATATTAACCGCATAGCCCGCTCTGCTGAGCGGATGGACCGCCTGGTACAGGATATACTCGTGCTCAGCAAAGTCGCCCGTTCGGACTTGAAACTGGAACCGCTCGATGTAAGCGCGCTCATGAGAAGCATTCTCGAATCCTACCCCCATTTCCACTCCTCCAAGGCGGAAATCGAAGTAAGCAACCCACTCCCGAATGTCCTGGCCAACGAGGCGGCCCTTACTCAATGCATTTCAAATCTTCTCGGAAATGCCATCAAGTTCGTTGGAGGGAATCTCAAACCTCATGTGAAAATATGGGCTGAGGCAAACGAAAATGAAGGGAAGGTGCGCCTTTGTTTTAAAGATAATGGGATCGGCATACCAAAGGAAGCCCATGAGAGTATTTTTGATATTTTCCAACAACTCGACAAAAAATACGAAGGTACTGGAATTGGACTGGCCATTGTGAAGAAGGGAATTGAAAGGATGGGCGGCAACGTAGGGCTGATTTCTTCCCCCGGCCAGGGAAGCATGTTTTGGCTCGAGTTGCGATTGGCAAAAACGTAACGGCCAGGGGTTTACTTCCTTTAGGAGCACGCAATATCCGATGACATCGCTAGATCATCGTTAAATGCCGTAATTTACTACAACGGTGCTGTTTTACTGGAAGCGGTGGTTTCGCGGCCTCAGAAAAAACAGGAGTTCGTTTTGCACTTGAGCAATCGAACATTGCTTTGGGACTTTTAAAACTCTACAAAAGCTCTCTTTATGACCAAAGCTCCTGCATGGCGGTTTGTCTCTTTTAACGAAGCCGAAGTTGAACAGGTACCTCCCGGAAAGGTTCATCACTGGTATAATAAACCCGGATTGGTGGCAGACACCGATTTGATGTTCGTTCGCGCTCACCTGGATCCTGGCCAAAGCCACGGTTTTCACTTTCATCCCAAAATGGAAGAGATTCTATATATTCTTTCAGGCACGGCAGAACAATGGGTGGAGAAGGAAAAGAAGATCTTGAAAGAAGGCGACATGCTTTACGTTCCGGCGGGTGTGATTCATGGAACCTATAATATTGGGGACGATAAGTTGGCTTTCCTGGCCATTTTATCTCCTGCTAAAAGCGAAGGACCTGTGACGATTGAAGTCGGTCAAGACGAGCCGTGGAAGTCGCTGCGTCCATGAAGCCAGAATTTGTTTTGCCGTGCTTTGCACCTGAATGAAGACGCTCCAAATTTACCTGATTCGTCAAATCCTTGCGACATTGGCGATGACGGTAATGGTTTTCACTTTTGTCCTGCTGATCGGGAATGTCCTGCAGGAAATCCTGAAGCTCCTGGTTAATGGGCAGGCATCCCTGGGCGTCGTTTTTCAGGCGATCGCGCTCCTCATCCCCTGGGTCCTGGTCTTTGCTTTGCCTATGGGGATGCTCACCGCGACGCTCCTGGTTTTCGGAAGATTTAGCGCCGACCAGGAATTAACAGCTGCAAGGGCAGGGGGCGTCAGTCTCATCACTCTCGTCACACCGATTCTTCTCCTAAGTATTTTACTCTGCATCCTAAGCGCCTGGATCAATCTGGAAGTTGCGCCCATGTGCAGGATTGCCTATAAGAACCTGCTCTACCGGTCCTTGATGCAAAAGCCCACTTCGTTGTTGCGAGAGAACCAATACGTCAATGACTTGCCCGGCGGATTAACCGTTTTCGTCAAGAAAATCAACGGCACGAAC
>JAQGOY010000095.1 GCA_028293375.1 Verrucomicrobiales bacterium | reverse complement strand
TCAGCCATTTGCAATCGCCCTTGGAGGGATCGATGTTGAAATGATCAGACCAGAACTGGACCATGACTTCGTAGAGTTGCCGTTCCGAAGATACCGCGCGGGCGAGGGTTGCCCGCATGAGCTCGTTCTGCAAAAGAGTTTCCTGATATTCGAACAACTCACCGAGCGGCTCGTTTAAAGTTTCGAAACGGCGGACAATGTATTCCGCATCTTCGTCGTCAATTTTTTCTGGATGAAGTTGAGATTCAAAAAAGGAGAGAGCGGCCGTCTTTGGATCCCTGTCGAGTTTTTGAAGTTTTTCAAAATCGCCAGGGCGTGGTCCGAATGCAGCTCTGTTCAGCATGTGAACAATAGGATCAACCTCGGTTCGGACGGAGGGCTGAAAGGGCAGATCCTGTTTTGCGCTCAGGAAGGGAATGTCCCGTAGTTCGCGAGGCAATTTATCGCAGCCCACCGCGAAGAGGGCAGCTCCGGCAGCGCCCACCTTCAGAAAATGGCGTCGTGGGTAATTCATCCGGCGATGGGTGATGGGGAAGTGAAATCGGCAACCTGGGCGGATGGTGATACCACGGCGGAACGAGTAGATTTGGATTCACGAACGCAGGTGATGAAAACACCGAATCCACTAATCAAACACCAAACAGGAAGAATGACCCAGCCAATGACAGGAAGGAGGAAGGAAAGAGAAAGCAGAATGCCACCGCGTAAGACCCGGCGCCAGGGCTGAGTTTCGTCGCCCGGGACTGCCATGCCATTACCGATGCGCAGGGTCAGGCCAGCTGAGCCTATCAATCCCAGCATGGCGGGGACAAGAGCACAGGTAAGGCCGATCAATTTGAATGCGGGGTTTGGCAGATTGGAAATCGCCAATCCTCCGATGACGGGGATTAAGGCAGCGATGAGTCCAATAAACGTAAATTTGACAGGCTTGGCGTAGAGTTCGCTGGCGCGCTGAACAATTTTCGGAAACAAAGCCTGGGCGAGGAGCCAATAACAGACGTAGACGGTGAGAAGACCTACCACGATGAGAAAAATTTTTAGAATGTCGGCCATTATCATAAGATTGGGAATATTAAAAAGTTAAACGGCGGGTTATGACCCTTGATTATAGGAGGTTAAAACGGTTTGTCACCATGGTTTTATTGCTGCCTAAGCCTATTGGCTAAGCAGAGGCGCAGGCTTCCCCTCCAGAACACGGAAGGTCGATTCGAAGTTGCAGATATTTTCTGAGACAGGCGTTTTGTAAGCCTAAGTAGGTGCAGAGCGCTCTCAGGATTGGGGGGGGGAAATTCTACTTGAGTTTTTTTAGTCCGTCGATGAACTCGGCGGGTCCCATTCCATCGTATCCAACTTGGTTCATCAACTCCTTGCCCTTGCTATCCAGGACAACAATGGTTGGATAACCATGGACTTTAAACTTTTCACTCAAGGCCTCGTTTGCTGCTTTTTGCGCGGCTGGCAATTCCTTCGTCCTGGGGAAATCAACCTCGACAAAAACCAAATTATCCTTTGCGTAGGTTTTGAATTTTCCGCTCTGAAACACGGTCTTGCTCAGGGCTTTGCAGGGAGGGCACCAATCGGACCCGGTGAAATCCAGCAGCACTAGTTTGTTTTCCTTCTGAGCTTGGGCCTGGGCAGCTGGAAGATCGTAAACCGTGGCTAGTTCCGGCCCAGCAACTTCGCAACCGGCAATCAAGACCAGAACAAGCCACCAGATTTTTCGGATCATAAAATTAGTTTGTTGAAGAAAAAATCGCCTAATCGGCGAATTGGATCAAGACGCATTTTCGATAATTATTAGTTACCAGGTTGTTATGTTTTCGCGGGTTATTAACGAGTGATTTTCAGAACAAGGACTATCGTTGATGGAAATTGGCATACTCGAACTATCAGTTCATTAGAAAAGATCGTGAGATGTATTAAAAAGTGGGATGGACTTGAAGCAGGTAAGGCTTATTTGTTCGGGGAACATCCCGGACTTTATGGCACTGAATTGAGAGCTATTTATCATATCGGATACGAACATGTGGCCACCGACAGGCAGCGGGAGACGGATGTTCTCACCAACCCGTGGGTAAAGGAGATCATCGCCCAGAAAAGAATACAGTTGATCGCGCATCGTGATTTGAAGCAGTAGTTGGGGACCGATGATTTCCCACAAAGTTTCAACTGGGTTTTATCATTTGCAGAAGCTTGTCTGCGGTTTGAAAATTCAGAATATTCTCTGGTTTGAGCTTTGCCTTTAGAGCGGCTGCCAGACCCAGCTCCACAAATTCCAACTGCGGCGGATGATGGGCATCGGTATCGATGGCAATCAAACAGCCTGATGCACGGGCTAGCTTCAGAAGATCCACATTCAAGTCCTGGCGATCGGGATAGGAATCGATTTCAACTGCAGTTCCGGTTTTTGCTGCGTGGTCAAAGATGCGTTTCCAATTGGCAGTGAGCCCCACGCGATAGTTATAAACGCGACCGCGAGGATGACCGAGGATATGCACGTTAGGGTTGTCCAGAGCCTCAATATAGCGAATGGTCTGGTCCTCAGTTTTGCGTAAGGCGGAATGGAACGATCCCACGACTACATCGAGTTTTTCCAGTGATGTCGGGTCCATGTCCCCCTGGCCGGAAGTATTCAGATTCAGCTCAATGGATTTCAGGATCCGAAATTTTTGTCCCTCTTTTCGAAAACGTTCATTGAGTTCGTCGATTTGTTCGCCCTGGCATTCCAGCCTCGCTTCATCAATTCCGTTGGCGATCTTCAGTCCCTTTGAGTGATCCGTGACGCCGATGTATTCATAACCCAACGCCAGCCCGGCCAGAGCCATATCGTGCAAAGTTCCCGAGCCATCGCTTGAAACCGTGTGCATTTGAAGATCTCCCTTGTAGCGGGCCTTCCATTTTGGATTAGTCAGGAGAATTGAGCGAGCTTCAGTGAGGGTAAGAAACCCTTTCCGAGTTTCTTCACGGGCTGAAATTTTGGGTGGCTTGTCCATCCAGCCCTGGAGAGTTTTGGAAATGAAAGGTCCAACGCCATTCAACTCCGTCAATGATCGATCTTCCTCGAGCAAATCCACAACTTCGACTGGCCAAAGCAAAGCAGCCCTGGAGGCTTTGCGAAGTGCTTTGGAAACCATTGGACGTCCGCTGGCGCTGGCCTCTAATGCGAGCAGTTCGGCAATGTCAGAATTAGTGAGCGCGTTGCGACTCATATTTCAAGGTAGGCTGGAATTTTCGTTTTTTCCAGCGATGTTGTCTTGTGTTCACTCAGCCAGAGAAACCGTCGCTCGAAGCAAAGGGTCTCACCCGTTTTCCATTCAGAAAGTCTGGCAGCGGAGACGGTAAGCGCTTATTTCTAATTGCCATCCGTTGTCAGATTGCTGCAACATACGAACCATGTCTTTGTTGGGAGGGGAACCTTGTAGTTCTCCCTAAGTATATCGTAATAAACAAGATGCCATTGCGAAAAGGGATGAATCGAACTCGAAAGAACACGGGTTTTTCATTGATTGAACTGCTGATCACCATGGTTCTGTTGATCGTGCTGGTAGTCATCGCCAACAGTCGTTCCGGTCGATCGTTTCAGCAGGAAAAATTAGCTATTTGCAATCGTAATTTACAGTCGATGTATGTGGCATTCAGCCTCTATAAAAATGAGAAGTCGACCTATCCTCAACTGGCAGGGGCCCAAACATCGGAGCCCGTATTAAGCCAGCTGGTTCCAAAATACACGACCATGACGGAATATTTTATCTGCCCCGGGACCAAGGCGGCGCCATTGCCGCAAGGAAAACCATTTGCCGGACAAGTCATCGATTATGCATGCTATACCGGATGGTCAGGAAACAACACCGTTCCGCTAGTCACCGACAGGCAGGTCAATTCAAACCCGAAGAGATCAGCAGAACTGATTTTCTCGTTGGATGGAAAAGGAGATGGATCCAACCACAACAAATTTGGCGGGAATGTTTTGATGTCCGATGGATCAGTTTTTTTCAGTCCCGCCCGGCTGAAAGTGGAACTTTGGTTTGAATCGCCGGTAATGCTGCTCCCCCCTAAACCACGCTAATGACACTCAAGATTATTTGCGAATGCGGAACGAAGTATTCTTTCGAGGTGGACCCGACGGCCACCACCATGCCGTTTTCCGTGGCATGCCCGAAGTGCGGACTTGATGGAACTGAAAAGGCCAACGTTTTGCTGGCGGAACAGCCATCTGCAACTGCTCCAGAAGTTCCAAATACTGCTACTGAAAATAAATCGAAAGTAAGGCTCAGGCTGGATAACGGTCCCATGCCGGTGGCTTCTGCCCCGGTGGCTCCCGGAGCGCATTATGGGATTGAGTATTGCAACCGGCACACCCGGGAGCCGGCATCTGAACGCTGCGTGGTTTGCCAGAAGCCCATTTGCCCGCGATGCATGGAACAATTTGGCTACCTCTGTTCTGTTCGATGCAAATACGACGCGGAAAAAGATGGAATCGAAGTGCCTGTATGCAAAGAACAGAAATTCGTGATGGCGAATTTAGAAAACAAGACCGTGATGCTGCGGACTTGGGTGCTTTTCGGAACTTTGCTTGGATCGTTTATATTATACGTTGCCTATTATCTGTATTTCTCCAAACCGAAACCGGTTTACGCCATCAATCTTGAAAAGCAGAGGTCCGAGTTTTCACGTTTCCTTTCCCCTGAAGAACTACTGGTAGTGCAATCAAGGAAGGTTTCGATTTATTCACCACAAACAAAAAAGGAAGTTTGGGTCACAGTTGTAAAAGAGGGGATTGGAAGCGAATTCGATTTTGAGCGGCCGGGAGTGGCGGTGACTGAATCCGCCATTTTTTTAGCCAACAGCCAGGGGCTGTATCAGTTTGATCGCAAATCCGGTGCAAAAACGGTTCTCCAGGAATTCCAAACCCCGGCCATCACAATTGAAGCGCGGGAGCCGTTTATCAGTGTTGTGCTGAGAAACAGCAAGGCAGCCAGAACGATTCTGACCTTGAATACAGAGGATGCTAAAATTATCAGTTACACCGAGGACGTAAAAGTGGCGGACCCTGTAATTATCGATACAAAAAACAGACCTAAAC
Organism: Verrucomicrobiales bacterium; assembly: GCA_028293375.1. GTDB lineage: Bacteria > Verrucomicrobiota > Verrucomicrobiia > Limisphaerales > JAQGOY01 > JAQGOY01. Next base: position 2,654 of record JAQGOY010000095.1, on the reverse strand, counting down.
TGCCTCCAACCTCCTCGAACCTGCTTAATAAGGAACTTTCTGACAAGGTCGAAAACGACCCGACTGCCGAAAGAATGAAGACAGATTTTGTGGCCAGCCCGCGGGGTCCGATCCGAATGGAAGTGGAGCTACAGGAATTAAAAGGGGATTTTGTGGCTACGGTTAGAGCTGCTGGGGCGAGCAAACTTAACGGAAGCACAAGAGCCTCAAGCAATGTAAGGGATCTATTGAATGAAATCAGCAATGATTCGACCCGGCAGGGATCGAAAGGGTCCAAATGGATCAACCAAAGTCGCTACAAAGTTCGGTTGTCCAAGCCGAACAATACAGGGCCAGGGTGGAGAGGGGAAGTGAACGGGGATATTTCCTTTTTTCCGCTGCAGACTGTTTGTGCGCTTTTCTCGGGACCCAACCTGACAGTGCTCGATGGAATTGCAGAAAAGAAACTTTTTGAAAGCAAATTGAACTACGAGATAGATGACCGATTTAAGGCTGGTGAAAGCCATCAATTTGATCCGCCTGCCACGGAGCGGGAAGGGAAACTGTATGTTTATGACGCAGGGGTTCTCAGTTGCTTTGAGATTGCAAGCGGAAACGTGGTATGGCGGTTAACCAGCGTGGGGATACAAAAGTTGACGTTTGATAACAAGGGATTCATTTACGTCTCCACCACCGGGAGGACGCCGGAATCAATCCAGTATTCCGAACAGTCGCGAGTGGGAGATCGAGATCTTGAAGTGCTTCTAAAAGTTGAGGAGAAGACTGGGGTAGTGAAGTGGAAAATCGAGAACCTGGGATCTGATTGCCATCTTTCTGGCAAATACTTATACACCACAAGTTTGATATGGGGCGGATTTACGAGGGACCCGGAAGCTCATTTTAGGGTGTATCGAATCCATCCCGATTCCGGCAAACAGATTTGGGAATATTACCACAAAGGAAGTGCCAATGGGGTCAGCGCGCAGGGAAGATCCATCGCGCTGGATTACGGAGACAAGATTGAGGTGATTAAGTATTTTGATTTTTAGGAGGTAACTCGTGTGATTCTGGCTGCCCCATGGATACCGGGCGATCCTTGGCTGACCATCATCACAGCAGGAATTATAGATTAAAAAACAGAAATTGGGCTTTTCATTCAGTCGGAAGCCGGTATGTTTTGTAACTCGGTCGGGCGATTGGCGCAGTGGCTAGCGCGTCTGCTTTACACGCAGCTGGTCGGGGGTTCGAGTCCCTCATCGCCCACCACCTTTTCTGCTCGCCATTCGAATCCCCAAACAACCCCTCGTTGTGAGTGCTTCCGGGACCCCTGTTCGGCAGAACAAGGGACCCGTAAAGCGGAAAAGTCTTGCACGCTATTTTTCTTTAGCTGACTCTCAGTGAAACAAATCGAGAAATCAGGATTATGGGCAAGATTTACAACAATATTGTTGAAACGATAGGGCGAACTCCCTTGGTAAAATTAAACAAAGTAACGGCCGGATTGGACGCCACTATTTTGTTGAAATGCGAATTTTTCAATCCGCTGGGAAGCGTTAAGGATCGTATCGGCATGGCGATGATCGAGGATGCCGAAAAGCGGGGAATCCTGAAAAAAGAGACCACAATCATTGAACCGACGAGTGGAAACACAGGCATCGCCCTCGCGTTCGTAGCGGCCGCCAAGGGTTATAAATTAATCCTGACCATGCCCGAAACCATGTCGCTGGAGAGGCGCACGTTGTTGGCCATGCTGGGAGCAAAACTGATTTTAACGCCTGGGACGGAAGGGATGAAGGGGGCAATTGCCCGCGCGGAACAAATCGCCAAAGAAACTCCAAATTCCTGGATACCTCAACAATTCGAAAACCCGGCCAATCCGGCAATTCACCGCAGCACAACAGCAGTGGAAATATGGGAAGACACAGATGGCACAGTGGACATCCTGCTTTCTGCCGTTGGAACTGGTGGAACGATCACCGGCTGCGTGGAAGTTATCAAGCCGAAGAAACCGAGTTTCCAGGCGATTGCGGTGGAACCCAAGGATAGCCCCGTCATTTCCCAAACGCTGGCCGGCCAACCGATCAAGCCTGGACCGCATAAAATACAGGGGACCGGGGCCGGGTTTGTTCCAAAAAATCTTCACTTGAAGGATTCGAACGGCAACCTGCAAATCGTCGAATGTGTGCAGGTCACGAACGACGAATCGTTCGCCATGGCTCGGAGGCTGGCCAAAGAAGAAGGAATCTTGGTGGGTATTTCCACAGGGGCAAATGTGCATGCAGCACTGGAAGTGGCGCGCCGCCCGGAAAACAAAGGGAAAGTCATTGTCACTATCGCCTGCTCGACTGGCGAACGCTATTTAAGCACGCCGCTGGCGGCAGAGGCGAAGGCGGAAGTGGGCAGTTAGTTAATGATCGTTGATAATTCCTGGCAGCTGACTGTTTTACTACGGTTTTGCCCGATGATGAAAAGGGATGGCCAAGTGAGCCGCGCCTCTTGAGTTATCAGGCTTTATTTGCTAAGTTTTAAGTTCTGCGACCGCGGGGTCGCTTGGGATTAACCTGGTTATATAAATATTATGGCATACGAATTACCTCCACTTCCTTATCCAAAAGATGCATTGGAACCGCATATTGATGCGCAGACAATGGAAATTCACCATGGCAAACATCACA
>JAQGOY010000089.1 GCA_028293375.1 Verrucomicrobiales bacterium | reverse complement strand
GCCTTTACCACTCTCCTGAATTTCGATAGTGCCACTACCGGCTCACACCCGAACCCGGGATTGATTTTCGGCAGCGACGGTAACCTCTACGGGACCACCCGAAGCGGCGGCGGCTCAGGAAATTCTGGAACCGTGTTCAAAGTCACTCCTTTGGGGGATGTCACCATCCTTGCCTCCTTTGGCTTCAGTGGCGGAAATAGCCCTGGCGCAGGATTGTTACTGGGAACCGATGGCAATTTTTACGGAACCACTTCCCAGGGCGGGCCCGACAATGCAGGCACAATTTTCAAAATGACACCACTCGGCGCCATCACCACCCTCCACGCCTTCAATATTAACGACGGTTCTACCACCTCGGCATCTCTCATCCAAGCCACTGACGGCAACTTTTATGGCACCACTCCTCAGAGCGGATTCGGCGATTTTGGGACCGCTGGAACTGTCTTTAAAATAACTCCCGTCGGGACATTCACTACTCTCGCCACTTTCGACTTTAGCAACGGCTCCAGCCCATCGGCTCGCCTGTTGCAGGGAGCCGATGGCAACTTCTATGGTACAACTTCGCATCAGGCAGACAACGATTTTGGAACCGTCTTTAAAATCACTCCGGCTGGTGTGCTTTCAACCATTGTCTTCTTCGACTCAAATAATGGCGCCAATCCCACCGGCGGCTTGATTCTCGGCAAGGACGGCAACATCTTTGGCACCACTTATCAGGGCGGATCCGCCGATTCAGGCACCTTGTTCAAAGTAGCCCCAAATGGAACGTTCACCTCGGTTTACTCCTTCACCACAGCCACACCGTTCAATCCAAGCGGCCTAATTTCTGGAATCGATGGGACACTCTATGGCATAGCCTCCCAGGGAGGCAGCCTCGGAGGCGGTGCTGTTTATCGATATGGAGCCCCCTCGCTAGTCATTTCTCGTAACAGCAATACCATCACTTTAACCTGGCCCGTCACCAATCCTTCCTTCGGACTTCGCTCGAGCTCAGGTATCGGTGCTGTCTGGAACCCGGTAACCACCACCCCCACTGTTACAGACAACCAGAATTCCATTACCCTGACCGTCGGCGCGAATCAAGAATTCTTCGAACTCCAACAGAATTGAGGACTGCAGGTTAATCAGATTATTATTACTTGTTAGAATTGAGAGGTTTTCCTCCCTGTTTCCCTGGACCGTTTCACCGTTCTGGTGCCGACTACCTCCGCATATTGCCATTGACTGGAGGCTGAGGCAGCAATCAGTTCAAACCCGAAACGAAATTCCGGGGACAGTGGGTTGCGCGCAGCCTCTCCCTCTTTAGGTTGAAACGAGATCACAGGAACGGGCACGGTGCACGTTTTTATGGGTCTGGTAAAAGGAAATTATGTCGAACCTAAAGGAAACATTCCTTGATGAACTCAAGGATCTTTACGATGCCGAAAAACAACTCACCAAAGGCCTTCCAAAGATGGCCAAAGCTGCTGAACATCCTGAACTAAAGGAAGCTTTCGAAACTCACCTGGAGGAAACTCAAGTTCATATTGAACGCCTCGAGGAAGTCTTTTCCACCTTCGGCGAAGAACCGCGCGGCAAGAAATGCAAGGCCATGCAGGGACTGCTGGAGGAAGGCGCTGAACTGATCGAAGAGGAAGCTGGTGATGCTGCTTTGATCTGCGCCGCACAAAAAGTGGAGCATTACGAAATCGCCTCCTACGGTTCTCTTGTCGCCTGGGCCAGGCTTCTGGAACAGGACGACGCCCTCGAATTGCTCGAACAGACCCTGGAAGAGGAAAAGGCAACCGATGAAAAGTTGACTGAAATTGCCGAATCCGCTGCCAATCCCGAGGCCGGGGAAGAGGAAGAAGGGGAAGAAGAAAGCCCCGGTAACAAGCGATCCGTGAAACCTAAGGGAGCAGCCACAAAACGTAAAAGCTCAAGTCGCTAATGGCCAGGGGAATGGATGCTCTGGAACAGGGCATCCATTCGCCTCTTTAACCCTTCGACTTGACTGCCTGCTCTATGACTCTTCGTAACTCTCCGCTTTTGACCGGCTTCGAAATGTAGTCATCCATTCCAGCCGCCAGGCAGCGCTCCCTGTCACCCTGCATTGCATTCGCAGTCATCGCCACGATGCGAATACGGTTTTTTCCACCCTTCGCTCTTATCCGTTTTGTCGTTTCGTACCCGTCCATCACCGGCATATTGCAGTCCATTAATATAAGATCGTAATTTATTGCCTGGACAGCGGAAATCACTTCCGTCCCGTCAGCCGCCACATCCGCCTCGAAACCCAGTCTGCGGAGTTGCATCACGCCCACTCTTTGGTTAACCGAATTATCATCCGCCAGCAGAATCTTAAGTCTCGACGAAACAACGGGTGAGCCGTGTGCCGAAACTTCCGTCCTTTGACCTGAACGGAGTCTGCCGCCGGGCTGAGTTTCCTCGCTAACCACCTTCACCAGGGTGGATTGCAACTGTGAAAGTTTCACGGGCTTTATTAGCCATCCAGAAATGCCCGTAGCCTTTAGCTCGGCGGGATCCATTCGTTCACACATCGAGGTCAATATCACTATCCTCGTGTTGTTGATTAAAGGGTCGTTCCTTATTTCCTTTGCTAAAGCCATGCCGTCCATCCCGGGCATATTCATGTCAAGGATCGCCAATTTGAACGGATCGCGTGCTTCTGCAGCCTCCCTCAGTATCTTGAGAGCCTCCTGCCCGTTCGCTGCAATCCCTCCATTCCGCATCTTCCATCCCAGCAACTGCCGGTGCAATATTGTTCGGTTGGTCGCGTTGTCGTCCACGATCAATACCCGCACTTCTCGCAGTATCTCCCATTCCTGCATCGGCCGTGCCGGCGCCGGGTTCAACTGCTTCGGCAATCTCACCGTGAACCAAAATAGGGAGCCTTCTCCGGGTTGGCTCTCCACTCCGATCTTTCCTTCCATCATCTCCACCAACCGCCGGGATATCGCCAGTCCTAATCCTGTGCCTCCATACTTTCGTGTTGTCGAGACGTCTGCCTGCTCAAACGCCATGAATAATTTCTTCTGTGATTCTTTGTCTATTCCTATCCCGGTATCCCTGATCAAAATGCGCAATTCCACTTCTCCTTCTGACTCCCGCAATTGCGAAACTTCCAAAAGAATTTCCCCCCGCTCTGTAAATTTCACCGCATTACTCAGCAGGTTGAGCATTACCTGCCTCAGCCGGCCAGGGTCTCCCTGCAGCTCGGGAATAATATTTTCAGGCATCTGATACGCCAGTTCGATTTTTTTGGCCTGGGCTCTCTCCGCCACCATGTCCAGAGTTCCCTCGATCAACTCTCGCAGATCAAAATCCAATACCTCAAACGCCATCTTTCCCGCCTCAATTTTCGAGAAATCCAGAATGTCGTTGATAATCGTCAGAAGAGATTCCCCGCTCTGCTTCACCGTCAGGGCAAATTCCCTCTGTTCTTCGTCCAGCGCCGTTTCCAGGAGCAATCCGCTCATCCCTATTACCCCGTTCATTGGAGTCCGAATCTCGTGGCTCATGTTCGCCAGGAAAACACTCTTGGCCTCGTTCGCTGCCACCGCTATCGCCCGGGAGTCTTCAGCTTCTTTTTTAGCGTGGGCTAATTCCCGCGTGCGCTTTTCCACCCGCATTTCCAATTCATCATGGGCTTTCTGCAACTCCCTTTGCGCCTGTCTCAGTTGCCGGTTCTTTCGGCCAATAAATATCGACCAAATCCCCGCCAAAAAAACCACAAACAAAATAATCGCGTAAAAACCTTTCGCCGTCTCCGTTTGCCACCAATGCAGCTTCCTCAGCTCCATGATGTCTTCCGGTGATCGAAGCAAAAATCTGACTGACACGATTTCCGGGATGTTCGAATCGTTCAACGCCACTTCCTGGATCTGGCAAATCCCAATGATCGAGACTTCAGATCCAGGCGAAAACGCATTCTGCTTTTTCAATCCCGCAGTTTTCGTGTTGAATAAGTTGGCGGTGACTATCGAGTTGCTCGATTGTATGGTATAGACCGTATTATCCTTCTTCAGGTTTTGATCTATCAGCGTGCCCTTCACCTCCAAGAGCGTCCCGTCATTGTCCAGCGATTTGAAAACCTCATCCATCGACCTGCTCTTGGGCTGAACCACCTCTTTCGAAGATAGCCGCGTCACCGCTCCATCCTCAAGATGCGGTTTGGCTATTCCCAGCACGGGAAAACCAACCACCTCCAGCTCCTGCCCCATGGTCATTGGTTGTTTTTCACTGGTTTGAACCAGCATAACTCCATTGCTGGATGCCAGGTAAAGTCGATGCCCAGGTTCGTAGTACGAAAGTGCTCCGCGCACCTTTACTCTTTTTTGAATGTTACCCGCCGAATATTGGAATAAACTGCTGATCGGTGTCACCGGTAATTCGCTCGTCCGGCTCGCCGGTTCCACTATTTCTATGGAATCCAGCGTGGGCACAAATAGCCGCATTCCCACCAATTGACCTTTGTCATTAAACATCACACCGTAATTTCCATGAATCTTCACTGACGCACCGACAAATCGTGCCAGGTTTGTTGCCGCCGTGTAAACGTAGGCACTGTATCGTTGCCTTCCCCACTCCACCCAAAGTGAGCCTTCTTTCGCCCCTTCCCCTGCACTCCTCACCACGCCGCGCGTCTCCACCCAGGCCGCATCAAGACTTCCATCCAACAACTCGTCCGAACCCAAAATCCGCGGGCGTGGCCGAGCCCCGTGCCGGATCAGTCTCAATTTTCCGTCCACTGCATAGGGTGCAAAATTTCCCGCCTCCGTCACCGCGCGCAGCTCGACCAAATCGCCAATCTGAAAAGAATCCTGTCCTTCCGCCACGAAATAGGCGCCGTGGCTTTGATCCTGAATAAAAGCCAAAGGCTTGAGTTGGCTGATCACTCCTCGTATGTCGATTGGCAATTTTTTTGCCGCTTCTGATGGAGGGAGTTTCTTGAGTTGCGCCAGATTCGTCACCGCTTGCGAAGTGTCAGAAACTCTCGTGGAAATCTGTGCACGAGAAATCTCTTCCGGGCCGGTAAGCACGGATGCGACGATAAGAAGCTTTAGGATGAACGTTTTGATTCGCTTCTGGAGGAAGCAATACTCGTAAAATGTGTCACTTCACACAATACTAAATCACGATCCGGCGCAAAAATCGTTGTTCCAACTAATTATGGTTGTACTCAAACCAACCAGCACAATGGTGAGTAGTGCGGCTAATTGGCGGTCCTAAAGTAAGGATTTCCAGCTCAACTATAAACTTGGAACGGTCTCAAATCGGTTATAAATCATCCAATACCATTTGAATGATTTCGCCATTTCCATGAGGTCTTCCGCCCTTGGGGGTTTTACGAGGTAAGAATTTGCCCCAGCCTGGTAGGCCGCACTGATGTCTACCAAATGTTCCGAAGAGGTGAGAACCACAATGACAATTCCCTTGAACTCCGCACGGGCACGAACCCACTTCAACACATCAAAACCCGACTTGAATGGAAGGTTGAGATCCAGGAAAATAAGCGCAGGTAAGGGGTATTTCGACCTGTCGCAATAAACACCAACCCCCTCCAGGTAATCGATCGCCAGCTGTCCATCGTCTAAAATATGCAGCGGATTCAGTACTCCAGCGCTTTTTAGCGCCCTCTTCATGATGAACTGATCATCCGGGTTGTCTTCTACCAACAGCAGGGTTTGCATCTTAAGACTCGCCCCCTGAAGGAAGCGTGAACCAAAAGGTGGTCCCCATGCCCGGCTCGGAATTGTAACCTAATTTTCCACCCATCCGCGCTACTGCTTTGTTCACTATCGCCAGCCCTATTCCTGTTCCCGAATATTGCTTCTCCGGATACACCCTGCCAAATATCTTAAAAATTCTATCGTGATGTTCAGCTAGGATTCCAACGCCTTCGTCGCTGATCAATACTTTAACCTGCCCATCCAGGCATTCGCTCCAAATCCGGACTTTCGGCTCATTTCCTGGCGCCACAAATTTCAACGCATTTCCAATCAGATTCGAGATGCATTGGGTCAGATAGGCGTCATGACCGCATACCGCATGAAGTCCACCCACGGTAATCCACCCTTTGGCTCGTTCGCTCCCGAATTGCTCGTCCAGAATATCAGCTACCAGCGGGGCCAGTCGAATCGGGCTTAATTTAATCTCTGCCTTTGCCACCTGACTGTAAGCAAGAACATCCCGGATCAGTAAGTCCATGCGGGTGGCTGAGCGCTGTATTCGCGAAAGTCGTTCTACACCTTCCTCGTCGAGTGGCTTCCCGCAGTAATCCTCCAGAATTGAGGCTGCATAAGCTTGCATCGCCCGCAGGGGCGAACGCATATCATGCGAAATACTATATGAAAATGCCTCCAGGTCAGCCACCGTTTCCTGTAGCTGCGCCGTTCGTTCTTTTACTGTCGTTTCCAGGATTTCCTCCGCTTTTCTTCTGGCAGTGATGTCTCGTGTGAAGCACCGCGTATAACTGAACTTATCACCCGACCACAACACACTCGAATTGATCGATACATATCGAATCGAACCATCCTTGTGCTTCACTCGCGCCTCATAATCGTGCAGTTTTTCGCCCCGTTTCAGACGGAAAAGTATATCCTCGATCACTTCCGGGTCCGCATGGAACTCAGAAATATCGTGCCCTACATATTCCTCCTCCTTGTATCCTAAAAGTTCGAGTTCCGAACGGTTGGCCCACAATATTTTGCCGTTCACATTCACCTGGTGAATGCCTTCGGTCGCGTTTTCCAGGAAATCTCTCAGCTCCGTTTCCCGACGTTCCAATTCCTCCTGGCACTTTTTTCGGATCGCGATTTCCGCTTCCAGTGAAGCCGCTTTTTGCTGCAACCTTGTTATCTCTCGAAGTCGGTCATCCTCGGTGCTTCCCGTGCGCGCATAGCTTTCCGTAGGTATCACCCGCGTGTGCGCTTTGCAGATGTGCGCAAACGGCTGGCCATCAGTCTCGCCTTTAAAACCATGCAGCGGATACGCGCAAAATAACGCGAATAAATGCTCCTTTCCCAGGTCATTCCAAAGCTCCTCCAACTGTATCGCTCCTCGCGAATTGCCTTCCCCGCACAAAATGGCCACCATCTCACCAAACGCTCGCAGTCCGGCCCCCCGCCGACTCGTCCGCTCCACCAGCCGACCCACCACACTTTTGAAAAGTGAAGCATCCGGCGAACCTTCGATCATGAATTTTTCAAGCGTTTCTTTAGCATCTAAAGAAGTTAGAGTCCCATCCGCTTTTAGTTTCTCCACATCGAAACCTTCCGCAGAAAGTCTCGACATCAGATCTTGTCGATGTTCCTTGGTCGCAATGACGATGGCAGGTTCGCCTTTGTTAAAACCTTTTGCGAAGAACGCGCTTACGGAATCGATCAGGCAGGCGTCTTTCTCGTAAAACTGAACGAAGTGCTCGCTTTTTCCGATGGTGTCCCAGGAGGGAGTCGGCGCAAGATGAATGGAGTCATGGCAGACCTCTTCCTCTCGATTGAGAACGAATGAGAGTTCAGGCATATTTTTTGCAAGTCCTGGAGCCTCCAGACCGACCGTTTCGAGCTCGACTTGTCCTAAAATGAATACACCTCGCCCAAATTTGAAGCTACCTGATAATGCCCCGGTCGATCTCAGAGGGAAACCCCGAGGGGTATTCTTACTCCGCCGAATCCCTCCAGGGTTGCCCTGTGTGTTTTATCGGTTTTTCAATCCCAACACGTCCTGCATATCATACAAACGGGCTGGTTTATTATGCAGCCATTGTGCCGCACGAAGCGCCCCATTGGCAAAAGTTTCCCGGCTGGACGCTTTATGGGTTAACTCCACCCTTTCGCCCATCGCAGCATAAATCACAGTGTGATCCCCGACCACATCGCCTCCACGCACGGAGTGCATCCCAATCTCCTCCGAAGTTCTTTTGCCCACAATCCCTTCTCGCCCGTGCCTGACCACTTCTTGAAGTTGTTGTTTGCGCACGTCCGCCAATATTTCTGCCAGGCTCATCGCCGTTCCGCTCGGCGCATCTTTCTTTAATCGATGATGCATTTCCACCACTTCCAGGTCAAAGGAAGGCCCAAGGATTTCCGTCGCTTTGCGGGTCAGCCAAAATAATGCGTTCACTCCCGTCGAATAGTTCGATGACCAGACCACCGGCAATTTTTTGCTGATCGCGATTAATTTCTCTTTTTCAGCCTCACTATGCCCCGTCGTCCCGATTACCAGCCCCTTGCCATGCGCCAAACAAAGTTCTGCCACGGCCAACGTTGCTTCGTGGAAACTAAAATCAATGACCACGTCGCATAAGCCAATCACAGAAGACAGATCGTCCCCCTGGTCAATTTGACCCGTCACTTCAAGCTCAGTCGGAAACCTCCGGGCGCACGTGATCAACGCCTGCCCCATTTGCCCTTTCGAGCCGGTAATAACAACTTTTGTCATAACCTAATTTTTTAACACACTGCACATTCTCAGGCTTGCCTTGAGCGTTTCTTTACTCTTGCTGGACAGGCTCACCAGCGGCAGTCGATACTCCTCCTCCATCATTCCCATCATCGCCAGCGCCGCTTTCACCGGCACAGGGTTCGTTTCCACGAATAGGTCTTTGAACAAAGGATAGTATTTGTGATGTATCTTCTGCGCCACCGCCAGGTTCCCCATCGAATAGGCCTTCACCATATTCGATACTTCTTTTGGAATGATATTCGACGCCACGCTGATCACCCCTTTCGCTCCCACCGACATGAATGGCAGGGTCAACGAGTCATCACCGCTAAGTATCGTAAATTTTTCGCCAAGGACCGCGCGCAGTTGCGATACGCGATCGGCATTGCCTCCTGCTTCTTTGATCCCGACAATGTTCACGCTGTCGTGCGCCAAACGATTCACCGTTTCCACCGCAATCTCGATTCCGCAACGCCCGGGTATGCTATACAAAAGCATCGGCAGGTTGGTCGCTCGCGCGATCGCGTGGTAATGCTGGAACAACCCTTCCTGGGTCGGCTTGTTGTAATACGGCGCCACCTGCAATGTCCCATCGGCGCCCAGATCTTCGGCGGCCTTGGTCAATTCAATTGCTTCACGCGTGCAATTGGCTCCCGTCCCGGCAATCACTTTTACTTTGCCCCCGGCATATTTCACCGCCAGTTCCATCACTCGTTTATGCTCGTCAAAATCGAGGGTGGGTGATTCGCCAGTGGTCCCCACTGGAACAATCCCGTCCACCCCTCCCTTAATTTGGAATTTCACTAAACGTTCGAGCGCAGCCTCATCCACCTTCCCGTTTTTGAAAGGCGTGACAATGGCAGTATAAGTCCCGTTAAACATACAAAGTTTGATCAGCTTGAAAGAAGGCGGTTTATTTTACCAGTCAGATTTTATTGGAATCACTTGGACCCCTGCCTTAAAGGGCAATTTTCCCTTCAAACACAAAATCCGCAGGACCCGTCAGTTTCACATCAGCGAAATTTCCATCGCCTTCCTCGGTGAAGCTTACTTCCAGGGTATCTCCCCCCTGCACTTGCACCAGCACCGGCGAAGTAAATTTGTTCAGTCGCGCTGAAATCAACGCCGAGGCCGTCACACCTGTGCCGCATGCCAGGGTTTCACCTTCCACCCCGCGCTCGTAGGTCCGCACGCGAATCGCATTACTCCCTTTGATCTCCACAAAATTCACATTCGTGCCCCGCGGCGCAAAGTGCGGATGATAGCGCACTTCGGCGCCAAGCGGTTGAACCATTGCTTCATCCGCGTCTTTGACAAACAATACCGCATGTGGCACCCCTGTATTCAACGAATGAATTAGTGACGCGCCACCCTTTAAGTCCACACTTTCCGAAAGTTTTAAATCTTTGGGCCGGGTCAGGTTCACCGTAACCCGCTCCCGCTGGAAGCTCGCGGTGATCACCCCCGCTCCTGTCTCAATTGTGAAGGATCCAGTCGCTTTCGTAAGTTTCTGCACAT
>JAQGOY010000082.1 GCA_028293375.1 Verrucomicrobiales bacterium | reverse complement strand
TTTTACATTACCGAGGATACGACCAGCAGTGAGGCCTAGTTGGGTGTTCACGACTCTTTCCCCGGTGCTATCGGTGAAGTTCAGGATGTTCAATCCCAAGGTGGTATCGGCCATCACCCGCAATACTGGACCGTTCTGTCGGAGGAAGAGGTCAAGCGTCGTATCAGTGGAGGTGGAAATGGTGTCGCCCTGGGTCAGATTCTTGCCGACTTTCAGAGGGAGCCAGGTTCCGTCGGGACTTTTGTATTTGGCCGTTCCATGGATGGCTCGCACCGTCGCAGTGCCTAGAATCGGGGTTTCGGCCTGAACAGAAGTGAAGAGAGAGAGACAGCAAGCGACCAACCCTAAAACCAACCCTTTTTTGACTTTTCCCATTTGCTTCATAATTACACTCCTTTTTACTCCGGTTATAAAACCTCCCGGACTCTGTGTATGATAAGTTACAAAGTTGAGAATAGCTCAAACCGTGCCGAGTCTGTAAACAGGCATTTCTATGAAGGTTACCGTTTTCAGTTGGTTGTCGATTTCAACACCAATGCGGGGGATTAAGTCAATTTCACGGCACCGAGGATGGAGGACAATTCTAACTGATTTACTGGAAGTGACGAGGGGCACCGAGCAAGACTAGGGTTCGAGTGATGGGACGAGTTGGGAAACTTTGGGTCGGTTATAAATGCGAAAAACCCGGAGCAACTTTCGTTACTCCGGGTTGAAATTGTTTATTCAGCGATTAGAGAGGGTTGCTTCCGCCGCCGTTACCTTCTGTGCCGCCTGTTGGCGTACCGTTACCGCTACCGGTTCCAGTGTGGTTTCCACTGCCCGAGCCATTACCGGTATCAGAACCAGTCTGAGGATCAATGCGGGTGACGATTTCCACGGTAGGAACTGTTCCAGTGCGAGTTGGGCCAATTTCTGTTATGAGCAGGGTAACCTTCAAAGCATCTGCAATCAGATTAACCGCTTGTTGGAGAGCTGCAGCTGGGACGGTGGTGTTGCCACCGGTTCCTGGGGTCCATGTTTCACCGGTGTTGATGACAGATGTGACGGTTTGACCGTTGACGACTGCGGAGGCGATCAAGGTGCCGGAGACGCTGGTGAAGTGAACGACATATTGTTGGCCGCGAACTTCGACGGTGACGTCGAAATCAGTTCCGCGAATACCAGCAACACCGTTTGGTGTCTTGATTTCGTATTTGGAAGCAGAGGCCAGTTTCTTGACGTTGCCGAGGATGCGTCCGTTAGAAAGATTTAATTGGGTGTTGATGACTGCATCTGCACCGGTGTCGGTGTAATTAAGAGCATCGAGGCCCATGGTGGTGTCACCGGTGACGCGGACGACAGGACCATTTTGACCGAGGAAAAGATCAACGGTGGTATCAGGGCTGGTGGAGACGGTATCGCCCTGACCTAAATTTTTGCCAACCTTCAAAGGAAGCCAGACGCCATCAGCGCCTTTGTATTTAGCAGTGCCACGCACGGCGCGAACAGTTGCTTTGCCTTGTTTGACGGTTTCGGCCTGAGCAGATGTAACGAGAGAAAGAGCAAGAACGGCTAAACCGCAGCCCATCCACTTTTTAATTAGTCCAATTTGTTTCATAGTTGCACTCCTGATTAGTACCTGAGATTCAATCTTGTGGAGACGTTAAAGGTTCAGCATCAATTGTCAAACCGTTTTTCGACGCCCCACTTCAGTTTTATTCTCCCAGAATAAAACCAAAATTTTTCGTTCGGAGGCGCTTGCCTCACTTGTTCCTACATTTCCTAACACAAGGTTCTATGGATTGCCAGCTTTTTCCGACATTCTTTTGCTGATAATTCCAAGGTATTCGTAGGCCACAGGATTACCGTAAGATGGCTTTAATTCCAGGGATCTTTTGAAGTACTCAATAGCTTTGGGATAATTTTCCGCCTGCACCTCATGGTATCCAGCGTAAGCGACTGCGGAATAGCCGTTAGGATCGTGTTTCAAGCCCTCCATATAATAAGGAGCGGCAGCCTGATGCTGATCCAGCCAATCGAGGCAAAGGCCCACGCCAATGTGGGCCTGGGCTTCGTGCGGGTTTAGAGCGACTGATTTTTGGGACCATTCCATCGATTCCCTGGCCAGCACTTCATATCCGCGATAACCTCCCAGGCTCTGTTTCCACAAGGCTTCACCAAGGTCGTAGGCGGTCACTGAGTTTTTCGGTTCAACGGCAAATGCACTTTTCAAAGCCGCGATTCGTTCCTGGGAGGTGAAAGGAAGATATTTAGCGGCCAAAAGAAAATTTTGTTCTTTGCGGGTTTGGAGGCCGTGCGGCACCAAATAGAGACAGAATGCGATGATACCCATGAGGGCGAGGTATTTCATGGGAGCAGCTGTCCAAACGCGTTCGGTGGCGTATCGCTGGTAAGTGGTAGCCAAGGCCAGGATTGCCACAACAACCATGGCGTTGGCAGGCATGTGCATGTTAAAATCCACAAAGGAGTGCACCAGTATGG
Source organism: Verrucomicrobiales bacterium (assembly GCA_028293375.1). GTDB lineage: Bacteria > Verrucomicrobiota > Verrucomicrobiia > Limisphaerales > JAQGOY01 > JAQGOY01. Next base: position 5,184 of record JAQGOY010000082.1, on the reverse strand, counting down.
CGAAAATGCCCACACCAGCGCCCAGGATGAGTCCGGCGCGATTACTCCCCTTTTGGGAGACACCCTCTTTTTGCCTTTGGACGAAGGGCCATGTTTTCCAAAGCCCGTAATAAAAAACAGCCATTCCACTTAGGATAATGATCAGTCCGATAATCCCGTAGTCGCAGAGAGTGTTGAGGTAATCATTGTGCACATACTCGGGGCGTATTTGGACATCGGTGGGGCGATAGGTCGCAAACAAAATGTCATAATGTCCCGGACCGTTGCCAAGCCAAGGATCGCGTTTCCAAATTTCAACGGCAGGTTTCCAGAATTTGAATCGGACGTCATCGCTTTTGAGAATCTGCATGTCCCTGGAGGCTCTGGCGCTGAAGACGCCGGAGCGGTCAAGGAGTAAGCCGCCGAAGAGGAGAAGAAGCAGCAAGAGCAAAGTAGCGCTGATGCGGCTCTGTTTTCGGCCGATGAGGAGGATCAACAGAAGCACCATGGAAACGGTGCAAGACACCCAGCCGCCTCGGGAAATGGTGAGAACCAATCCCACGCACATGACCAAGCCGACGTATCCGAGGACGAGGCGGGTTGCATGTTGAAATCGTCTGCTTAACGCCCAGGCGAAAGTGAAGGGAATGATCATTTCCAAGAAGCCGGCGAGGTGATTTGGATTGATGAAATTACCGGAGGCCCTTCGGCCGTATTGCAACGGTTTAAGGTAATTGAAAACCTTGTGAGAAGAACTGGCATATTGATAAATACCGTAGCAGGCAACGAGGGTAGCCAGAACGATCAGGAAAAAAGTGAACAACTGAGCGGAAGACTGGGTTCTGAAGTTATTAACGATCAGGAAAAAAAGAGCGGCATAAACGAGGATTCGAAAAAATTCAAGGCGAGCGACGTATTCGACATCGGCGCGATGATAACAAATTCCGCTATAAACAACAAAAGCGACGACAAGCCAGCAAAGGGGAGGCCACAGAAGACGGTAAGATTTTATGAGAAGTATCCGGACGCCCCATAGAGCGAGAGCCCCGCAGGTGAGCAGTTGAACAATGACAAAAGTCCTGGGCTGAATTACGCCAATAGCCCAAAAGGCATAGGCAAAAATTCCGGCCACCAAAAGCAGAATGGTGCGCTCCAGGTATAGATCGAGGGATTCACTTTCCACGGGGAAAAAGTGGCGGTAAAGATTTCAAAAGCAAGCTTTCTGTTGGAGGCGAGAGAGCTTTTCCATATGGGACGGGATTTTATTTAGATGGAAGTGAATAGGATGCGCTTCGCACGAGAGACGCTCACGGAGAGATCGCCGCCACCTGGACGGCGTTTTGGAATCATGGGCTTCAAATTAAAAAAACCTGCACCGACTTTTTTCGGTGCAGGTTCTTTTTGACATTCTTTACTTAATTCGCGGCGTAGTCTCTTGGATCGGTTATGTGGCCGGTGATGGCGCTGGCTGCCACGGTTGCGGGCGAAGCGAGGAAAACCTGGGATTCCTTGTGACCCATGCGACCCGGGAAGTTGCGGTTGGTTGCGCTGATGCATTTTAAAGGCGCATTCATGCGTCCAAAGGTATCCACCGGTCCACCGAGGCAGGCAGCACATCCGGCGTTTTCGGTCATCTGGACACCGGCATCGACTAGAATTTGCCAAACGGTCTTATCGCCCCATCTAGCAGTTTGGAGATCGTGAACAATTTCGGGTGTGGCTGGGACCCCGAAAGTGTCGATAGAAACCTGGTGACCCTGGAGGATTCGGGCGAATTCGAGGAAGTCGCTGGTTTTTCCGCCGGTGCAGGAACCGACGTAAGCGCGATCCAACTTAACGGAGGTCATTTCACGGGCCAGTTTGCGCTGGCCGGGATCGGGATGACAAGCGACGGTTGGCTCCAACTTCGTGAGGTCGACCACCATTTCGTAAACGAATTTTTCGTTGGAGTCGCGTTCCACTGGTTCGTAAGTGGCTTTGGTTCCGTTCAATTTGCAACGGGCATCCACAAAGGCCTTGGTCTGGGCGTCGAACTCAAAGATGCCGTTTTTACCACCGGCTTCAATAGCCATGTTGGCAATGGTCATGCGGTCATCCATGGAAAGGGAGCCGATGCCGCTGCCATCAAACTGCATGGCGCGATAGGTGGCTCCGTCAAAGCCAATGGCTCCGATGCAATGTAAAATGACGTCCTTCGCCATAACGCCAGGCTGAAGTTTTCCTTCGAGGCGGAAATGCATGGATTCAGGCACTTTGATCAATAATTTGCCTGTGCCCATGACGAAGCCGGCATCGGTATTCCCAATTCCGGTGGCAAATTCATTGAAAGCGCCAGCCATGCAAGTGTGGGAATCGGTGCCGAAAAGGATTTCGCCCGGGCGAGTATGACCTTTCTGAGGTAAAGCGGTGTGGCAAACGCCGGCGTAGCGGGAGCCGTATTGGCGTTTCAGAGCTCCTTTTGAGGGGTCAAACACCCATTGGCCATTGTCGTCATCAATGACGTCGTAAAAGTAAGGGAGTTTTTGTTCCCTCACGAAATCGCGGAGAATATCGACATTGCGATTGGATTTGGAGTCGGCCGTAAAGATGTAGTGATCAGGAATAATGACCACCCTTTTTGGATCCCAAACCTTGGCATTTTTGCCAAATTCGCGCTTAAAAACACCAATCGTGCCGGGTCCGCAGACATCGTGAGTCATGAGGACATCGGCATTCACCCAAATGTTATCCCCAGATGCAACCTGAGATTTACCGGAGGCGCGAGCCAGGATTTTTTCGGTCAAAGTCATAAAACGTTCGGCTAGTGTAGAGGAGGGTGAGAGTTACTGCAATGATGAAGGAGGGTGGAGAAATGGCGCGGAGTCATTGTGGTGTTGGTGCTTTTATCCGTTTCGTTCGCGGAGTGCGCTCAAAATCGCGATCCCCGGCGATTCCTTCGTTTTGCCCCAGCCAGGAGGGGGACCTGCCGTCCAGGCATCGGGCCATACCTGGCTGGGGCAAAGCCTCGGACTCATCCGAGCGCGATTTTATATTATATCGCAGGTTGGCGGAATATTAACGACGCTCGCGGGTTGGCTTTGATTCTTCATGATCCGAAACTTGGCCATTTGAAAAAGGACACTTTAAGGACAGCATTAGGACATTTTCCCATTGGTTGAACTTTCGATTTTGAGTCGAGGTTGGACTTCCCATCCTGGGGGTCGTGGATGCTTCGACACTGATCGGATGTCACATTTTGAAATGGCCAAAAAAGTGACACGAAAGTGACATTTGCCTAGGAGAACCGGAGTTGTCACATGTGACACACGGTGACACTTTTGGTGGGGACTTTCCTTGAGTGTATGCTGTCGCTAGCATGGAGGTAGGGCAGGAATTTTGTGCTTTGTCTTTTTGTGTTCATCTTACACGGGTCGTTTGATTTTTTTGATTGGATTCTCGTCACCTCGCATCCTACGAATATTAACGACGCTCGCGGGTTGGCTTTGATTCTTCTTGATCCGAAACTTGGTCTTTTTCAAAAAGGACATTTTAAGGACAGGATTAGGACATTTTCCCATTGGTTGAACTTTCGATTCCGGTCGATGTTCGAGTCGAGGTTCGACCTCCCATCTTGGGGATCGTGGATGCTTCGAGACTGAGCCGATGTCACATTTTGAAATGGCCAAAAAAGTGACACGAAAGTGACATTTGCCTAGAGGAAATGCGTTGTCACATGTGACACACGGTGACATTTTTTGGGTGGCGACTTTCGTTGAGTTTACGCTGTCGCTAGCATGGAGGCAGGGCAGGAATTTTGTGCTATGTCTTTTTGTGTTCATCATACACGGGTCGTTTGATTTTTTTGATTAGATTCTCGTCACCTCGTATCCTACGGATTTTTACGACGCTCGCGGGTTGGCTTTGATTCTTTATGATCCAAATCTTGGTCTTTTACAAAAAAGGACATTTTAAGGACAAGATTAGGACATTTTTTGGTTTAGGCGGCTTTCTTTTGGGGCTTCGCTTCATTTGACGATGGGTCAGGATTTTTGAGTTGGGTGGTGGTCTTCAGCTCTTGAGCGAGCCGTTTTTCGTCTTCCAACAAGTCCTGCTGGTAAATTGCCTCTTCTTCGGCAGTCCAATCTTCTGGAATGTAATCTTCTGGCTCCATCCGTTCAGCCTTCGATTCGGGTTCGTTTTGCGGAGTTGGTGTTGCTGCCTGCACTGCGGTGTGAGCGGGTGCTGGAACTGGTAATGGGATCGGTTTGGGAAGGGTAGTGAGGGATGGTTTGTGGTTCATTGATGGCAATGCCCGACTGGACGAGGGTTCATCGATCTCGGCCACGTAGTCGTCGATGGATTGGTTTCCGCAGTGAATGATCTTTGTCAGTCGGTTTTCAGTTTCGCGTTCGGCCCGTTCACCCTGCTCTATCATTCTCATGAGTTTATCGGTTGGAATATCGGAGAATTTGCGGGTGCTTAGTTCTTCGCGAAGTTGATGCAGGATGGTGGCGCGATGGGTGGACTGGCTTCGGATGTCGTTTTGAAGTTTCTCATTGTTCAGTTCGAGCCATTGTGAATGCATCAGGGCGAGATCGGCCCGGTGTTTGCCGAGGACACGTCCGACGGTGCGCGGAGTGTAGCCCACGGTGGCGGAGATTTCTTCGTAAGTCTTGTTGGCGAAGCGCAGTTCCAGGATTTGGTTGATGGTTTCTCGTTGCATAATTCAAGTGGTTTTAGGTTATTTTTAGATTTTCAATTTTGTTTTAGTTTAGCTTTCAGGAGCACTTTAGCATGGGGCATACCCCGTAGGCTGTCCTACCCTCAAAATAGTTGGAAATGTTTTTGGTTTTCGTAAGTGACTTATTTGGAACTAGTTGTGAATGAAAACGTGAATTTAGACGGCCAAGGGACCCCGTCGGTGCTGATATTTTTACATGGATTTCAGGATGGGCAGGATGCTTGGATTCCGGTGGGTAGGATGTTGTTCCCATCGGATGAGACGAGGAGCTAAACTGTTACCTTCCTGACTGAAGTTACTTGCGAAAAGCTGGTGGGACCCCACTGAACTCCAAGTAAACTGAGTTGCTATACCAAAGCATCCGACACGTCCCATGTGGCCCAGTGACAATGGTCAAGTTTTTTTGAGAGCATCACTTTACCCTCAATTAAAAAACAGATCAGATTACCTAAGAGACTGACCCCGTTCACGGTGGAGATTGGCTG
>JAQGOY010000079.1 GCA_028293375.1 Verrucomicrobiales bacterium | reverse complement strand
TGCCTCATTCAAAAGTTGCCAGCCACTCATTCGCCACAATCATGCCCCTTCCTTTGAGCGGAATGCCAGTTTTCCTTCAGCGCCTTAAAAGCACTTTGTATTGATAGGTGATTTCCCGCTCTTTTCCCGGCCCAAGGTGGAATTCCCAATCAAGATCCGAACTGCTGTTGAAGGCCATCAGTCTCAGGCTCGACTTCGTCACTTTCCCATCTCCCGCATCCGTTACAGTCCCAACCAATGTCTTGTGAATAACCGCGCAGATTTCCTGCGACTTCATGTTGGTCACATGCAACTTCCCTTCCACCATCACTTCCTCAAATGAAATCCCACTCACTGTCATCCCTTTGCGCGCCGTTTCGTTTTGGGTCTGCTCTGCCTTGATTTCAGCAGCCACCGTGAGTTTTAGGGTCGATTTCGCACCCGGGGGCGCGTAGCCAAGCAAATCTTGCGCTACGGGCAAGTCTCCCGCGGCGGCAAAGGCCGGCGCCGTCGTCCACGGTTGTTTTGTGGTGTTTTGTAACCGAACCACATGCCACACCTGGTTCTCGATTTCCTTTTTCGCCCCTGGATCCTGGCGGTAACCCCTGTCGTCCACACTCGCCGTGTCGGGAATTTCCCACTGGTAAATGTGCTCGTAGGGAACGTTCGCGTTGAAAACGGAGTATCTTCCTCGATCCCCCTTTTTGAGCGTCACTCCCTTTTGTTTATAAAAATACAAATCCTGGGAGCTCTCTCCCGGCAAACTAATATTCGCTGACCAGGTGCTATCGTTTGCAACTTCTCGTCGCGAGTTGTAGATCGCCGACTGGGTCATCGAATTACCCAGGATCTGATTTCGCTCACTTCCTGCTCCCACCAATGCCTGCAGGAAATTCCCCACAGATTGCCGCACCGCCAGCGGATTGGAAACATCCATGTAGAGGAAATGCGGAAATCCTACTACGAAGGAAACGTCCACGTTTTCCACGTCCTCCACATCATTTATCAGTATTGCCTCGAGTCCTATCGATGCATTTTTATCGTCCGCAAGGTTGATTCGGTAGGATGGGCTCCATGCCAGTCCTTTCTGAAGGTAATTCATGCTGATCCCAGTTTTCGTCTCTCCCCGTTCCACTCGGATTTTTATCGTTTCTTTTTCCGTCTCCGATTTCGCAGACAGAACCGGCTCTTCCAACAATTCCAGGCTTTGAATCGACCCTTTGGGCAGGGTCAAAAGTGATTCTTTCCCATTGTTCACCGTGCGTATGAGGACAAGCTGGCTACCCTGGTTTTCCGCCATCCGCGAGTCCATTGCCTCTCCCGTTTCACTACGCAGAACATCTTCCCCTGTTTCTTCCTGGCCCGCCACCAGCGATCCTTCCACTCGGCGAATTCCCCCTTCCCCCATAAATGTAATCGCTACCTTCTTCCCCGCATTCATCGTCATCAAATCTTGAATCGTCTTGCCCACTTTTTTCCGGGTCACTTTGTCGCGATAGTTTTCCATTTCCACAATTTTTGATTTATTGCCCGTTGTTCCGATCCATAGGGATCCCAGAGTCGATGTCGGTATCGATTCCAGTTTACCCCACCCTTGCGAAAGATCCGCTTCCCCCGTGCGATTTACGAACCCCACCCCATTCTTAAACACTTCGATCGAATGAATTTTTGTCCGAATCACCGGAAGATTGTCCGCCCGCATGGACAGGATGGATGTGGAAAGGAAAACTGCAGAAAAGCATTTGGCTGATATCATGCCTGACCATGAAGCGATTCAACCGCGCGGTTGTCAGCCCTCCGTAAGAAAGTTGTAAAAAAATTGTAAGAACCGTTCTGCTCGAAAGAGGGTTTATCGAATCGGTTGATTGGCCGGCAACATCCACGCCCGGGGCATGTGCTCGAACCCCACTTTGGAATAGTATTCCGCCGCAGCCGGCGCGGCAAGCAACACCAGTGAAGCCTGCGGTGCTGATGTTTTTGTCCGCCGAAGCAACTCCTTTCCTATCCCTGTTCTCTGGTGTGAAACTCTCACCGCCAGGTCCGAAACGTAGGTCGCATAAACAAAGTCGGTGAGTGACCTCGCTATCCCCACCAGCAATTCACCTTCCCATGCCGTCCACACAAGGTTGGCTCGCTCCAACATTTCTTTCATTCGCGCCAAATCATTCACCGGGCGCCGTTCCCCTAAAGTCGAAGCTACATACAGCTCAATCACCTGCTGCAGGTCCAGCTCGTTTCCCGCTTGATACCGTATTTCAGGCAAACCCTCCATATCGTTATGAATTGGGAGGTATTGAAGGAATTTTTACCGTAAACGTGGAGCCTTTTCCAACCTCGCTTTGCACCCCTATGGTTCCCCCATGGGCCTCGACTATCCCAGTCACTATCGCCAGCCCCAGTCCGGTATGGTTGATTTGCGAATGCCGCGATTTGTCCACTCGATAAAATCTTTCGAAAATATGTTTTAGATCTTCGGGTTCAATTCCCGGGCCTGTATCTTTCACCGAAATTACTGAAAAATTCTCCTCGCTCGATGTTGTCAGCACCACTATCCCTCCTGCGTTATTATAATAAATAGCATTGGCTAGAAGATTCATGACCACTTGTGATATCTGCACCGGATCTCCCAATACGAGGGTAGGGCTGAAGGAGCTCGTCAGACTGACTTGTTTTTCGGCAGCCAGCGGTCGCACCAGGTCGATCGAATCGGAACAAATATCGGCCAGGTTCACCGTGACTCTTTGTAGCTCGAGCCCCGAGTCGATTCGCGCCAACTGCAACAGTTTTTCGATCAGTACCCTCATCCGCTGGCCGGCTCGCTGGCATGACTCCAGTGTCGCCTGGTATTCCTCGGCTGAACGAACACGGCTGAGCGACAATTGAGTTTGTGACAAAATAACCGAAAGCGGAGTCCTTAATTCATGGGAGGCATCCGCTGTAAATCTTGTCTGCCTTGCGAACGAGGATTCCAGCCTGCCGAAGGTGGAATTAAGCACTGTCGCCAGCCGCCCAAGCTCATTCTCCGTATCCACCACGTTGATCCGTTGCCCGAGGTTCCCATCCGCGATTGCTCGCGCTGCATTGCTGATGTCGTCAATCGGCTTGATCACCCGCGTCGCCATCCACCATCCTCCCGTCAATCCCAGGGCCAACACAATCAATCCTGCCCCGCCTAAAAAAAAGCCCAGCTGATGCAGGTTCCGCATATCCATTTCTATGGATCGCCCCGAGAGTATCACCGGCCCCACCCTCGGATAATGAATCATTTCCCGGAAGTTGCCTCGGGTCCGGGCAATCATGGAGTCCGTCTCCGGTTTCGAAGGCAAATCGATGTTCGGCGGAAGGTTTGAGGACTGGGAAATTGGAATTCTTTCACGGCCCCACACTACATAATAAAAATTTGTAAATTCTCCCGCGAAAAGGCCTGTCGCCTCCACTGGAAGTCGTGGTTCACCAAGCCCCGGCCCCCGCCCGTCATCCGGTGGGTAATCAGGATTTGCTCCTTCTTCTTCTGGCGGGCGGTTCGGGCGAAAGGGGCGGTCTCCAGGTCCCGGTCCTCCGGGTCTGTTGGGATCGCGTCCCTGAGGGCCTCCCGGTCCGCGGCCAGGGGGGCGAAGAATATTTCCCAGCAGTCCCGTTCTCCTGCGAAGTTCCTCGTCCACCCGGTTCAAAACGTTCTTTTCGGCCAGATGGTACGCGGTAAATCCAAATCCCACCAGCACCAGGACTAGCAGCGCTCCGTGCCAGAGCTGCAGACGCCAACGAATGGAGTTAAAAAACATGACTATTCAATACAGTAACCATGGCCCCGCCGGGTCGTTATAAATTCCGACCCAAGTTTTTTGCGGATGTTCGAGACGTGCACATCCAGCAGATTTGAGAGCGTGCTATCGTCTTCGTTGAAAAGATGCTCGTAGAGCATGGTGCGTGTCACCACTTTTCCACGGCGAAGCGCAAGAAACTCCAGCAGCGCATATTCCCGGGCCGTCAGCGTGATCTCTTCTTTCCCTCGATGGACCGTTCGTGCTGCAGTATCGATTTGGACATCTTCCACCACGATTTTTGCTTGTGCCTCTCCCTGGGCTCTTCGAATAAGCGCTCGAAGCCGCGCAAAAAGTTCCAGCAGGTCGAAGGGCTTTACCACATAATCATCCGCGCCAATATCCAGTCCCAGCACTCTGTCCTGCCTCGTGTCTCTCGCTGTTAACATCAGTACCGGAGTCCTTTTCCTCGCCCTCAATTTCTTTAAGAGTGAAAATCCGTCCAGCTTCGGCAGCATCACATCGAGCACTATCGCATCGTAGTCCCAGCTTTCCGCTTTGTACAAGCCTTCTTCGCCATTTTCTGCGGTATCGACGGCATATCCTTCCTCCTCCAGCGCCTGCGCCAGGGTGGTGAGCAGATCGCGCTCGTCTTCAATTACTAAAATGCGCATAGAGTTTGGCTCGTTCGCGGGTGACTGTCTTTAATATCTAACAAAAAAGAGAGAACGGAGAAACATTTCTCCGTTCTCATGATTAAGGTTTCTCCCTGATTTATTCACCGGCAGGCCGACCCCCATCGTCCTGGCCTTGTGGACCTCTCGGTCCAGGTCCACCAGGCCTGTGGAATTCGCCTGGCTGCCCTGGTCCCCCGGAACCGGGTCCGCCCGGGCCTCGGGGTGGCAATCCAATAAATTCATCCGGCGTCAATTGGCCATCTCCATTCCGGTCCAGGCTCCGCAGTGACTCCACCGCCCGGGAGATCTCATCCGCGTCGATGATCCCATCGTGATTTATATCTAGCGCCCGAATCACCGCCGGCGGAGGCCCCATTGGCCTGGGCCCGCGACCAGGGCCAGGACCGCCTTGCCCGGGTCTCTGCTGGTCATCTATCGGCGGATTCTGCCCGTTGCGGGGCTGTCGTTGATCCTGCGGCGGCCGGTTGTCGCTCTGTTGATTGTAATCCTGGGCCTGCACCAGCCACGCACCGGCAGAGGCAGCCAGCACCACCGCTATTATTTTGATTTTGTTGTTCATACTTATGCGTGCAATCTAGAACACCCAACCTTAAGACAACGTGAAGCCAGTAGGATCCATTCAGTTCCCACGCTTCGCGCTGAATTTCACCCATCCCCTCCTGCTCAATTTCCCTTTCCTGCTGCCAACTGCTCCCTGAACGATTTCTCCGCTTTTCTCAACATCTCACCATATTCCGCCGGGTCGATAAATGGATTTGGTTTCTCCCCTTTCTCCACCCTGGCCGCTTTCTCTGCCAACCCGAAAAAACTGGCATGCGGAGCCAGAAAAATATCGCAAGGTAACTTTTTTAGCTTTTCGAAACTTGCCAGGTAATCCTCTGCAATATTGGGGTATTTGGAGTTGTTCACCAAAGGGGCGCCGCTCGGCACCGTCGTGCTCCCGTAAAATAAGACATGCTGCACTTTCCCTTCTGTCATGGTCTCCATCGTCCACGTTGTGCAACCTTTGGTATGCCCTGGCGTCAGGTGGCAGACAAGTTTTGTTCCCCCCAACTCCACTGTATCTCCATCCTGCAGAATCCTGTCCACACGCGCAGTCGGATAGCTTCCTACATTAAAATAATCCTTCATGCCGCCACTTTCGAAAAGTTCCGCATCCGCCCTGCTCATCATGATTTTTGCCTTCGTTAATTTCTTCATCCCTGCGTGGCCTCCCACATGGTCGATGTGGGCATGACTGGAGAGCAGTATTTTAATGTCCTCCACTTTTAATCCCAGCTGCCGCATGTTTTCGCGAATGATCGGCACAGTGGAATCAAACCCCGTATCCAGGAGTATGTGGCCTTTCGGCGTGGTGATCAGAAAAGAACTCACCCCCACCGCTCCCACATAATAAATATTGCTCACCACCGCGAACGGCTTCATCGGTCGATTCCACGCCTGGAAAGCTTTCTGTAAACTGGGGGTAATGAACGGATCGTTCCCGAAATTCGATTTCACTCCCTGCGCGGTTTCCTGTGCCACCGACCCCCTCGGCGCCAGCACCAACGCATAAACCACTAATGTAACCAATGTGATCAGCGCACGTTTATTCATGGATGTTCCGATATTCCCGGAGCAAGTGGGAAAAGCAATCGGAATCCAGGACCTTTTCGCCTCGGAACAAGTTTGCTACACAATTTCCACCGGGCACTTCGGAATGGAATCTAAAAACGCCTGGCCGTATTGCTTTTTAAGCACCCGGTTGTCGAGCACCACAATGATTCCCTTGTCGGTATGCGTGCGGATCAACCGCCCCACTCCCTGGCGGAATTTCAGGATCGCTTCAGGCAGCGAATAATCGCGGAACGAGTTTCCTCCACGCGCTTCGATATTTTCTATCTTGGCTTCGACCAGGGGATGATCCGGCACGGCGAACGGAAGCCGGGTAATAATCACGTTGCTCAGAGCCTCCCCGGGAACATCGACTCCCTGCCAGAAGCTATCGGTTCCAAAAAGCACGGAGTCGACGTCCTGCTTGAATTGCTCAAGCATCAACGAACGCGGGGTTCCTGTCCCCTGGACGATGCATTTCAATTTTGATTTTTTGAAGAAGGATTCCATCGAGTCCGCCACTTCCTGCATCAGCTTGAAATTGGTGAACAGCACAAAGGCTTTCCCGTGGGTCATTTTCAGAAAATGTTCAATCCAGTGCAGGAGCGATTCTTTATACTTCACCTCGCGCGGATCGGGCATGTCGGAAGCCACATAGACTTTCATCTGGCTTTCGTAATCAAAGGGAGATCCGACTTGCAGTTGCACCGCTTTTTCTCCCCCCACCTGCTTGGCGAAGTAGGAGAGCCCCGCCCCCATCGTCGCAACAGGCGCGCGCGTTGCATTACGCAACGGAATGGCCATTGTCGCGCTTGTCATGATGACCGAGGTTTCAGATTCGAAAAGTCGTCGGCGCAGGTATTCCGCCACATTGATCGGAGCGGCATTCAGGGTGAGCGTCTGATGCGCTTTGCCGCTCCGTTCCACCCAATAAACGTTGGATTCTTCCGTCTGGGACAGGAAAACGCAGATTTCATTTCGTAGTTCCCCAAGCCTTCGGTTGCACTCCATTAATTCCTGTCCTATGTCCTTGTCTTCACTCGCCTTGATCATTTCCGAGACCGCTTCGCGCAGGCGCTGGATCGGCAGTGTGATGTTATCCTGGACCAGGTCTGGCCTCCGAATACGCAGTTCGCTCCATGCCCGGTTTCTTTTGTCCCCTTCATTGGATTTGCTCGAAAGCTCCTCGCACGTGGTTTCCACATTGCCGAAAAAAACATCCGCCTCCCGGAGCAAATCAGCCACCAGGGTCACCGCCGATCCCTTGCGCAGTGTCGCCAGCAACCCTTTTTCGGTTCTTGGATTCCAAAGGCGCTGAAGTGAATAGCGCAATTGGCCGCTCGAAACACTGAGGCCGATATGCCGGCTCGCCACATTTTCCACCGTGTGAGCCTCGTCAAAAATAACGAAATCATTCTTGAAGAGAATCCCCCCTTCCTGTTCTTCATCCACGCTCCCCAGGTGCATGAAAAATAGCGTGTGATTCAGCACCAATACATCCGACGATAGAATCCTCGAGCGTGCCCGTTGAAAAAAGCAGACGTTGTTCGAGGACGTTTTTACAAAGTCAGAACCTGCCCCGCATAACTTCGGCGTGCACAATCCCCGCTCGGAACAGACCTGCGCCCACACTTTGGGATCGGGCTCAGTTTCAAAATCCGAAAGGCTTCCATCCTCCGTTTTCTTTGACCATTCGAAAATCCGCTGCAACTCCTGTTGCTCCGGTGAAGTGAAAAGGCTCCCCGCCTGCTGCATCGCTTTCTGCAGGCGCCGGGTGCATAGATAATTCCCGCGCCCTTTCAACATGGTGAACGTGAACGGCACTGGAAGGATCTTTTGCAGCATCGGCAGATCCTTCTCTATCAATTGCTCCTGCAAATTAATGGTATGCGTCGAGATGATCGCTTTTTTGCTGTTGCGCACCGCAAAAAGGATCGCCGGAATCAGGTAGCCCAGGCTCTTCCCTACTCCCGTGCCTGCCTCCACAATCAGGTTCTTGCGCGCTACCAGTGCGCTCGCCACTGCCATCGCCATCTCCTGCTGCTGGGGACGGAATTGGAAATTCTTCGACTTCGAAAGCAACCCTTCAGGCGAAAAGATTTTTTCCACCTGCGGCTGCAGATCGTCACCGGAAGCTGCCTGGGAAGGATCGACAAAACCTATCATGTGCTTCAGCTCGCCCGCGCCCTTCGCAGCACCACCACTTGTTCCTGCTTTAATTTCACGATCATGTCCTCGGGCAGTATTCCCCTCCACGATGTATTGGGGTATATAACGGACCGCTTGCCGATGACGCTCCCCGGATTCAACACCGAATTGCATCCCACCTCTGCGTAATCTCCCAGGATGGCGCCGAATTTTCTTAAACCCGTGTCATAAATTTTATCGTCGATGGCTAGGCACACATTCCCTGGCATCAACTTCACGTTCGAGATCTTCACCCCCGCCCCCAGATGCGATTTATAGCCGAAGATGGAATCTCCCACATAGCTGAAATGAGGAACCTGACACCCATTGAAAAGCATGGAATGCTTGAGTTCGCATGCATTACCCACCACGCAATTGTCCCCAATAATCACATTTTCGCGAATGTAGGCATTGTGGCGAATCTCGCAATTCCGCCCAATGATCGTCGGACCCTTGATCATAGCTCCGTCCTCCACCACCGTTCCTTCCCCAATAAAAACATCATCCGCAATGTAAGCGCGCCCATCACACTTATTTTTCAGTCCGGGCTTCAAATTGGCCGCGATATACTCCTTGAGCTTTTGCAGCGCATCCCAAACGTATTTGCAATCGTCAAATAGCTTCGCATGCTCGGTTTGGCTCAAGTCAAAAAAAGCGGAAGGCGTGTAAAGCATGATTTGAAGTTAGTTTAAAAAAAGCCCCGCGCAAAGTCATTCCAGCCTTCGATTTTACTGCTCGACAAGGGGCGGATGGAATCAAAATTGTAGTGCATGTCCTTGACCCCCTCATCCATGATGCCTCTGGGAACCTCCCTTCCCCCCTTTTCGCTTCCCAATGTCATGGACGGAACCCTTGTCTCTTCGGATTCCTATCGCGAAGCCAAATGTAATAAGCCAGCATTGTTTGCAGGAATCGAAATTGGCGGAACGAAACTCCAGGTCGTGCGTGGAAATGCAAAGGGTGAAATCCTGCAACGTTCGCGCTTCACCGTCGATCCGTCTCGCGGCGCCGCCTCCATCCAGGCTCAAATACTCTCCGGACTTTCCGCCGTGGCAGACGGTCATTCTTTGTCCGGGATTGGCGTGGGCTTTGGTGGTCCCGTCAACCATGCCACCGGGCTCATTTCCAAGTCGCATCAAATCGAAGGGTGGACCGGTTTTCCCATCGGTGCCTGGTTGCGGTCGGAAACCGGCCTCCCCACCTGCGTGGATAATGACGCCAATGTGGCCGCCCTCGGAGAAGCCTCTCACGGGGCCGGAAAAGGTCAGGTCGGGCCATTGTTCTACGTCACCCTCGGCAGTGGCGTTGGCGGGGGCCTGGTTTATCAGGGAAAAATTTATCATGGAACGGTTCCAGGCGAAGCCGAGATCGGCCATATCCGGCTTAATAAAACAGGCTTGATCGTCGAGAATTCCTGCTCCGGCTGGGCCGTTGATCGCAAAATTCGCCATGCCATGACTCGCGAACCCGCCGGTTGGCTCGCCCGTCATCAATCACTCCCCGCGGGTGGAGAAGCCAGACTCATGGCACAGGCTCTCTCCGAGAACGATCCTGCTGCACAGGCCATCCTCCAGGAAACGGCGGATGACCTCGCATTTGGGCTCTCCCACATCGTCCATCTGCTTCATCCCCAAACCATCGTTCTCGGCGGCGGCCTCTCTTTACTCGGAAAACCCCTCTTCCAGGAAGTCGGCGTTCGATTAAACGGCTACGTAATGGATGCTTTTCATCCCGTCCCCGTTCTCCTGCCTGCGGCTCTCGGCGAAGATGCCGTTCCGGTGGGCGCGCTGGTTTTGGCGGCAGGAAGTTAGACCATGGGCCGGTTGAGGGTGCGATTAAAAGTGGGTGAGAATTTTGGAACAACGCATGGAACTATTGAGGGAGAATGGATCTGTGTGAGGAAAGCCGCAGATAAAACCCGAAAGGAGGCCATGTTTTTAAATTCTCTGAACACTGACAGCCAGCGATACTGCCAACCGACGGTACCAGATAAAATGACAAGCTTTGGATGATGGCGAAACGAAGCCAGCGCCAAAGATCGTCATTTTGAGCGAACATCGCGAATGAAATGCTATGGGTTGCGATCACAAGACACTTACGAATAATCTCACCCCCTTTTAACCACACTAGCCGGTTGACTAAGCCAAAATTTTTGCTTTCGTAATACTTGGGCTCCTGTTCAAATTCCGTTTCATATGCGAAATTCGGCTGTGAATAGAATCTACCAGGAGCCTGCCCGGAAGCTTGGCCTGCACCGACTTACAACCTTGCTCCTGGCATTCTGCGATTTTGGTCCCATGGCTCTCAACCCGGATTTCAAATGAAAGGAATCATTTTAGCCGGTGGCGCCGGTTCACGCCTTTACCCGCTCACCCTTGTCGCCAGCAAGCAACTCCAGCCGGTTTACGACAAGCCCATGGTTTATTACCCTCTCGCCACTTTTATCGAGAATGGTATTTCTTCCATCTGTTTGATTTCCACTCCCCATGACCTTCCCCGCTTCTCGCAACTATTGGGAGATGGAAAGCAGTGGGGAATTTCCATCGAGTATCGCGAGCAGGCGAAACCTGCGGGAATCGCCCAGGCCTTCCTCATTGCCGAATCCTTCATCGGCCAGGACCCTGTCTCGCTCATTTTGGGAGATAACATTTTTTACGGAGCCGAAAGTTTCAAGCGCGCCTTTGCCGAGTTTCGCGGCGGCGCCACCATCTTTGGCTATCAGGTTCATGATCCCGAAAGGTATGGAGTCGTCGAGTTCGACTCCTCCGGCAATGCCATTTCGATTGAGGAAAAGCCGAAAAATCCGAGAAGCAACTACGCCGTTCCCGGTCTTTATCTTTACGACAATCAGGTCGTGCCCATCACCAAGGCGCTCAAGCCTTCCCCCCGTGGTGAATTGGAAATCACCGACGTCAATCTAAGTTACCTCGCTAAAAAACAACTTCGGGTTGAGAAACTTTCCCGTGGCTTTGCCTGGCTCGATGCAGGCACCAGCAGCAGTTTGCACGAAGCCTCTGCTTACGTGCAAACCATCGAAAAACGGCAGGGAATCAAAATTGGTTGCCCCGAAGAAGCCGCCTTGCAGCGCGGGTTCATCAGCGTCAGTCAGTTCGAGTCCAACCTGGCCAACCTTCCCAACTGTGAATATCGCGATTATCTCGGCCGCCTGCTCCAGGAAAAACGCAAAGAGCTCTCCTAACTATGATCGTCCTCTTAGGTCACACGGGCTACATAGGCTCCGCTTTTTTCCAGGTTTTGCATGAACGTGGAATTCCTTTCGTCTCCCCCACTCGCAAGGAAATGGATTATACGGACTTTGGGACTCTGTTTTCCTTTCTCCAAAAACTGAAGCCCACCTTCCTCCTGAACGCCGCAGGATACACCGGCAAACCGAACGTCGATGCCTGCGAAATCGCCAGGGCCGATACCTTGCAGGGAAATTCCCTCTTTCCAGCCATGCTGGCCCATGCCTGCCAGATGCTGAATATCCCCTGGGGCCATGTTTCCTCAGGTTGTATTTTTGCCGGCGCCAAAGTATTTCAAAATGGAGCATGGCAGGTGGAAAAGGACCTCACTTTGCCCGCAATCGAAGCCCTTGCGGCAAGTCATCCTGAAGCGTTTCGCGGCTTCACTGAAGAGGATCAGCCCAATTTTTCCTTCCGCTCCCCTCCTTGCAGTTTTTACAGTGGGTCGAAAGCTCTGGGGGAGGAGGCGTTGACAACAGCTCCGCAGACTTATATCTGGAGGCTGAGAATACCCTTCGACCATCTTGAAAATTCAAGAAATGTTCTGACCAAATTTCAAAAATACTCCAAGGTTTACAACAACATCAACTCTCTCTCCCACCGCTTTGATTTTGTTAATGCCTGCTTGGATCTGTGGCTTCTCAACGCCCCTTTTGGAACTTATAACTTGACCAACCCCGGCTTCACCAGTTCTCGCGAAATCATCGGAATGATGAAGAAGTTCCTCAAAATCGACCGCGAGTTTGAATTCTGGTCCAGCGATGAGGATTTTTACAAAGTCGCTGCAAAAACACCTCGTTCCAATTGCATACTCGATACCTCAAAGCTTCTTGCCACAGGCGTCAAAATGCGATCAGTCCACGAAGCCCTCGAACATTCTCTTAAACATTGGACCCCGTCTCTCACATGAAACTGCTCGTCACCGGCGGAGCCGGATTTATCGGTTCGAACCTGATTCGACACATCATTCACAAGGACGAGATTGAACTCCTCGTCAATCTCGATGTCCTCACTTACGCGGGCCACCTCGAAAATCTCCTCGATCTCTCGCATTTGCCCAAATACCGATTCGAAAAAGTAGACATCCGAGACAAAAACGGGGTGGTGAACCTTTTCGAGAAATACCGTTTCACCCATGTCCTGCATTTAGCCGCAGAGTCTCACGTTGACCGCTCCATCACCGGTCCCGCCTCCTTCATCGAAACAAATATCGTCGGCACTTTTAATCTGTTGGAGGCAGCCCGTGCTTCCTGGGGGGCCAATACCGGGTCCTGCAGATTTCATCACGTCTCTACAGATGAGGTCTACGGAAGCCTCGGAGCTACCGGTTATTTCACCGAAGAAACCCCCTACGCCCCGAACTCTCCCTACTCCGCTTCCAAGGCCTCCAGCGATTTCCTCGTCCGTTCCTATTTTCATACTTATGGCTTGCCTGTTGTCACCACCAACTGCTCCAACAATTACGGGCCCTTTCAATTTCCCGAAAAACTCATTCCTGTCATCATCCACAATCTTCGCCTTCGCAAACCGCTTCCTGTTTATGGCGATGGCATGAACGTTCGGGATTGGCTTTATGTCACCGATCACGCCAGCGCCCTCTGGACTGTCTTGACCCGCGGGCGGCTCGGCGAAACCTACAATATTGGCGGCAATAACGAATGGCCCAACATCCGCATCGTCGAGCTCATTTGCGATATCATCGACAAGGTGGACCCCGGCCTTGGCGGAAATTCACGGTCTTTGATTACTTTCGTTAAGGATCGTCCTGGGCATGATAAACGTTATGCCATCGATTCCTCGAAAATCCAAAATGAACTCGGATGGAAACCGGCCCATACCTTCGAAACTGGAATCCTGGAGACGGTCTCCTGGTATCTAAAAAACCAGGCTTGGATCGATCAGGTCAGCAAGCCTCGAGCTTGAGCAGGTTAAGCAAAAATTTATGAACAAATCAGTTCTTGTCACCGGGGCAGCCGGCTTTCTTGGCTCTCACGTTTGCGATAGCTTGCTTGCCGGTAATTATAAGGTTGTCGCCCTTGACGATTTATCCGGCGGGTTCCGTGACAATCTCGATCCTCGGTTTGAGTTCGTCCAGGGATCGGTGAACGATCCCATCCTCATTTCAAATTTATTTCGGCAGCACCAGTTCGAATATGTTTTTCACCTCGCTGCCTATGCCGCCGAGGGCCTCAGTCATTTCATCCGCACTTTTAATTACACCAACAATCTTCTCGGCACCATTAACCTCATCAACGCCTCGGTCAACACTGGCACCGTGAAGTGTTTCGTTTTCACCTCTTCCATTGCCGTCTATGGCCGGAACCAGGTCCCCATGACGGAAGAGACCACTCCTCAACCTGAAGATCCATACGGCATTGCCAAGTATGCCTGCGAACTTGACCTGAAAAACGCCCATGAAATGTTTGGCCTGAACTCCGTCATCTTTCGCCCTCATAACGTTTATGGCGAACGCCAAAACCTCGGCGACCCCTATCGCAACGTCGTTGGTATCTTCATGAATCAAATCATGCAGGGCAAAGAACTCACCGTTTTTGGCGATGGCTCCCAAACCCGTGCCTTCAGTTACATTGCCGATGTCGCACCGGTCATTGCCGCTGCCATCGAACGCCCCCAGACTTATAATCAAATCTATAACGTCGGCGCTGACACTCCCTACTCGGTCAATGTGCTGGCCGGGGTTATCGGTCGCGCCATGAACGTTCAACCCAAACTAAAGTATCTCCCCGCTCGCAATGAGGTGGTCCATGCCTATTCTGCTCACGAAAAAGTGAAGGCTGCCTTTGGTGATGTGCTCCGCAACGTCTCCCTCGAAGAAGGCATCGGCATCATGTCCAAATGGGCTCTCCGCGTCGGCCCTCGCGAAGGCACGCGCTTTACAAATATAGAAATTGAAAAGAACATGCCCGAGTCCTGGAAGCGACTCACCTCCGCTCCTTAACCGCCCCGGATGAACCCTCTTTACACCGTTCCCGAAAAGCCTCTCATTTCGATTGTCATCCCGGTCAAGAATGAGAAAGCCAAAGTCGCTGCTTGCCTCGACGCCATCTTCTCGCAATCTCTCCTTGATTTCGAAATCATTGCCATCGATTCAGGCTCAACGGATGGTACACTCGACATCCTCCGCAAATACCCCATTCGAGTCGTCGAAATCCCCTCCTCTGAATTTAACCACGGCGACACCCGAAACCTCGGCGCCCGGCTTTCCCGTGGCCAATTCGTGGTTATGACCGTTGCTGATGCCAGGCCCTGCAACGAGCACTGGCTTGCCAACATGTTTCGTCATTTTCAGGACAGCGAAGTGCTCGCGGTTTGCGGAAGACAGGTCGTTCCCCATGAACCTCAAAACAATCCGCTCGATTGGTTCAAACCCATTTCCCAACCGTCATCTCGCATTATCCAAACTTCCCCCGCAGATTTTGAAAAACTCAGCCCCGGCGAGCAGCTTGGACTTTGTCGCTGGGATGATGTCACCGCCTTCTATCGACGCCAGATTCTTCTTGCCACTCCCTTTCCCCGGGTCGGCTACGCGGAAGATGCTATTTGGTGCCGCCAAATAGTCTCCACCGGCGGCAAGGTCGTGTTCGAAGAAGCGGCCATGGTTTGGCATTATCACCTCGAGAACCCATCCTTCGCTTTCAAAAGAACCGTTACCCTCTATTATCATTTTCTAAAATACTTTCATTATCTCATTCCTCCCTCCGGTCTCTTCCGGCTACCCCGCATGCTGGCCCGCTGTCTCCTCTTGCCATTTCCCCTAAAAACCCGGCTGCACTGGTTTCGTTATAATTTTACCAACCATCTGGCAGCATGGGGCTCGTCCGTGGTGTTGTGGACCGTGGGAAAAGTGCACGGCCTTGAAGGCTTGCGAAAAATGCATGAAAAATACTGCGCCCGCCCGCCCCAACCCGTAAAAACTTCCTGACCCCCGCCGCCGCCGGGGGCGATTAAAAGAGTAAAGATTTTTCTGACCTCAAATTTTGGAATGCCTCAAAAAAAAGCATCATCCGGCCAAAGAATCAGGCCTAACCTAAAGCGAGAGTTTGTTTTTAAATTCTCTGAACACTGACATCCAGCGATACGGCCAACCCACGGTATCAAATAACATGACAAGCTTCGGATGATGGCGAGGCTTCGCCCCAGCCAGGTATGGCCTGGCGCCCTCCTGGCTGGGGCGAAACGAAGCCAGCGCCTAAGATCGTAATTTTGAGCAGACATGGCAAACGAGATGAATCAAGGAGAGACAACCCCAAAGATCTTAAAAATAATATCACCCACCTTTAATCTTACCCCTGCACCTCTGGAAGCGATTAAAAGTGGGCGAGATTTTCTGAAAGCAATTATTCGAATGACTCATGAAAGGCATGATGCGGGCAAAGAATCAGCCTGCACCAAAGCGAGCCATCCGTTTTATCCTCCGAACACTGACAACCAGCGATACGGCCAACCTGCGATATAAAATAAAATCGTAAGCCTCGGATGATAGCGAGGCTTTCTGGCCGACGGGAATGGCACTCGCCCTCCCGTCGGCCAGAAAACGAAGCTAGCGCCGAGGATCACGATTTTGAGCAGACATGGCGAACGAGATGGATCAAGGCGAAACAACCACCAGGATCTTAAAAATAATAACCCCCGCCTTTATTCTTGAAATTACCTTTTCAGGGCCTTACATAGCCGTGTGGATAGCCCAGCCCTCCCGGCAGGAAAATGAACTCTACCGTGTTCCCTCATCATTATTTCTTTAAACCAGTGCTTAGCGAGGTGACATGCGTGTTTTAGTAACCGGCGGCGCCGGGTTCATCGGCTCTCATCTCTGTGAGGCTCTCCTTCACTCCGGACATACCGTTTATTGCCTCGATAATTTTGACCCCTTTTATGCGCCCGGCATCAAAAGAGCGAACCTCGCCAATCTCATCGACAAAAGCGAATTCACTCTTTTGGAAGGCGATATTCTCGATGTTTCTTTTCTAAACCTCCTTTTTTCGTCTTACCGTCTCGATCAAGTCATTCACCTTGCCGCTAAAGCTGGCGTGCGCCCCAGCCTCCTGGAACCGGGTTTATACCAGCGCGTGAATGTCGAAGGCACGGCTAATATTCTCGAACAATGCCGTCTCCACAGCGTCAACAAGGTCATTATTGCCTCCTCCTCCTCCGTCTACGGCGAGAGCAAGAACATCCCTTTCACCGAGTCCGAAGGCGCCTTGAAACCCATTTCCCCTTACGCTGCCTCCAAACTCGCTACCGAGGGCCTCGGTTTTACTTACCATCATCTCTACGGCATGGATGTGGTCATGCTTCGTTTTTTCACGGTCTATGGACCCCGTCAGCGTCCTGATCTGGCCATCACCAAATTTGCCAATTTAATTTCACAGGGACTTCCCATCCCTGTTTATGGCGACGGTTCCACCGCCCGCGATTACACCTGCATCACCGACATCGTTTCCGGTATCATGGCCTGCACCCGCAGATCCTTCGGCTACGAAATCATCAACCTCGGAGAATCCAAAACGGTTACCCTCAAGTACCTTATTGAACTCCTGGAGAAAAACCTCGGGCAAAAGGCAAAAATTGAATGGTTGCCCTTGCAACCGGGCGATGTCCCTTTTACCTGCGCAGACATATCTAAAGCCGCTTTGCTTCTCGACTATTCTCCTGGCACACAGATTGAATCGGGAATATCTTCATTTTTACCATGGTTTAATGATAATAAATCGCTCCTCTTCCCCCAGCCTGCGCCTTTATGCCCCTAGTCAGCGTCCTCACTACCTGCTATAAACGGGCAGACCTTCTCCCAGACACCATCCGGAGCGTTCTCGCATCCTCCTGGGAGGATTTTGAGTACATCATCGTGGATGATGCCTCCCCCGATGATTCGTTCAAAATTGCCCTCGACGCTGCCCAACGGGATAAACGGGTGAAGGCATATAGGAACGACGTCAACCTGGGGGACTACCCCAATCGCAACAAGGCCGTCTCCCTTGCCACGGGCAAGTATATCAAATTTGTTGACCATGATGACATGATCTATTCCCACGGCCTTCGCGTCTTTGTCGAATCCATGGAGAAATTCCCCACTGCCGGTTTTGGTTTGTCTGCTGATGGAGACGGAGCCCACCCTTACCCGGATCTTCTCCAGCCCAATGAATCTTTTCACAAACATTATTTTGAACGCGAACTCTTTGGTCGCGCTCCCGGTTCAGCCATTGTTAGGTTGGATGCATTTCGTGCAGTAGGCGGTTTTTCGGGCCGTCGTTTCATTGGCGACGCCGAGTTATGGTTTAAGCTCGCTGCCCGCTTTCCCCTGGTTCGCCTGGTCAGGGATCTCACCTGGGATCGCTCCACGGGGGATGAAAAGGAATCTGTGATGGAAGCCAGGAATTCCAACAATCAGGAAGTCCGAATCCAGTTCACCTTTGATCGCATCCTCGAAAATCAGTTTTTGTCTTCTCAGGAGAAGGAACTCGTTATTAAACAATATAAAAAAGAACTGTTAAAAGCCGCTCTCTACAAAAGTTACAAACAACGCTCGGTTTATCCGTTGTCACATACCCTTTCCCTGATCAAAAAAGCCCGCTTGAACGCTGGCGCCGGAGCCTGAAAAGATCACCGACTTTCACTAAATGTCTGCACTGCCCCTCCGCAGCCTGTCGGTCTATCCTTCGCCAGGCCCTTCCCCCAGGTCCGGTTCCTTATTTCTTCTCTCCCGGTGTCCAAGTACTGTTATCTAACAATTCAACCCCTGGATTTGTAAATCGAATCCGCCTCGCTTTATAAAGGCTCCCGAGCGCCTGCTTGAAGGCATTCTTGCTCACCGAGAATCGATTGCGGATTTCCTCGGGCGTGCTGGAGTCGTCCATCGCCAGTTTGCCTCCCTGCTTCTCCATCGCTTGCACCACTTGATCTTTCAGCGAGGCCACTCGTCGATACCCCGCCTTATCCAGGCTGAGGTCGATCTTGCCCTCTTCCCTGATTTTCCGAATGTATCCCTTCATCCGCTGTCCCGGCTCCAAAGGCCCTGCTAGCTTGTCGTGGTAAAGCAACCCGCGATGCGCATTCTCAATGATCGCGTTATACCCCAGCGGCGTTTTGCTCACGATCAGCAGGTTCACCGCTTCCTGGTCCTTATACCCCGGCGGTTCGCGATCCAGAAATTTCTTCAATCGAGTCGACGCCACAATCCGATTCGAAGCCTTATCCAGGTAAACATAAGCCACCACACTTTGACCCAGTCGCACGGGGAATTCCTGTTCTCGAAATGGCAAAAGCAAATCCTTGGAAAGGCCCCAGTCGAGGAATGCCCCCATCTGTCGGTTTGTCGCCTTTACTTTTAACAGCGCAAAATCACCCACCATCGCCAAAGGCTTTTCCGGCGTGGCCACCAGTCGATCCTCCGAATCCAGATAAATGAAAACATCCAGCTTGTCTTTCGGCGCCACATCTTTTGGTATCAATGGGCCCGGCAATAAAATTTCTCCCAGGTCTCCCCCATCCAGGTAAAGCCCCGGCGGAGCTGCCTTGATAATGTTCAGTAAGTTACGTTTGCCCAAAGTGGCCATACCTCCAACATACCCGTTGCCGACAAGAAACAAAAGCAACCAAAACCATGGGAAAAAATCCCATTCCAGCCGGGAGGGCAAAAACGTGCGGGCAAATCCTCCGCCGCAAACCAACCTAATCCGTCGTGAATCCAAACGACCTCGCCAGCTTTGCCAGCGGTGCCCATTCCTCCGGCACTCGGAAAAACTCCAACGAATTCGTCCCTTGGATCACATAAGGATTGGCGGCATTCGTCACCCGGATCCACGGACCTGTTACGTTCGTCGCGCTCTCCAGACTTCCCCCAGTGGGCCATTTTATCGAGAAGCCATTATCAGTCCGTCCTAACTCTATTTTATCCAGGCACGGCCCGCCAAACGGGCCCGCTGGCACCGCGAATACAGGGGCCGTCAGGTTAACCGTTGAGAAATCCAGCGTCTCCGCCAGGTTATTCGCATTGGTATCTCTCACCGTTAACGATGGCAAATTCCATCTCCACTCAATCATTTTTAATATTGAAGTATGATCGTACAATCCCTTCGCCACAAATCCCCTCCGCGACCACGGAGATATCACCAGGCACGGCACCCGGAATCCCAAACGTCCATCCGCGTTCCCCGCTGCCGCGTCCGCCGCAGGAATTGCCGCTGTCGGTGGTGCCACATGATCGAAAAAACCACCCCACTCATCATAGTTAATCACCAACACCGTTTTCGACCACGCAGGACTGGTCGTCACTGCCGCGTAAACTTTATTCAGGAACTCTTCTCCATTCCGAATGTCCGCGTGCGGATGATCGTCTCCTGACGTCCCGAGGTTCTCGTCAAAAAATCGTGGATCCACATACGACACCGCCGGCAGCGTGTCGTTTGCACAATCATCGTAGAAGGTCGATATCTTTCGGGTAATCGGCAGGTATTTGGCTCCCCACAACGCAATCATCGGGATGTCGCTGAAGTAGTACCGTCGGCTCACGCTCGCATCGGATAACCTGTCCCAGATCGTTGGCAGGCTGCACGCATCAAAGGTGTTTTCAAGCCGGTCCGTTTGTGCCGCATGCTGGTAAATTCGATTCGGAAAAGTTTCTGACATGATCGCTGCAAAGTAATTGTCGCACACCGTCCACGCCGGTGCCGCTGCTCCCAGGAATGAAAGATCCGCCTGCTTATAGTACCCAATCGAGAACAGATCGTTTTGCCCCGCTTTCAACCAACCGTCGCATGCTCCCCCATTGTATTCTATTCTCCCACCTGCGTAGGAATGGTCCGGGCTCGGATGCCCGCAACCCTGGAAATCCGGTGCCAGCGCATAGGTCGGCTGCAGAATGTTGTTCTTATCTGGATAGGAAAGGTTGGACTGTTTCCCATCGGCATTCGGCAGCCATCCCAGGAAATGATCGAAGGAACGATTTTCCATCATCACCACGATGATATGCTCAATCCCACTTTGCCCGGGATCAGGCAGCGCTGCTGCCTTCAGTGTCGGTTTTGCCCCAGCGCGCCTGGCCGACCAGGCCCCCATCCCGATAGCCCCCGAAGCAAGTGCTGTCTGTTTTAGAAAGTTTCTCCGGGTAACCTCCCCGCCAAAAAGAAAAGCAGAACTCCGTTTCATGATCAGAGTTTCTCCAGCCTTGAATCTTCTCTCCATCAGGCTCACTTGGTTTTCTATCCAACTGATTTACCTGATGTCCCCTAATCCGCCCCAACTCGCTTCGACCATCCCCATATAAAAAGCCTGAGCCATCGTTTCGATGCCTTTTTTTTCCACAAATTTTTGGCTCTAAATCCAGTTTTTTATCGTAACTCGTTGCAGGCAAGGTGGTTGTGGCTTTAAAAAATATTCCATTTATTTCGGAGGGTAGGACCGTATAG
>JAQGOY010000043.1 GCA_028293375.1 Verrucomicrobiales bacterium | reverse complement strand
GGATCGTCCAGCATTCGCTTGACCTGGCCGGTCATGAGTTTTCGCAGCTCGCCTCTTTGTGCGAGGCGAAACAACTCATCGTCAGGCATGGTGGACCAGAGAAAATAGGAAAGTCGTGAGGCAAGGGAATATTCGTCAACATTGGCGACCGTTGCATTTGGGGAAGATCCGGCTTCCACATCCTCCAAACGGAACAAAAAACGAGGCGAGGCCAGGACGGCGATCATGGAATGGGCAATACCCGATTCGAAATTCTTACCGGGCTGGGTATAGATACTTTCCGCGAGCGAGACGAAACGATCGACGTTCTTTTCATCGACCGGCCGACGGAAGGCTTTGGTCATGAAGGTGCGAAGAATCTGGGTGGCATATTTCCGTTTTCCCTCGACGCTAGCTGGAGCATCGGAGGGGAAGAATCGTTCATAATTTTTGGGCCGGGTCCAATATTTTTGGTCCATGGGCCCCTGGATCTTCGTATCCGCGATTCGCATTTCGAGGGCGTTGATTCTTTGATCCGGGGAAGTCAGGCCTTCCACTTTGATGTACATCTGGTGTTCACCTGCTTCCCAATTTTGATCGAAGGTGAATTGAAAATTCTTTGTATCGTACCAGCCATACTCTTTTTGGAACATTTCTTTGCCGTCCAACTTGAAAGTGACACGGCAACGGCCGGGGTCATAATCAAAAGCGCCTTTTGTGGTGAGGTTCAAAACAAGTTTGTAGGCACCTGCGGTATCGATTTTGAAAGTGTTGGTGGCCTCGGTCGTTTCGTAGTAATTGAGGCCGAGGAAGGTGTCCCTGCGATTGCTATTGGCGCCCTGGCGATTGTTTGCAGTGGCGGTGGTATTGGTGGTTTCGGAAATCTTATGGAAACTTTTTCCTGAAATGATTTTTTCCGGCATCACTTTGGCTACGACTGGGACTGCTTCGGTAAAGATGCTTTTTGCAGCATCGAGATATTTTTCGAGAAGCATGGGAGAAAGAGAGAGGACATCGCCGATATTGTCGAAGCCGTAGCCTGTATCGTCAGGAGGAAATTCGGTTTCGGCACTGAATTCGACGCCCATGAGATCACGAATAGTATTGGAATATTCGACCCGGTTAAGGCGGCGCACGGTGACGCGGCCGGGATCAGGATTCTTTTTGTCGATTCCAAATGCATCGTATTTGATCCACTGCTCAAGAATTTTTTGCTCTTCGGCGGTGGGTTTCTCTTTTTTTTCGGGAGGCATAACGCCGGCGCGGGTGTTTTTCAACACTGCGTACCAGAGACCTGGTATTTCCAGGAGAGAATGGTCCGCTTTGAGTTCATCGAAATCGACACCGCCCTTTTTGGCTCCATCGGCATGACAATCTGCGCAATATTTCGCGAGAATGGGTTTTACTTGTTTTTCAAAATGAGAAGCGGCGGGAATTTGAGGGGCTCCAAAAGCAGGAGACGAAAGAATCAGGGTTGCAGCCAGGGCGAGCACGGATTTAGGCGACAAGAGACGCGGCGATAGCGTGGTGCTTCGAGTGGGTAACTTGCCATGACCAATTCTCATAGTGTTGCTTTTTTACGATGCTTATTCATGCAAAGCCAGTTGACCTGCAAAGCAACGAAATTGGATTGCAAACTTGGCCGTGCCATTTTTAAGCCCAAACTTCTGCCCTATTAGACGCTCAAGGAGTGTCTTAAGTTACCACGAGATGGAGTAATTGACAGTGCTAAGTGGCTCCAAAGCCATTACGCAAACGAGTTGACAGGAGGCCAGTTCGGAGGTTCACACTGGGGGCCATTCAACTTATTCGAACTCAACCATATGGATCTTAAAAATACCGTCTGCCTGATAACCGGGGGAACAAAGGGAATTGGGGCTTCTACTGCCGTGCTTTTAGCGGAAAGGGGAGCTGATGTTGCCGTTGTGGGGAGAAGCCAGGGCGTGGCAAGCGCTGAGGTTCAGGCAAAGGTCGAAAGGCTGGGGCGAAAGTTTCTGGGGATTGTTGCGGACATTAGCAAGCCGGAAGAAGCCAGGCGTTCAGTGAGGGAAACGATAGCCCATTTTGGGACGATTGATGTTTTGGTTCATTCGGCCGGGGGACCAGTGCCGGGAACATTCATGGAGCTTACTGCCGAGAGGTGGCATTCTGCCTTTGATACACATGTCCACCCGATCTTCCATCTTTGCCAGGAAGCGATCCCGGTAATGAAAGCAAAGAAGCAGGGGGTTATCATTTTCATTTCGTCGTCTGCGGGAATCAGAGGTGTGCCGGGAGCGGTGGCTTACCAGGCGGTGAAGGGTTTGCTACCACAACTTACACGGGCGATGGCCCGTGAAACGGCGGCGGATAATGTGCGGATTAACTGTGTGGCGCCGGGAGTGATTCGGACTGCGTTTCATGATCAGATGCCGCCGGAAGTGAAGAAGAACAATTTGGAAAACCGGATTCCATTGAAGCGTGAAGGAACGCCGGAGCAGGTGGCGGAGTTAATCCTACAGATGATTACCAATGACTATATAACGGGGGAGACTTTCTCCATTGACGGTGGGTTGACGATGCGGATCGCATAAGAGGCCAGGGCAAGCAGGTCTTACGAGGAAGGTAATTCCTTTCCCAGTGCAGCAACCATGTTGGGGTCAGCCTGGATCTTTTGGAGGAGGGTGGACCCTCCGTGGCAATTGGTCAGCCAGGAAGAATTTGCTTTCGCGCCTGCGGCGACAAGATGCCTCACGACGCCATAATAATCTCCTGATGGGGCTCCAAGCGGGGGGTTGCTCCACCCATAGAGCGCCCAATCCAATGGCGTTCCATGGAACCTTTGGTCGATTGTTGAAACAGAGGCTTTTCGATTCAGAAGGAGACTGAGTAAACCGACATCACCGTTGTAGGCGGCCCAATGAAGTCCGGTTTCTCCGTGAGGAACTGAGTGGACGTCGATTCCCATCTGCAACAGGCAATCCACCACGGATGTTCTCCCGTATTCACAGGCCCAGGTAAATCCGAACTCGGCCTCTTTTCTGGTGGTGTTTGGCTGTAATGCCCCATTGTGGTCGAAGAAAGTTTTGACGAGCTCCAGCATTCCCAATCCTGCAGCTCCTTCAAGATTCAGCGGGGCACCGCGGTGGGCGAGGTGCTCAGCGGCTTTGCCTCGACCATTGGCCAGGCAGGCAGTCACCAGGCGTCCAGGTTTGTAGTTCTGATCGACTGTTCCATCGAAAGCGGCGCCGTGTTCGAGCAGAACGTCGATGAGATCATTTTGGACTCCTGCCAGGAAGGGATGGACGCTGGTGGCGACCAAGCCGAGGGTGGCGGATCCTCCATAGATATCCGCCATGGCCTCAACATCTGCTCCGGACTGGAGCAGGATTTTGGCGATCTGGACGGCGTTTTTTGGAGTTTTTTGGCGGTAATCTTCCACGCCATTAGCCCCGACATAATGCAGGAGAGTGGCGTGATGCGGGCGGGTGGAGCGCTCTCGAATCAACTCGGGATGATCGTGTAGCAATTTTTCGAGGGTGGGGGCGTCGCCGGAAATGATGGCTTCAACGGCAGATTCAAAGGGTGAGGCGATAGCGGATTCACTCGTCGCGTTATTCATGGGCCTGGAAAACCGTTGACGGAATGGATCCGCCTTTGGGTCGGAAAATCCTCACCTCGAAAGCTCGAAAAGTCAATGCGACGGCGGGGTTGGCTCGGCAGTTGGTTGTGGTTATTACTTGGTGAGGTGAGGCCGGTTCCGGGGGGGAAGGGGCCTGCGGCGCCTGGTGGCTGCATTCTGCCGAATGCAGCGTCTGAGCGCGCTGCGCTGGTATCGTTACCCATGGTAGGCTGCTTCGCGCCAACCATGGGCTAGATGCCGATCCCTTCGGGATAAAGTA
The DNA here is from genome assembly GCA_028293375.1 of Verrucomicrobiales bacterium. Taxonomy (GTDB): domain Bacteria; phylum Verrucomicrobiota; class Verrucomicrobiia; order Limisphaerales; family JAQGOY01; genus JAQGOY01. The sequence continues at coordinate 2,776 of JAQGOY010000043.1, read as the reverse complement.
TGTGGTTGGCCATGCGAGGGTGGCTCAATGCAGCCATCAACGGATTGGACGTGCCGCTGTTTGGTGAGGGTGACTTGAAAGCCTGAGCGCGCTGCGCTGGTATCGTTACCCATGGTAGGCTGCTTCGCGCCAACCATGGGCTAGATGCCGATCCCTTCGGGATAAAGTATGTGGTTGGCCATGCGGGGGTGGATCAATGCAGTCATCAACGGATTGGACGTGCCGCTGTTTGGTGAAGGTGACTTGAAAGTCTGAGCGCGTTGCGCGGTTTCGTTACCCTGCGGACTGCTTCGTGCCATGTCGAAGTTCGACTTCCGTTGGCCGGCAAAGGGTCGCCGGGGTATTGTGTCAGTGGTATCGTTTTTAGTTGTTAGTTAATAAAAAAAAGCCGGAGGGGTTGCCTCCGGCTTTTGAATTTCAATTTACTCTTAGCTGCAACCGAGGCTTTCGCCGCAGTTCAGGCACTTGTAGCAAGCGCCGTTACGCACTGCCATGTGGCCGCAGTTCGGACAGGTCGGGGCATCCAGTTGGAAATGCGCCACCGAGTCGCTCAGCGAGAATGGTTTCTTCGCTTTCAACAGGGTGGGAGCCGAAACGGGCCCTGTTGCCTTGGCTGCATTGGCCTGCAGCTCTGCTTCGCATTCTTCGCTTAAGGGAAGATCTGAAACAGGTTTATTTATTTTTTTTTTAAGTTCCTCGAGCAGGCCTGGAATGGCCAGTTCCGGCTGATTTCGTTGAGCTGAATTGGAATCGCGATAACCGGGGATGAACTGGAGAGCCATCCATCGGAAGACGTAATCGGTGATCGAAGCAGCATTTCGAATTTCAGGATTCTTGGTGAAGCCGGAAGGTTCGAAACGTTGATGGGCGAATTTCTTGACCAATGCTTCCAGAGGGACGCCGTATTGGAGAGCGAGACTGGTCAGAGTGCCGATGCTATCCATCAAGCCGCCGATGGTGGAACCTTCCTTGGCCATGGTGATGAAGAGTTCACCGGGTTGGTGATCTTCAAACAAACCGACAGTGAGATAACCCTCGTGGCCGGCGATATCGAACTTGTGAGTGATGGCGGTGCGGGTTTCCGGGAGGCGACGGCGGAGCGGTTGACCGGCTTGCTCGCGCAAGCGGTTCACTTCAGCTTCGAGTTCCTTGACTCTTGCGGAATCGACTTCGACGACGGCTGTGGAAGCCTTTTGATTATTGGTGTTCAGGGGTTGGGAGCGCTTGGATCCATCGCGGTAGATGGCGACGCATTTGAGGCCCATCTTCCAAGCCTGAACGTAGGCGTCCTGGATGTCTTCGACAGAGCAATTGTTGGGCAGGTTGACCGTTTTGGAGATGGCGCCACTGATGAATGGCTGGGCCGCGCCCATCATTTTCAAGTGAGCCATGTAGCTGATGCTGCGCTTGCCTTTGTAAGCTTTGAAGGCGCAATCAAAAACATCGAGGTGTTGAGCTTTCAACCCGGAAGTAATGATTACGCCACCTTCTTCGACGTCTTCAATGGTGTCGTGCTTTTCAATATGAGCGACGATGGAATCCGTTTCGGATGGGGAATAGCCGAGTCGGCGAAGGGCTTCTGGAACGGTGCGGTTGACGATTTTCAACATTCCGCCGCCAGCAAGGAGTTTGTATTTGACGAGAGCGATGTCGGGTTCGACGCCGGTGGTATCGCAGTCCATGAGGAAAGCGATGGTGCCGGTAGGAGCAAGGACGGTGACTTGTGCGTTGCGGTAGCCGTGCTTTTCACCGATGGCGAGTGCGCGGTCCCAGGTATGGCGGGCTTCGTCCTTCAGGTAAGTGAATTCAGAGCTGGGCTGAATGGCGTTGACGGCATCGCGATGCTGGCGAATGACGCCAAGGGTGGATTCGACATTGTCTTTGGCAACGGTTTTCTTTACGCCAGCGCAACGGGAATCATGATAGCCCTTGAAAGCTCCGATGACGGAGGCGATCTGAGCGGACTGCTCATAAGCGTGACCGGTCATGATGGAGGTGATGGCGCCGGCGAGAGCGCGGCCCTGGTCGGAATCATAAGGGAAACCGTAGCTCATGATCAAGGAACCGAGGTTGGCGAAACCGAGGCCGAGGGTGCGGAAAATGTGAGAGTTCTCAGCGATTTGTTCGGTAGGATAGCTGGCGTTATCGACCAGGATTTCCTGGGCGGTAATGTAAATGCGAACTGCTGCTTTGAATCGTTCGATATCAAACACGCCATCTTCGCGCTTGAACTTCATGAGGTTCAAAGAGGCGAGATTGCAGGCGGTGTTGTTCAGGAAAACGTATTCCGAGCAAGGGTTGGTCGAGTGGATGGGCTCGGTTCCTTTGCAAGTATGCCATTTTTGAATGGCTCCATCGTATTGGAGGCCGGGGTCTCCGCAGATATAGGTGCCTTCGGCAATTTTGCGGAGGAGTTTGGCGGCGTCCTTCTTTTCCAGCTTGCGGTCGCCTTTGACGGTCATGGTCCACCATTCGCGGCCTTCAAGGGCGGCGTTCATGAAATCGTCACTCACGCGGACGGAGAGGTTTTCGTTCTGGTACATCACGCTGCCATAGGCATCGCCATTGTAAGAACCGTCATACCCCTGTTCGATGAGAGCCCATGCTTTCTTTTCTTCCTTCTGCTTGGCATCGATAAATTCCTCGATATCGCCATGCCAGTCACGGAGGGTATTCATCTTGGCAGCGCGACGGGTTTTACCGCCGGACTTCACGACGTTGGCGACCTGTTCATAGACTTTGAGGAATGAGAGAGGACCGCTGGGGCGACCTCCGC
>JAQGOY010000040.1 GCA_028293375.1 Verrucomicrobiales bacterium | reverse complement strand
GCTTCAAGCGCGGATCGCTGATTGGAAGGCGAACATGTCCGCCCCAGTGAAGAAAGAGGAAGTAGATGAGCTGGCGATCGCAAAACCGGCCCCTGCCCCTGTGAAAATTCCGGAAAAATTTCCTGACATGCCATGGAAAAAGAAAAAAGAAGGCGCGAAGCCAGACGACCATGGTCACAGCCATTAACAAATTATGAAATCTTCCTACGAACTGGCAATGGAGAGGTTAAACAGCAAGAACGGCCCGGCCAAAAAGCTGTCAGCAAAACAAAAGAAGGAATTAGCTGAGATCGATTCCATCTATTCCGCAAAGGTCGCCGAAAAAGAGCTCCTGCTGAAAAAAGAGATGGAGAAGGCGATGATTGCCGGCCAATACGAGGAGTATGAAAAAATAGAAAAGCAACTTTCCAGCGAAAGAAAAAGGCTGGAAGTCGAACGGGAAGAAAAGAAAGAAATTGTTCGTAACAAGTGAACCCAGGTGGCCGGGCGAACCCTTCAACAATGGGACCTCGAAAAAGAAAGTGGCTGCTGGCCGGGGTAATCTTTCTCTCCTTGTTACTCCTGATTGTCTTGGGATCGAACGTCTTTATACTCGAATCCACTTCTGACTTGCTCCTTCACGATACGGCCCAGGTGCCGCCGACGAAGTACGCCCTGGTACTGGGCACAACTCCAAAATTTCGGAGAACTGGAAATCGCAACCCTACCTTTGACAGTCGAATGGTCTCGGCTGCGAAGCTATACCGCGATGGGAAGGCAGGGAAATTGATCCTAAGCGGAGGTGCGAACATCCTGGGATACAACGAGCCGGAATCGATGAGACAAAGCCTGGTAAAATTGGGGGTTCCGGCCGAAGCCATGGTACTCGACCCTTCCGGACTGAGAACCTTTGATTCGATTTGGCGAACCAAAAACCTGTTTCATCAGAACAAAATAACCATTGTCACGGATGACAAACATTTGCCGAGAGCCCTTTTTCTTGGCAAAGCACTAGGAATGGATGCGGTGGGATTCTCGTTGAACGCGACTTCCCTGCCCTTCTCGTTGAAATATGTGGTCAGAGAAAGCGGTGCGCGGGTAAAGGCCATTCTTGATGTTTATCTGTTGCATACGCAACCCGCTGACACCATTCCACCCGCCGGAATTCCAGAAACTTCTCTGCCATTGCCAGCCGCCGCGTGAAAAAGCTCGGTACAGGTTACTGCCACAAGGTATTCGTCTCGCCGGTCGACGGTTCAGAACAGCGCTACGCTTTGTGGGTTCCGCTTTCCTATACGCCGGATAAAAATTATCCCCTGATTGTAGCCCTGCATGGAACTGATGCAGATGAAAAAATGATTCCGGAACAATGTTTTGAAATGCCAGTTCGAGGCTTCCGCGAGGATGTCATTTTCATCAGCCCCTTTTGTCGGGGAGATTTGTTTTACCGCGGTGCAGCTGAAGCCGATTTGTGGGCGGCGATCAAGGCGGTCAAAAGCGAATACAAAATAGATTCGAAACGTCATTATTTAACAGGATTATCCATGGGAGGATATGGAACCTGGAGACTCGGAGCGCTTTATCCGCAATATTGGGCGGCAATCGCTCCGATCTGCGGTGGCGGAGAAGCCTGGATGGCGGCAGCACTGGCGAAGATGCCTGTCTGGTGTGTTCATGGCGACGAAGACGAGCAGGTGGCGGTGGAAAATTCCAGATATCTTGTGGAAGCATTAAAGCCGATGAATTCAAAAGTGCGATACGACGAACTTTCTGGATGGGGTCATAATAGCTGGGAATGGCTGTACGACCCCGACAGAACCCTCGATACCCTGGTTTCCTGGTTTCTTTCCCATCGCAAACCGGCGTCAGCCCGAAACGTGTTTGTTCCCAGGCTGCAAAACGATTTTTGGGATTTGTTCAGGAGAAGATTGATCATTAGCTACGCCAGTGGCGGATCAAAAAAAGAAAGAGGACGGAATCAGGAAATAGCGGAACGATTCGGGAAGTTTCAGTTCGGTGATTGGCAAATGCGGGCGGGACAATTCTTTGTGAAACCCGATACTGCCCTGACCGCCGAAGAGATCAGAACAGACAATCATTTGCTGGTGGGAAAGCCTATCGAGCACGCGGCCACCATTAAATTTAAAGGTATTGACCCTTCGAAAAAAAATCTTGCACTGCGCTCGCTCAAGCGAGGAGCGTTAAAGATTGCGACCGGCCCTTGGTCTTCCAATAGAAAACAAACGATCGGCATCTGTTGCTGTCATCCTGGAATTGATTTAGCAACCACAATGGAATCGTTACTGGACGACACCGGAGGGAAACAACAAAACCCACTGGTTTCCGGGTGGGAAGCCAGCAGGCCGTGAAACTCGGGCTAAAGTTGATTACCTGGTAACTTTGGTAGTCGTAATGCTGCGGTTCGCAATCAAGTCCATGTAGTCAAGCATGATTCTTTTTGCTTCACCCATGTTGACATCCGCCGCATTGGCTTTCACCGCCAGCTTTTCAGACTCGTCAGCATCATCCGGTAATTTGGCCACGGCAGCTGCGATTTCGTTGGTCTTGTTCTCCGGGGGCAGGCCTGGTTTATCGACTATGGCCAGGGTAATGTCGTAGACCTTTTCATTGTTGTCCTTGCGTTCGACTCTTTCCTTTTTTCGGGCCTCGAGACGAGCTTCAGCTTCCTTCTTTTCCTTCAGGCGTTGTTCGAGGTTCAGGCTGACGCTTTTGTCTGCCAGCAATTTTTTGAATTGTTCAATGTCTTCGCGAACATATTTAAAATCCTTTTCTTCCTGCAGTCGTTTTTCAAGGCGGCTGCGGAGCTCTGCAACATAATCTTTCACCAATTTGTAATCGTCCAATTTAGCGGTTGGAATGGTGTCCCATTTCAGCGCATTTTCAGAATGAGCTTCGCCGACTTCGGCGTAGTTGTTCATGGAAGGCAGAATCAAATCAGGGATAACACCTTTGAGTTGGGTGCTGGCGCCGCCGGCGCGATAAAACTTTTGTATAGTTAATTTCAAGGCGCCTGGGTTAAAGGAGTAGCTTAAGCCTACCTCATTCATTGGGCGACTCAGTTGGATCAGGGATTGAACAGTGCCTTTCCCGTAACTGGAAGAATCTCCGACAATCAGCGCACGATCATAATCCTGTAGTGCACCTGCCATGATCTCCGAGGCGGAAGCGCTGAAACGACTGGTGAGAACTATCAGGGGCCCGTCGTAAAGAGTTTCCGAGTCTTCATCGGATTGAATGTTGATTTCACCGCCCGAATCCTTGGTTTGGACCACGGGTCCTTTCCGGATAAAAAGGCCGGTGAGTGTCTTTACCTCTTCCAAAGAACCGCCTCCATTATGGCGCAAGTCCAAAATGATTCCATTTACATTTTCCTTCTTGAGCTTCACCAGCAATCTGGCTACATCCACGGTAGTTGATTTGCCCCCTTGCGATTTGTTATCCCAATCGGTGTAAAAGGAAGGAAGGTCGATAATGCCTAACCGGGTCGTCTTTCCGTGGCTGTCCGGCAATTCTATTATTTTGGATTTTGCCTCCTGATCACTCAGTTTGATTTCGTCCCGGATTAGAGTCACGACCCGGCGAGTGGACGGGTCCGGGGCGTTGGCTGGAATAATGGTTAGGCGAACTTCGGAGCCTTTGGGGCCGCGAATGAGCTCAACTACTTTGGTGAGTGGCATGTCAACCACATCGACCGGTTCTTTATCGGCCTGAGCGACAGCAACGATTCGGTCTTTAACCTTCATCATTTTGCTTTTGGTGGCCGGGCCTTCGTACAATTCCTTGATTTCACAATAGCCATCTTCTGAGCCGAGCAACGCGCCAATCCCGAAAAGAGATAACTTCATGGAGATGTTGAAATTATCGACCTGGCTTTTCCCCATGTAATCCGAATGAGGGTCATAGGCATGGGTCAAACCGACCATGAAAAACTCGAAAGCATCTTCATCAGTGAACTCCTTCATGGTCCGCTGGAGACGGGCATAACGACTTTTAATAATTTCCTGCGGAGTTTTTTTAGCGCCGAAAGTATTCGTTTTGCTTATCGAGGCAGACTTGGAAACCTCGAGGCCGTTTACTTTGATGACCCCATTAGGACTTAAAGCCGATGTCACGACATCGCCTTGGGGAAGAGTCAGTTGCTCCTGCAGCATTTCGTAGCGAAGATGTTGACGCCAGATTTCTTTGGCAGCTGCGAGATCTTTGGGAGGCGGTTCGTTTTTCCGATTGAGGGTGTAACGATCGTTCCCAGTGAACTCAAATTTTTCGCTTTTCAATATCTCATTAGCAAAATCGACTCTTTCGACGACCCGCTCCTGAAAGCGGTGAAACATGTCAAAGGCAGGCTTAAGGTCCCTTTTGTTCAGTATTTGTTCGTGAAGATGGTCTTTATATTTTCCAAACTCCTCCAGATCCGCCTGGGTGAAATAAAGATGGCCGGGATCCATTAGGTCCAAATAACGATCAAATGCCTTGGCGGACATCTCGGCATCGAAAGGATGCTGGAGATAATGACTCCTCTCCATCATTCGAGTGACAAGAATGGCAATATTGGCGCGAGTATTAACGTCGGCCGCAGACGGCTTCAGAACGACCCTGGTCGAGTTTTGGTCGGTGCTGCGGGGTGTATCCTGTCCCTGGGCGGCGAAGGTAACAATGAATGCTACCAGAAGGCTTAGTATTCTCATTTAACGCGTGTTTCGCAGAAGCCGTTGCTCGCCAGCGAGCCAGTTCCTTCGACTTTCTGTGGCTTTATATTTCAATCAACCTACCAGTCAGTCGAAGAGAGTCAAGATTGTGCGCTTGTTCTTAGGCCATGCACTGAATTGCGGGATAGCGCATACCCCGATAGCAGGCACGCCTTGTTTAATCTACTTCTTTGTATAGGGCTTTCACAAAGCGTTTAAAAAATGCAACCAGAAAGGAATGGTTATGAGAAATGAAGCTGCGGATATCGTACAGGACAAAACAGAAGACCTTCGGGAATCTGCGCGATCCTTAAAAGAAAAAGCCAGAAACGTGGGATCGGCTGCGCTTAATGCCACCAAAGCAAAATATGAAGCACTCTCCGACAAGACCTCGGAGTATTCACAACTCGCGGACCGCTCGATTCGGGAAAATCCATACGCCGCACTCGGCATAGCACTGGGAGTCGGTCTCCTGGTCGGATTCCTTATTTCAAAATCGACGGAAGATTAAAAAAATAACAAAAACACAGAAAATCAGAAGGAAACATTATGGAATCAAGAGCTAGAGAGTTAACCGGTGAGGCAGGCAAAATCGCCCGTGACGCACAAAATGAGATTCGTGAAACAACAGAGGAAGCGGTAGAGAAGGCCAAGGCAGCAGGCGCTGCGGCCTGGGAACGGGCACAGGCAGCCTACCAAATGGCCCAGGAGAAAGCGGTGGCCGGAGCCAAAGCCGCAGATCAAACCATCCGCGACAATCCCTATACCTCGTTGGGAATCGCTTTTGGTGTGGGGCTGCTTGTCGGCTTCCTAATCAAGCGCAAATAGGGGACCGCCATGCGAAGCAAAGAGCAAATCAAAGCTGAGATTTCTGCCACCCGGGACGATTTGGATGCTTTTATTGACGATGGGAAAGAGTTTTGGAGCGCCGCCCGAAAGAAAAAAAGTGGTCTGGAACAATTCAAGAAATCCTATCGGAAATTAACGAAGACCGTCCAAAAGGCGGATGAGACTGTCACATCAAATCCCTACGTATCGATGGCAATTGCCGTTGGAGCAGGGCTTTTGGTGGGGCTTTTGATCACCCGCCCGAGGATAAAATAAAAAAGGAAATTTATGGAATCTGAAGCAACAGGACAAGTCCTGCATAACCTGCAAGACCTGAATTATGAGGATCTCGGTGTAGGACGAAAAGCGTGGAGCGACAAAGCAACCGATGCGACTGTCGCCGCCTGGGAGGCAACCAAGGCAACCTACGATGAGGTTACAGCAAAAGCCTGTGCATCTGCCCGGGCTACGGATCGTTATGTGCGGGCAAGACCGTACGAGTCCATTGGAATCGCCCTGGGGGTAGGGCTTTTGCTTGGTTTGTTGATTAATCGAGACTAAGACATCACGCGGCAGCCGAACTGTTTGGCTGCCGCTTTTTATTGTACCTATGCGCCAGGAAGAAGACTCGTTTGGCCCGATGGATGTGCCAGAATCCGCCTATTACGGAGCTCAAACGGCGAGGGCCATCTCGAATTTTCCCATCAGCGGCGAGCCAATGCCGTTCTCCTTCATTCAGGCTTTAGCCCTCATCAAGAAGCATGCGGCGAAGGCCAACGGTTCCCTGAAGAACATCTCGCCACAAATAGCGGAGGGAATCATCCACGCGGCGAATGAAGTGCTGGAAGGGAAATGGAGGGATCAGTTCCCGGTCGATGTATTTCAAACTGGCTCGGGGACCTCCACCAACATGAACATGAATGAGGTGCTGGCACATCGAGCTTGCGAGATTCTTTCAGGATCGAAGAGTTCCAAGTCGGTGCATGCCAATGATCACGTAAACTATGGGCAGTCCAGCAACGATGTCATACCTACCGCACTGCATATCTCGGCTTCGATTGCCTTGAAACAAGATCTCCTTCCTGCATTGAGGCGCTTGCATGCAGAGCTGGTTAAAAAAGCCGATAAATATTTTCCCGTCATCAAAATCGGTCGCACCCATTATCAGGAT
>JAQGOY010000023.1 GCA_028293375.1 Verrucomicrobiales bacterium | reverse complement strand
GCTTCAATGTTCGGTGAGTGGGTGCCCACCTGCCGGGATGTTAACCCTACCACGTTGATTACCGCTACCCGTTTCATGGCAATATCTTGAGACGAACGTTCCGCGACAACAAGGTCAGCCTGTTTTCAGTCGTAAAAGGTCTAAGCCGAAATAATTGTTTTGTTCACCCCGGAGTGCCTCTGTTGCAGTTCATAGATAGCGGCTAATACCTTCGGATTGTTCATTTCATGGATCTCTACTCCCCTGCCAATATCTTCCAGCAAGGTAATGGTTAATTCTCCACCCAAATGTTCCCGAAATTCTTCCAGCCCTCGCAAAATAAGTGGAACGTTGTGAGTATCCACATTCAACAATTCGTTGGCAAATAAGTCAAAGCCCAGTTTTTCAAGGAGGTTCAGTACTCGTTCGACTGCCTGTGATTCGATCATCCCTATGTTCCGCGCATAAACCATGTCCAGCGCTATTCCCACTGCTACTGCCTCGCCATGTGAAATTTTATATTCTGAAAGTTGTTCCAGTTTGTGCGCGGCCCAGTGTCCAAAGTCGAGGGGTCGTGCCGAACCAAATTCAAAAGGATCCCCGGAACTGGCGATATGATTTAAATGCAGTTCCGCAGAGCGATGAATCAGGTGCTGCATCGCAGCAGGCTCAAATCGAGCCAATGCTTCCGCTTCACTTTCAATCCGCTCAAAAAAAGCTTTATCGCGTATCAACGCCACCTTCACTGCCTCGATATACCCAGCCCTCTTTTCCCGCGGCGGAAGGGATTCCAGCAATTTAAAATCATTCACCACCGCATAAGGCGGCGCAAAGGTCCCTATGAAATTTTTCTTGCCGAACGCATTGATTCCATTTTTCACCCCCACCCCGGAATCATCCTGGCTCAAAGTCGTCGTCGGGATTCGGATGTGTCTTACTCCCCGGTGCGCCGTGGCCGCAGCCAGCCCCACCACATCCAGCAAAGCCCCGCCACCCACTGCAATAATATAGGAATGCCGGTCTATATGATATCGATCCACCTCAGACTGAATCTCCGAAACGTGAAAATAAGAGTTTTTCGATCTCTCCCCGCCTTCGATGATCATCGGGATAGCCACCAGCTTTAACGATTCCGGGTAGGCCGCGAAATAAGCCTCGATAGATGAAATAAGCCCTGCCTGTGCCTTCGCCAGGGCCTCATCCACGATCACCAGCACTTTGGAGATCCTTCCTTTTTTGGACGGCTCCATCACCGTTTTAAGCACCGGATTTGCTGGATTGAACACATCCGGGCTAAAATAGACCCGCTGCTGGTACGACACTGTAATCGTTCGTTCAATCGTGGACATAACTGTCATGATGAAATCTTGGACGCTCGAACTCCAGATTTTATTTATAACTTGGCACGGCCTGAAGCTTTCGCATTGGCAAAAGGAAGAAATACACTCGTCAGGCTATCCGGATGATTCAGCCTTCTTTGATCCATAGGACTCCGCATGACTTTACTTCATTGCGGCATAAACGTGATGCACGTCGTCGTGGTCATCCAATGCGTTGAGAAAATCAGTAACCTCTTTCCTATGGCTCTCACTCAGTTCTGGATACGTCTTGGCGAGGTAACGCATCTCAGCCGCAGAAATCTTCCAGCCTGCTGCCTTGAGCCCTTTTGAGACGGCGTCCAGTTGTTTTATTTCGGTTAGAAACCTGGCTCCCTTTTGTGCCTCGCCCACTTCGTCTTTTTCCAGTTCTTCCACTTCCTCGGCCCCGGCCTCTATGGCGTCTCCCTCGGCATCCCGGTTCAAGTCAGTATGGGTTGCTTCGATCACCCCTAGATGGTTAAAGAAAAATCCCACGCTTCCGGGTTGACCCAAAGTTCCAGTTTTGAACAGGTTTCTTATTTCAGGAGCTGTGCGGTTGCGGTTATCTGTCAGGCATTCGACGATGACTGGCACTTTGTGGGGAGCAAATCCTTCGTAAATGACGGTTTCGAAGTTGACCTTTTCTTCATCCAGCCCGGCGCCTTTCCTGATTGCCCGCTCGATTGTGTCCCGAAAAACAGAAGCCTTTTTGGCTTTTTCCACGGCAGCAGTCAGGCGGGGATTAAGATCGGGATCAGGCCCGCCGAGCTTGGCGGCAACCATGATTTCCCGAACTAACTTGACGACAACCTGCCCTTTTTTCTGGGCATTGGCTTCACGTCCCGCTTGCTTCCATTGTGCTCCCATAGTGTCGCACTATTCTGCGCCTGGATAACAGAAGTTCAAGCTTTCGCTTCATGAACCCGGGCGGAATCCGAGGGCAAAAATCAGAGATCAAACACCGTGCAGCACGGAGGCATAAAGTTCCAAGCCTGGCGCGCGTCTGGCTGGAATGATGTTACGACGGTTTGTTGTCGCCATCCGGATTTACCATGCCATCAGAGTCAAACAACTTCTGGGTGGCTATAAATCGAAATATACCCAAGGCACATCGTGGAACAGTTCGGTTATGTTCTGAAAAATCTTTGCCTTATGGTTTTTTCGAGGACGGCTGCTGATGAAGTGTAAAAAGGGTTTAGCCGAATTATTTGGGGCCAAATCCCACTTGCTTCCATACTGTCCCATGATGCCTAATCAGTTTGCTCCGTGTTTGAAGAAGTTCAAGTGTGAGGTTGCTTGGAGCGTATTGAGTTTCTGAAGAAAGCGATCGATCCCAATGTCTTCAATTCCAATGCTGCCGGGTCATTAACAGATCGGACGATCCATTCGCAATGAGAAAGCTCCCCTGCGCCATTGCGCTTAGGGGAGCCTGAAATCAGAGCTGAAGGTATTACCAGCTTCTCTTTAAGGAATTTTAAGTGTGCTGATTAATACAACTCTAGGATTATTGATTTACGGAGAATGAACGTGTCATAGTGCCACCACTTGCGGAACTGATGAACAATGGTTTCGTGGCATCAAAATTTGGAGTTGAAGGAGACCAGCCATTACCAGTCAAAGAATAGCTGATGTAAGTTTGATTCGCGGCATCCCAATCAAAAACTTGATCAAAGCGCTTCAGCGCTGCAGTCAAACCAGCTGTAGTGACATCCACCAATTGAGGGACTTGGGAACCTCGGATCGAAAATCCAACAGGTAGATTATTATTTAACGTACCCTGCATGACTTCACCAAAAAAAGTAACACTGGTAGCCGAAGCAACGTTAACGAAGGCACCTTCTCCCGGAGTTAAAGTATATTCTGGATGATCCCAACCAGTTCCAGTGAAGTTGGCGCTATCAAAACCAGTGCCATTCCACTTGAATAATTGAGAAAATCGGGGAAGAACTAACAAATTTCCAATTGTGTTGTTGGTTGAATTCAAAGGGTTTGAAATCAACTTAAACCCAGGAGTTAATGCCAGATTGACATATCCAACAGCGTTCGGCGAATAAATGTTTGTATCTGGAACGGCAGGGGCAGTTCCATTCACTACAAAATCATCGAAGTCCACTGAGGAGCCAGCGCCGGGGGAGTAAACATAAATGCGAAACGTTATGGTGCTAAGATTCTGATAAGCGGCTCCGCTCAAATCCACGGTCACCGCAGTGTAGGTTGGACGAGCTGTATTGAAATCCCCTCCGGATAAATCGGCGCCAAAATTGTCAACACTGCTACGAACAACATAGCCTCGTGGAGTGCCGCCACCGCCGCGCGTCCCATTGAACGTCAGCGAACTCAGGGCCAAAAAATGTCCAGGAGTGGGTGCCACGGTAAATGTAAAGTATTTGTTTCCGGATATGGCGACCGCTGCACTTGCCGAATTTCCTTGCGGGTCAATTCTAAGAAAGGGCGCGTTTGCAGGTGTAGTCGCTGCACTGCTACACTCAAGGCCGATTGTGCCCGCTGTATCTGCAATCGGGGTTGCGGTTACAAATTGGGCGGTAGTCGTAGCCGCATAGGGAGCACCGGTTTCAGCCGTTGTTTCCTGTCCGGGCGTACCAATTGCGTAGTTCGCAAGGACGGCGGCTCGTGTTGAAGTTGTTAAAACCGTTGAGATTAGGGCGCAGAACGCTGCTGCTTTGGCTGTTTTCATGTGTTTCATGATTTTGTAACTTGAAAATGGCATTTTTGTAAAGGAGATTGTTTGTTTATTTGCGCCACTATTAACAATCAATAGCTAAATGGATCAGAGGGTTACTTCTTGAAGACACAGGCCACTCCATTGTTACTATCTTCGCTGTGTCCGATATACGTTTTCTTGTGGTTGGAGGTGGCGCCGCGGGTTTCTTCGCTGCCATCCGTTGCGCCAGT
>JAQGOY010000268.1 GCA_028293375.1 Verrucomicrobiales bacterium | reverse complement strand
TCCAATCCAAAGTTCTGGACGACATCTCCAAACCAAAGGCCGCTGCCTCCGGATTTTGAACCGATTTCAATGATTGTTCGGGGTTTAGTCTTCCAAATCAACATGGGGTAGAGAGCGACGTCGAATGGATTTTTCAACATTGGGATCCCTCGATAATGATAATTATGAAGGGATTGTTGAATTTGCTGGAGAGTATCCTGCGGTAAACTCGTGTGGAAGGGGCGTTCAGAAGTGGGTATTCTGGCAACGACAGGTTTTGAAAGTGCTTTCGACAATGCGGCTTCCCATGCTTTCGCGCCTTCGTGATCCTGACGAAAAGCCAGTTCAGTTCGGAAAGCGGCGACGGCTTCCACATGCCGTCCCACCTTGTCGAGACAGAGGCCCTGAAGAAAATAGAGACCTGGCAGATCCACTACGGCAGCAGCAGCTTTCTGGGTGACCTTGAGGGCTTCGGCGCCGTTTCCGGAGTCGAACAGGGACTGGGCTTCAGCCATGATTTTTTTGGCTGCGGTTTGTTCGGGTGTCTCCGGGGCAAGCGCTGCTGAGGCAACAAACCCCTCGTCAGAGACTTTTTTGGACCCGAACAGTTTCTTTAGAAAACTTTCCATTTTCATAGAGTCAACGCCGCCAGGAGAAGTGGGGCAAGAATTTTCTGCTGCTTGTCATGAGCCCGGCCGGGGTTTACCCTCCCTTCGTCAATGGTTCCATGGCACAAAAAGTCCCAAAATACTACTCTCAGCTTGCCCCGTTTGCTCCCTTGTTCGACGCAGGGCTGCCGATTCTTATGTATCATAAGATCGGGCCGCGACCTTTTGGCGCAAGGTTGAAAGGGCTTTACCTCAGCGCGAGTTTGTTTGAGAACCAATTAAAGGAACTCAGCCTGGCTGGGTACAGAACGGTTCCCTTTTCAGAAAATCTGGAACAGCCGCAATTGAATAATCGACGAATCATCCTCACTTTCGATGATGGATTTCTCAATGTCCTCGAATACGCCTTGCCACTTCTTCAGAAATATAGATTTCAAGCTATTCAATACGTTGTTGCGGACTTGATCGGAAAGGCAAATGCCTGGGATTTAAAGGTCGGTGAAAAGGCAGAGCCCTTGATGAGTCATGAACAAATAAAAGAGTGGTTGCAGTCTGGAAACGAAATTGGATCCCATTCGTGCACGCATCCCCATCTTAGCCGACTCAGCCTGCGTGACGCCCAGGAAGAAATCAGTGGCAGCAAGAAACGGCTGGAAGATATGTTTCAAATATCGATAGCTCATTTTTGTTTTCCTTATGGTGATTGGAACGAACCGCTTCGGGATATTGTTCGGGAAGCGGGATATTCCACAGCTGTCACAACCGAGTTCGGAGTCAACGGGCCAGAGAGCAATCCGCTTTCGCTGCGCCGCATCATGGCCCGGTACCCGAGTCGGAGTCTAAAGACGTTTGCCGAGAAATTGTCCTTTTAGCAGGCCGAGAACAACAGGGTGAAACAAATCTTTTAATGATTGCCCGCGTTACTCTGGAAATCGCGCTTCGAAAGGAGTTTGATTATCTCGTGCCTCCTCCCCTTCTTGGGGAAATTGAAATTGGGACAAGGGTAAAGGTTCCTTTTGGATCGCGCGAGGTAATGGGGTGCGTGACTGCCCTGGTGGAGGAGTCGACTCATACAAACCTTCGTTCCATCGTAAGAGTAATCGGAAAACAATCCCTGGTGACGCCAAAAGTCCTGGCACTGGCGCGCTGGATTGGCGAGTACTATTGCTGCGCACCGGAGATAGCGTTGAAAAGTGTTCTTCCAGAATCAGTGCGGAAAGAAAAGGACGGCTGGCGCGAACGGCTGATGGTTCGATTGCTTCCGGCTCCGTCCCTCCTGCCCAAGATCACAAAACGGCAGCAGCAAATCCTGGATTTGCTTCGAGACCGGCCCCAATACCCTTTGCAGGAATTACTGGAAGCAGCCGAAACAACGGGAGAAACAGTAAGGCGGTTGGAAGACAAGGGAATGGTCACCATCGGCCAGGAAATCTCGGAACGCGACCCCTACGCGGACGAAATTATCCTGCCCACCAAGTCCCTGGAATTAAACTCAGAACAGGCGCTTGCGCTAAAGCAAATTATCGCGGCATTGGATGCGCCGCAGCAGCTTTCGGCAAATCCGGCAGAAAACTTAAAAAGTGCGAAACCGGACGATGTTACTCACCGAACTTTTTTATTGCACGGTGTTACCGGCAGTGGGAAGACCGAAGTGTATCTCCAGGCACTCTCTCATACTTTGCAGCAGGGAAAGGGGGCAATCGTCCTGGTTCCTGAAATTTCGCTGACACCTCAGACTGTGGAACGCTTTAAAGCGCGTTTTTCTTCAGGACCTGTTCGAACTCTTGTGGCTGTCCTGCACAGTCACCTCTCATCCGGCGAAAGGCATGACGAATGGCACAAGATCAGGCAGGGAAGAGCTCGAATAGTGATTGGCGCCAGGTCTGCGATTTTCGCTCCGATTGATCCACTGGGCCTGATCATTGTGGATGAGGAGCATGAGCACAGTTACAAACAGGAAGAAGCACCTCGCTACCATGCGCGGGATGTGGCTGTTGTCCGTGGAAAAATGGAGGGAGCGGTCGTAGTCCTCGGCTCCGCGACGCCCTCGATGGAAAGCTTTTACAACGTCCAGAAGAAAAAATACTCGCTATTAGAGATGCCTTCGCGGGCGGACGATAAGCGAATGCCAATTGTGCGCGTGGTCGATATGCGACAGGCGGCCCGGCAGGAAAAAGGGCCTCCCATTTTTTCTCATCAATTGAAGGAAGCGATTCTTCAACGACTGGAAAAGAAAGAACAAGTGATGCTGTTTTTAAACCGACGGGGGTTTGCCACATCCCTTCAGTGCAATTTATGCGGCTACGTGGCGCAGTGCCCCAATTGCAGCGTCTCGCTTACCTACCATCGGGCAATTCAAAAGTTGTGTTGCCACGTGTGCGGTTTTGACACCAAAGCCCCCGCAGTTTGCCCGGACCCCAAATGTCGGAATCCTGGAATTCGGTATTCAGGGTTGGGAACTGAGAAGGTGGAATCGACATTAGGTCACCTGTTCCCGAAGGCCAGGATATGTCGCATGGATTCGGATTCGCTTAAACGGAAGGACGACTACCGCCGCATCCTGGGGGATTTCCGAACAGGGAAAATTGATATCCTGGTGGGGACTCAGATGATCGCCAAGGGATTGCACTTCCCGAACGTGACCCTGGTGGGGATTATCCACGCGGATCTAAGCCTGCACATTCCTGATTTCCGAGCAGGCGAAAGAACCTTTCAACTGTTGACCCAGGTGGCCGGGAGGGCGGGCAGAGGGGACGTCGAGGGTGAAGTGTTTGTGCAGTCTTTCACTCCATTTCATCCGTCCATCCAGTATGCGAGACGGCACGATTTTGTGGGATTTTATGAGCAGGAAATCGATTTCCGAGAACAGTTGAAATATCCCCCAATCAGCCGCGTGGCCCTAGTGACGTTGAAAGGCAGGAATGAGGAGAAAGTGCAATTCACCGCAGAACACCTGCGCAAAGCCATTGAAGAAGCGTTAAAAGATCTGGACGATTTAATTATTGCGGGACCGGCCGCCGCACCGTTGGCCAGAGCCGAAACGTTCTATCGTTTTCAGATCATGCTTCGAACCCGGCACATGGTGCGGCTGAGCCACAAAATGGCGGAATTCCTGGTGGGTTTTAAATTCCCGGAAGAGGTCAGTTGCACTATCGATGTAGACCCTGTGAATCTGGCTTAGGTGTGTGTTTTGTGCGGCAAACCCTTGGTTGTTTGTCGGGTTTTCTGACGGGGGAAACCTGATTTCGGCTTCTCGGGGATAAAAAGATAGTTCTCAAATGAAGCGGAAGGGCGAACTGTCGGGAAGGGGCTTGAATAGAGTCGATGAGCTGACGCAAAAAAACATCGATACGATTATTCGGTTGGAGGAAGACACTCGGTCAACCGCTACATTTGCGGACAAGTTAGCTGACAAAGTGGCCAACTTTTGCGGTTCGAGTTTTTTTGTGGTGCTTCACGGCATCTGGTTTGGAATCTGGATTGGAGGCAACACGATTTTCTCGCCAAAAGTTCATTTTGATCCTTATCCGTTCCAGTTGCTGACTCTAATTGTGTCCCTGGAAGCTATTTTTCTGTCTGCATTTATCATGATCTCACAAAACAGGCAGGCAAAAATAAGCGAGAGAAGATCCCACCTTGATTTGCAAATTAATCTGCTGTCAGAACAAGAAAACACGAAAATGATCGGCCTGCTCCAAAAAATCGCAAATCAAGTCGGAGTGGAATGTGCTGACAAAGTTATTGCCGCGCTCGGCGACGATGTGAAGCCGGAAAAGCTGGTCCAGCAGATAGACAAGACACTCGAAAAAACAAACATTCCGGCGCCGTCTCCAAAGGGCTGAGCTCTCGGCTCAACCGGCATTAGAACTATCCAAACCAGATAGCGAAAGGGTTATTTCGGGCGATCTCGGCGCATTTCGATGGCCTGCCAAATAAGGGGGAGAATGATAAAATTTCCGCACACTGCGAGGACCATTACATAAACAGTATTCAGCGAAGTGAAATACCCAAGCAAAAACGCGGACAGCAGGATACTGGTGAAAAGCGTTCTATTATGACGGTTTAAAATCACGGAGAGAAATTAGTAAAGCTCAGTCTCGCTTAGTTTTTTCTGCTGCCAGCAGTTCCTCAAAATCGACGATTTCCTTGAGCTGAATCAAAAACCAGGGGTCAATTTTGCTTAGGTTGAAGATTTCATCGACACTGAAACCGGCACGAAGTGCATGTCTGATGAAAAAAATGCGTTCTGCGTTGGGAATGCTTAATTTTTGGGCAATGAGATCACGGGGCAGTATGGCCCGATCCTCATAGATATCCGTGCCGATACGCCAGGCTTTACCATCGCCTCCAAGTCCGCTCCGGCCAATTTCAAGAGATCGCAGACACTTCTGCAAAGACTCTTTAAAAGTGCGGCCGATGGCCATGGCTTCACCCACGGACTTCATTTGGGTATTCAAAGTTGGGTCCGACTGTGGAAATTGTTCGAAAGCAAAGCGCGGTATTTTGGGTACGCCGGAGTCAATAGTGGGCTCAAACCTTGCGGGTGTTTCGCGGGTGAGATCATTTTTGATTTCGTCGAGGAGATAACCGATGGCCAGTTTCGCAGCAATCTTGGCAATCGGAAAACCAGTTGCCTTTGAGGCGAGAGCTGACGAGCGGGAGACGCGAGGATTCATCTCAATAATGACCATGCGCCCATTTTCTGGATTGACCCCAAATTGGATATTGGAACCGCCAGTTTCCACCCCGATTTCACGAATCACCGCGAAAGAAGCATCGCGCATGATTTGGTACTCCTTGTCAGTCAATGTCTGGATAGGCGCCACGGTGATGGAATCGCCTGTGTGCACGCCCATGGGGTCAAAGTTCTCGATGGAGCAAATGATCACGCAATTATCGGCCTTGTCTCGCATGACCTCCATTTCATATTCCTTCCAGCCAAGTAGAGATTCCTCCACCAGGATTTCGGAAACTGGGGAGAGTTCGCAACCCCGTTTGGCAATGACCTCAAATTCATCTCTGTTGTAGGCTATACCCCCTCCGGTGCCTCCCAGGGTATATGCAGGACGAATGATCAACGGGAACCGGCCAATGCGATCTGCCACCGCCCAGGCTTCTTCCAGGTTGTGCGCTGTGCCACTGACCGGAACATCGAGACCGATCTTGATCATCAGGTCTTTAAAAATCTGGCGGTCTTCCCCCCGTTCAATGGCTCGGGCGTTCGCCCCGATCATTTCGATTCCGTATTTTTCGAGGGTGCCCCTGCGATGCAAAGCCATGGCTGTGTTCAAAGCGGTTTGCCCTCCCAGGGTCGGCAGCAGGACGAGCTTGCCGTCAACTCCCATTTTCTTCAACTCCTCCACTTCGCGTGCGATAATTTTTTCCACGCACTCCGGAGTTATGGGTTCGATATAAGTTCGATCAGCAAACTCGGGATCGGTCATGATCGTTGCCGGGTTCGAATTCACCAGCACGATCCGGTAGCCTTCTTCGCGCAAGGCCTTGCAGGCCTGGGTCCCGGAATAGTCGAATTCGCAGGCCTGGCCAATAATGATGGGGCCAGCCCCGATGATAAGGACGGAATGTATGTCTGCTCGCTTCGGCATAAAACGGGGTGACTTAACGCTATCCTGAAAGAAATGTCAGTCTTTTTTCGCCCAGGCAATCTAGTTGAACAAACCGCCCTGGTTCCCTGTTGGACGTGTCAGACCAAGTTTTTTATAACTTTTTTCGGTGGCGATCCGGCCTTGGGGAGTCCTGTTCAAGTAACCTTCCATGATCAGGTAGGGTTCGTAGACCTCTTCGAGGGTGTCCGGTTCTTCACCCACCGCAACTGCCAGGGAAGAAACTCCTACGGGCCCTCCCCCGAATTTTACAATAATTGCTTCCAAAATTCGTTTATCCATTTCATCCAGGCCGTTTTCATCAATCTCCAGCATGGCGAGGGCGAGGTCAGCAATGGAAGAGGTAATGCGTCCATCACCCCGGACCTGGGCGTAATCCCGCACCCGCCTCAGGAGGTTATTGGCAATGCGAGGAGTTCCCCGGCTTCTGCGAGCAATTTCAGCAGCTCCCTGCTCTTCTATGGTGATTCCCAGGAGATTGCTGGCCCGAACGACGATTTTTTGCAGCTGTTCTGCAGTATAATAGTCCACTCGTTCGCGAATCGGAAAGCGGGTTAACAATGGCGAACTGAGAAGGCCACTTCGGGTGGTGGCTCCAATTAAAGTAAAGCGAGGGAGACTGAGTCTGACACTTCTGGCATTGGGGCCCTGGTCGATGATAATATCCAGTTTGAAGTCTTCCATCGCGGGGTAGAGGTACTCTTCGATGGTTTTTTGAAGGCGATGGATCTCATCGATGAAGAGGACGTCGCCTTCTTCAAGGTTGGTCAACAAACCAGCGAGGTCGGCGGCTTTTTCGATGGTTGGGCCGCTGGTGCTTTTTAAAGTGCCACCCATGGCCTTGGCTAAAATATTGGCGAGCGTTGTTTTGCCCAGGCCGGGAGGGCCAGAGAGCAGGATGTGGTCGAGGGCTTCTTTTCGTTGCCTGGCTGCTTCCACGGCGATTTCCAGCCGTTCCTTGACTTTTAGTTGCCCGGTAAAATCTGAAAACAGCGATGGCCTCAGCGTCATTTCCAACGCTGTGTCCGGTTTTGTCAGCACTCCTGACACCATTCTTTCAGGCATTTCATAGAGGATGCGTAACCCGGTGTATTCCAACAAGGCAAAACCAACGACTCGTGCTGCTTAAAAATTCAGTTCTCTTATGTTCCTATTTTTGTAATAAGTTACCGGTTCGATGAGAGAACTATGCTGACAATATCAGGAGTAAGTAAAACATTTGGCGGGCGCACCTTGTTTGAGGATGTATCGCTGCAGGTCAATCGTGGCGACAGAATCGGGCTGGTCGGCCCAAACGGCGCCGGGAAAACAACCTTTTTCTCGCTGCTTTTAAGGCTTAACGAGCCAGACACGGGCCTGATCAATTTCGAGCGCGGGACAACGGTGGGTTACCTGCCCCAGGAAAGTGCGCCTGTCGGCGACGAGACCGTTTTGGAAATTGCCACGGCGGTTACGCCCGAGATGCACGAACTCCGCCGAAAGATTACGGCTCACGAGAACGGCCTGGCAACAGCCGATGAGGAACACGACTTCCATATCATCCAGGATCGTTTTAACGAATTGGGCGGCTATCAGCTGGAGCCCAAGGCGAAGCAGATTCTCGCCGGCCTGAGTTTTCGCGAAAAGGACTTCAACCGCCTTGCCCGGGAAATGAGCGGGGGATGGATTATGCGCGCTCACCTGGCGCGCTTGCTGGTCCAGGAGCCCGATTTGCTGATTCTCGATGAACCGACAAACCATCTTGACCTGGAATCATTGCAATGGTTCCAGGATTACCTGGATAATTATCCGGGCGCGATCCTCATGATTTCCCATGACCGCGAATTCCTGAATAACCTCGTAAAATGGATTGTGGAAATAAGGAGCGGATCGCTGATTCGTTACCGGGGAAATTATGACGACTACCTGCTCCAGCGGGCGGCGCAGGAAGAGCAATTATTAGCAGCTTATAAAAACCAGCAAAAAGAAATTGCCCATTTGCAGGAGTTCGCGGATCGCTTCAGGGCAAAGGCGAGCAAAGCGAGCCAGGCCCAAAGCAAACTCAAGCAGATTGAGCGAATGGAAAAAATCGAGGCTCCGGTCTCTGACCTGAAAAAAATCCATTTTGAATTTCCTCAGCCAATTCGTTCAGGCCTCAAAGTAATCAAGTTGGAGAAGGTGGATTTCGCGTATGGGGAAAATGTCATTTACCAGGGAATGGATTTTGAAGCCGAAAGGGATCAGCGCATCGTTCTGGTGGGCCCCAACGGGGCCGGTAAATCGACCCTGCTGAAAATACTCGCAGGAATCCTGGAAATCCAGGGAGGCAATCGGGAGCTGGGTCATAATGCCAAGTTGGGATATTACTCTCAGCACCGAGTGGAAATGCTAAAGCCGGGGAGGACAGTCCTGGAAGAAGGCCTGGATACACCGCAACGCGTCACTGAACAATTTGTTCGAACTGTCCTGGGTTGCTTTCTCTTTCGCGGCGACGATGTATTTAAGCGAGTCAGCGTTTTGAGCGGTGGAGAGAAAAGCCGGTTGGCGTTGGTAAAACTGCTCATGGATCCGCCGAATCTGCTTTTGATGGACGAACCGACCACTCACCTCGACATGTCCAGCATCGATGCCCTTATCGACGCCTTGCATCAATTCAAGGGGACTCTGGTATTCATTAGTCACGATGTTTATTTCATCCGCAAGCTGGGCAACCATGTTGTTCACGTTAATGCGGGGCGGTTGACTCACTACAAAGGGGATTACCAATATTACCTGGATAAAACCGCCGCGACCTCGGCACGCGCCGCATTGACTTCCACGAATGTGGGAAAGCCGGCCGCTAAAATAGTTGCGGCCGTTAAGACTTCATTGCCCCAACCTTCTCCCAACAAGGAAGCCAAACGTGAGGAAGCAGAACAACGGCAGGCGAAAGCAAAGGAGCTGAGAGATAAAAAAAGCCAGGTAGACAAGCTGGAAAAAGAAATCGCTCTGCTGGAGAAGCGGCGTTTGGAATTAACTGCAGAGCTGGAAAATCCTGAGACCTACGCTAAAGGTGGAGCCGCCTCCCAAATCAACAGAGAGCTAATGGAGCTTGAAGAAACCCTGGGGCGCCTGAATGCAAGCTGGGAAGCTGCTTCGACCCATTTCCTCAGCCTGCAGGATGGGAAGGCATAGCCAATAAGTTATCTCCAATAGCTCAGCTCTTACGGCAGAGGAGTGATTCGAATGTCTTTATACCAGGCTTCGGTTTGTCCACCGCCGTGGACTTGGAGGCCGAGCAGCCCGGAACCTGCAATTGTGGGATCGGGTTCAAGGTAGTCCACAGTCATCAGACCATTTAACCAGATTCGAATGCGGTTTCCTTCACAGCGAACCCTGTAATCATTCCACTCCTGTCTGTGCAAAACCTTGTCCACGGCAACAGGATCCGGTCGTTGCAACACTTTATCGCGTCGTGATTCGTCATAGAGACATCCCCACCAACCTTCTCCCATGTCGGCCTGATACCCGATCATTTCATAAGCTGGTTTGGTCGATTTAATACTGCGGAACTGAACACCGCCATTGACGAAGCCTTCTGTTCCCACCAGCTTGAATTTAAGTTCCAGAACAAAGTTCGTGTAGGGGCGGGTGGTTTTAATGAACTCGTTGTGCGGAGTTTTTGCGGCAAGGCTTCCTCCAACAATGGCTCCTTCCCGTATTTTCCAGATCGTTTGGGTTTCTCCTTCCCAACCGTTAAAAGTCTTCCCATCAAAAAGCGATATTGAACGACCGCTTCGGGATGTTTGAGCGCAGCCTGAGGTAATGATGATTCCCAGCAAGAGCAGCAGTGAAAGCTTCATGAGCCCAATTTATAAGCCCCCGCCAGAGAATCTCAAGTTGTTTGCCAATCCCCTTTTTAAAAAACTGCCCATCTACGAGGCTTTTTCATGAATTGGCAAAGTTCTGCTTCAGGGAATGGATTCCAATTTAGATGAACGTGATTCTGTTTTCCTGGCCTTGGCGGTAGCCGCCGGAGTCTCTCTTTTGGCGCTTTTGTCCGTCGGAGCAGCAGGTCCGTGGGCTCCACTCTTGTTCAGGACGCAGGTAACAACCGTGCCGCAACCCTTATTTGGATCGATACTCAAATTTGCGCCGATCATTCTTGCCCGGTGAGCCATAACGCGAAGTCCCATTCCCTTGTTCTTGAGTTTGGCCTCGGGGAGACCGCAGCCATTGTCGCTGATTTTCAACGTCGTGCCTCCAGAGGACTTCAGCAGGCTGATATTTACTTTTGCGGCTTTCCCATGCTTGATGGCATTGGTGGTGGCTTCCTGGGCGATTCTATAGAGATGGATGGCTACGTTATTGTCTTTGATTTTAATTCCTGAATCAAATTCAACAGTGGCAGAAACTCCAAATATTTTTTCCAGATTGACTGATAACTGCTGCAAAGCCGCGTGTAGATCGTTCATTTCCAGAACAACAGGACACAGTCCGCGGGCCAGTTCGCGAGTTTGCAAAAGCGCTTCGCTCATGAGTTTGACGAGGTTGGATGCGTCGTTGGCTTCCTCCAGCTCCTTTGTGGCCAGTTTTTGTTGCAAAACCTTGGTCAAAAATCCAATTCCTGTGAGTGTCTGCCCAAGCCCGTCGTGTAAATCCTGGCCGAGTCTTCGCTGTTCCCGTTCGCTGATTTCCTGGATTTCGCGTTCCAAATTACGGCGTTCGGTAATATCGCGTAAAATACAGAGGTTCAAATTGTGTGCAAACCGGCAGGCGGAAAATTCTGCGAATCTACGTTCTCCATCTTTGGTTTCAAAAGTAAGTTCCCCGTATCCCTGGTTCTCCATTTTCGCAATGTTGCCGGATGGAACCGCAATCAGCGATTTTAAGTTTTTGGCGAGCAGTTCTTCTTTTTTGTATCCCAGTAATTCGCAGGCAGCAGAATTCACCTCCAAAAAGTTTCCGCTGTCGTCCGAAATCAGGATGGCGTCCATACTTCGTTCGAAAAGGAGGCGGAAGCGTTCATGACTTTTCTCCAAGGCTCGCAAGGTGGCAAAATGTTGGAGGGCATAGCGAATGGAGCGCTCGAGTGTGACCGAGTCGAGGCGGTCTTTGAGAAGGAAATCAGTGGCGCCGAAACGCGTTGCTTCCAAATCGACTTTAGGATCCGTCGCCGCAGTCAGTAAGATCAGCGGGGCTTTTACTCCGGCAGAAACCGCTTCCTTGAGTAATTCGAGGCCGGTCCGGGCACCGAGGCGGTAATCCAGCAGGTAGACGTCGTGTTGTTTACGGCGAATGACTTCGAGTCCTTCCTCGTAACTGCTTTCGCAGTCCACCTTGAATTTCTTTCCCTGGACTTTCGACAAGAGACGTGTGGTCAGAAGTTGCGCATTTTCGTCATCGTCGACCAGCAGTACCTTAATCGGTTCGTTAGGGAGAAAAATGTCAGTATCCATAGATTGTTTTGGAAGCCTTTACGGGTAAGGTTTCGATCATCCTAGGTTAGACACATGTATGCGAATTGCCAACAGAGATACCTCTACATAATTGCGGAACTTTACCCTAGCCGCTCCTCAGGGCATGCTTCTGATTCTTCGAAACTTCTTCTTAATGCTTGCAGCTCGGAACTTTGAGCAGGTTAATTTTATGAATGACTCGAATGCCTGACCCTTTGGCTGCGAACGCTAATTTTCTCCGGGAACTCGAAGCAATCGTAGGGGATGCCTGCCTGGTCTCTTCCCAGGAAGATATTATCCCCTACTCTTTTGATGGCACGGCCGCGATACAACAGCTGCCATTGTGCGTCGTGTTTCCCCAGTCGACTGAACAAGTCTCAAAAATCCTTCGGTTTGCTAATGACAAATTGATTCCGGTTGTCACACGAGGCTCGGGAACCGGGTTGAGCGGAGGAAGCGTTCCTGTTCCTGGGTGCATTGTCCTTTGCACAGTTAAAATGGATAAAATTCTGGAAACGGATCCTGCGAATTTAACGTTGTTGACGGAGCCCGGAGTCACAACATTGGCCATTGCCGATGCCGCACTCGCCCATGGATTGTTCTATCCGCCGGATCCGGGATCGATGAAAATTTCCACAATAGGGGGAAATGTGGCAGAAAATTCGGGTGGACTTCGTGGTTTGAAATATGGCGTGACGCGAAATTATGTGATGGGGCTGGAAGTGGTATTGCCAACCGGGGAGGTTATGTGGTTGGGGAACAAGTGTGTTAAAGACGTGGCGGGATATTCTTTGAAGGACATGTTCGTTGGTTCGGAAGGGACGCTGGGAGTTATCACCAAAGTTCTGCTTCGATTGATACCACGACCAGCCTCAAAAAAAACCATGATGGCAACGTTTGCCAAGATGGATACCGCTGCCGAAACCGTGTCAGCGATTATCGCGGCGAGGATCATCCCGTGCACACTTGAATTTTTGGATCGTATGACGATTCGATGTGTTGAGGATTACGCCAAAATTGGGTTGCCTCTCGACTGCGAAGCGCTGCTATTGATCGAGTCCGATGGACATCCCATTGTGGTGGCTGAAGAAACTGAAATAATGGCCAAAATCTGCAACGAAAAAGGGTGCTTGGAATTGCGAATCGCGGCCAATGACGAAGAGGGAAACCGGTTGGCTTCTGCGCGCAGATCGGCGTTCTCAGCCCTGGCCAGGGTCGCGCCTACCACCATCCTGGAAGACGCAACAGTTCCCCGTAGCGAATTGGCAAAGATGATACGGTTTGTTGAAGAAACCGCGAAAAAATACCAATTAACGATTGGGACGTTCGGGCACATGGGGGATGGAAATCTTCATCCCACTTTCCTCACTGACGAAAGAAACAAATGTGAAATGCACAAAGTGGAATTGGCTTTTCACGAAATTTTCGAAGAGGCAGTGCGGTTGGGTGGAACAATCACTGGTGAACATGGAGTGGGCCTTGCGAAAAAATCCTTTTTGCCTCGGGCAATCGGAGAACTGCCGGTGGAAGTGATGAAAGCCTTTAGAAGGGCTGTGGATCCGAAAGAGATACTTAACCCGGGGAAAATGTTTTGATTAATGGTGGGGAATCAGCTTGCCGTGCCGGAATAAAATGACCGCACCGACTATCGTAAAAACAATAAACAAGCCGCAAAGAATATAGGCGATCCAGCGCAAGGTGATGGCCTGGTCCATGATTTTTTCGCGCTCCTCCAGTTCAGACTTTCGGAAGCGCTCAAATTCCTGGTCAATATTTACCGGAGAAGCGGACTCACTTTTTAATTTCAGGGATAGCCAAAAGGAGCTTTTGCTGGCGAACCACTTTGGTATTTCATTCGATTGATTTTCAGCGAGCTGCACAAACCCGGCGGATTTGCGCCAGTAAGGGGCTTCCTCCTGCGTCCAGATCCTGTAAAGACCGTAATTGGTTGCGACCTTGGAAAGACGTTCCCAAAGCAATGGGCGCAACAAATCGGTGGAAGCAAAATCCGCAAAGGACTCGCCATGCATCACCGCCTCAGTGCCGGTTATTTTTAATGCAACTGCGCCCACTATTTTGCCTTCCCCGTTTTTAATTAATTGGAATTCCGTAAATCGCTCCGAAAGGCTGGCGGGGTCCAAATGGCAGGCAACCCATAATCGGCTTAATTCAGGCAAGTCATCGGCCGTGGCTCGCATGGCGGAAAAGTTGCCGTTCATGCTTCATTTTTACACCCAGTTGAGGTTTTCTTCAAAGCATCTTTTGGCGTCCAAAACTAAACGCCAATGTAATGTTGAGACAACTTTTACGGCTCAAGTTTCGGAAGAATTGATCGAATCAGGAAACTCATTCTGATCTATCCAAAAGACCTTGAAGGCTTTGAGCATTTCCACGAGGTGATCAAAATGGCTTGGTTTCACCAGGAAGGCGTTCGCGCCGAGTTTGTATGCAGCTTCCACGTCACGATTTTCTCTCGAGGAAGTGAGGAGGACCACGATCAAGGTTTTGAATTGGGGTCGGGACCTGATCCATTGGAGCACTTCAAGACCGTTTTTATGCGGCAATTTGAGGTCAAGCAGAACGACGGCAGGGAGCTCAAATTGTTTTCTATCCTTAAACTTTCCCTCGCCCGACAAGTAATCGATAGCCTCCTGGCCGTCCTGGGCAACATTTATCGGATTTGTGACAAGCGCTTTTTTACAAGCCCTGTTCATAAAGAAAACGTCGTCCTGGCTATCCTCCACGAGCAGGATGGTTCGATTTAAAAGTTTCATAGAATCACCGACCGGGAGAATTCGACTCCCACTGAAATTCCCATTTCAATTGTCATGCAGATTCAGTGGCCATGCTGAGTAAAATAGACAGCCGCCTGGGAACGCCGACTAAGTTTAAGCTTATCCAATACATTACTTAAATAGTTTTTTACGGTTTTATCACTGAGTCCAAGGTCCACCGCGATTTCCTTGTTGGTTTTTCCTGCTGCCACTAGTTCCAAAACACGGCGTTCCTGGTTGGATAGAGTGTTCATCCGGCCCTTGGGGTCCCCTTCCCCGGATTTTAACCGACTCAATACGGCCTTTGTGATGGAAGGGTCGAGGATCGATTTGCCATCGGCGACGTCCCGAATGGCCCTGACCAGGCCCTCTTTGTCGATTTCCTTCAAAAGATAACCATCCGCGCCAGCGAGCATCGATTCATAAACGATGTCGTTATCCGCATAAGAGGTAAGCATGATGATTTTGGCATCCGCATTTGTTTTGCGCACCTCGCGGCAAAGTTTGAAACCATTTCCGTCGGGCAATCGAACATCTAAAAGAATAACATCCGGATTGGCGGCCTGAATTCCTATCGCCGCCTTGGCGATGGTGTCCGCCTCTCCTACGACCTCGAAACCGGATTCCTCCTGCAACAACGTTCGAAGCCCGGTTCTGACAACGAAATGGTCGTCTACCAGAAAAATGCGGATGTGCTTTGTGATGTCAACTGTCATAAGTTTGTTTCGGGTAACTCTATCCTGATGTGTGTACCTTGGCCACTGTGAGATTCAACATCAAATGTGGCCCCTATTTCCCTCGCCCGGGAGCGAATATTGCGAAGCCCGAAGCCTTTGTGACTTAAATCGCTGGTTTTGAAGCCTTTTCCGTCATCCTGTATTCCAAGGACCACCCGGTTGTTTTCTTCGCGCAAATAAACTGTGATTACCTTTGCTGCTGAATGTCGAAGTGCGTTTACGATTGCTTCTTTGGTGATGTTCAGTAATTCCAGGGCCACCCCCGAGTCCAGTTCTTCCGCCAATTCCTGATTAATCTCCAACGATATGCGGTTTGCCTTGGTTTCGCCAAGAGTCAGAAGCAAAGATTTTACCGCTGTTTTGAATTCTCTGCCTTTCAAGATGCGTTCTTCGATGTTGGCAATGAATTTTCGTACGTTCCTGATGACCTCATTCAGGGCCTGTTGTGCTCTTTCCAGGCGTCCTCCGACGGATTCAGGAGATTTCTTGAGCTGGCTTTTGCATTCTTCCAAACCTAGTCCGACCGCATAAATCGATTGAATGATTTCATCATGCAGATCGCGACTCATTTTCTCTCGTTCCTGAACCAGCCTTCTGATTTGAGCTTCGCTCAATGTCTGGACTTCCAGCGATTTAGCTTCTGTGAGTTCAAGCAGCCTGCCTCTTTCCTGTCCCCAGCGTCTTATCAATAATAATGTAATAGTGAGCAATACAACGGCAACGCCAAGTATGGTTGTCGTCGCTTTTAGCAACTGCTGCTGGCGAGTCTCGAGGACAGTGTTCACTCTCGACAATAATTGCGGGGAATCTGCCATGGTCGACCACACCACGGTGCGTGGTTTCTGCGTGATCGCGTCAACCGTTGTTTGAACTACTCCGTGAAATCTAATCTTATCGCCAGGCCTGAAATCGGGGACGGGTTCCCCCTTTTCCCGCAAGAGGCAAAGCTCAATGCTGGCGTGGATGTCACCCAGCTGCACCCGCGACAATTCTGGATCTGAACTGTTGACGTTCATTACCTGGCCTTCCGATTCAATCCAGGTTGAGCAGTTAGTTGAATTATTAAGATTGTTGAGAGGGATGGGAAGACAAGTAAGCACATTGGTTTTGCCCGTTCCACGAAGTATGGCATTTTCAAGGACTGGCTCCCCGGCGGCCCGAAATGGGAATCCGAGCGATTCAACAATTTCTCCAAAGTGGAAATGATTGGTTGTGGAAGTCTTAACCAGGATGCCTCCTTCTGCGCTTTGAAGGAAGAGTTGTCTTCCAGGCCATAAAAAAGTCAATGAACCTGTTATATGAACACGATGTAAATCCTTGCGTATTGGCGAATATTGCACGATTTCAGCGATTGAACTCGAAGGGATAGCCCAACCCTGCGGTTGGGGCCGAGTGATCACCGTGATGGCGGTTTGATCGTTGACATAAACCAAAAACTGATAAGGACGATTTGAATCCAGGAAAAGAGCTCCGACAACACCTCGGATCTTAATTTTGCAATCCACCAGATCTTCCACAGGAGCGAGTGTTGAATGCAAGACCCATACGGTAAATTTTTGACCGTTGAAAAGTTCAAGCCGTAACTGGCCTGCCATGTTTGTTTGTTGGAGGACAACCCCTTCCATTTCGACATACTGACTGTCGAATACTCCGCTTTGCAGTTTTGCAGGATCAATGGGAACTGCGCGAACTTCTCGTGTTTCGTTTACAACACGTATTTGCGTGGGAGAGATTATGGGTGAAAACCGGCCGCGGCCGGTTTTACCGACCACTTCCACTGTCTGGCCTGGATGCAAAAGAGTTCCGTTACCTACGACATAACCATAAATGTAAATTCCACCCGTGTCGTCCTGCACGAAGAGTAAAGGAAAGTTTGGTTCGGAACAGGTTATGACCGCCTTGAGGCGCACTTCCAACCCCTTGCTGCTTTCGACTCCAGGAAGACTCAATACTTGCAGGACGTTGGTAAGAATAGGCTCCTCTGCAGAAACAAATGGAATTCGAATGTAGAGGAAATAAACCGCGATTAAAAACCAAATGAGAGGGATTCCCCCGCGTTTAAAATTCTGTAACCGGGTATTCATAACTTCCTTTCATGCAAAAACAGGCGCAACGTAGATGCGCAAATTACCGTGACGATAGCACCAACCATCGTGAACCAGTAACCCGCTACTTTGATATGATGATTTTGATCCGTTGAGGTTTCCGCCCAAAGGCTAATGCCAATCATAACCAGGAGTGAAATGCACATTCCTGCAATCACCGGGAATGGGCGTCCCTTTTTCCACCAGACCACCAGAATCAGTCCGCCGAGGAGAGCGCCACTGGTCAAACCTCGCAATTTAAAAGCCGCATCCAGGACAAAAGGCGCCTTTCTACTCAGGTAAGCTACAATGACAAGGAAACAGGCCCAAAACAGTGTGGAGGCTTTGCTCAGGCGCAGATAAAAGGATTCTGATTTTTTTTCTCCCATCATCTCTTTCGCAAAATCCATTGTTGAGACTGAGGAAAGCGAAGTTAAGGCCGAGCTGACGGAGGACATGGCTGCGGACAAAACTGCCACGATTAAAAACCCCCTCAGGTAAGTGGGAGTTTCAGTAAGGATAAAAATGGGGTAGATGAAATCAACCGACTTTATGCCCGGGCTGGATTCCGGAAGAGGGATGGCCATGGAGTGTTGCTGGTAAAAGGCCCAAATGAATATTCCAGTAAACAAGAAAACCAGAAAAAGAGGGAAAATAACAAGGGCGCTTAATGTTAAAGCTCGCCTTCCATCGGCGACGGATTTGCAGGCCAGGACGCGTTGAACAATAAGCTGCTCCGCCCCGTGGGACGATAAGACCATAAAAGTTCCGCCTATGATCCCCATCCAGATATTGATTGGCATTTCCCACGAGAAGCCTGAAACAAACCAATTTAGTTTACCTGCTTTACTCGCTGTTTTTATTATTTCAGCCGTCCCTCCGTTAACGAGGTGCGGAATATAAAATAATGTGAAAATTCCGCCGCCGAGAAAGAGAATAAATTGGATGGCATCAGTCCAGATCACCGCCTTCACACCGCCGATGTAAGTATAAAAAAGAGACAAAAGAACAAACAGTATAATGGCGCTGATTATGGGATCCGCACCGCCAAATGAAAAAACCGTGCTTCCCATCATTAATCTAATCGGAATGCAGGCCACGTAGACCCTGACCCCGGCGGCGAGGGTTTCGCTAATCAGGAAAAATGCTCCTGCCAGTTTCCTTGCAGGTGCTCCAAACGCACGTGAAAAGAGCTCGTATGGGGAATAGATCTCTCCTTTCAAATAGTGGGGGACCATGACCACCGCAAGAATGATTCGAGCAATGACATAACCGATGATTAGTTGGATAAAACTCAGGTTATTCCCATAAGCGATGGCAGGAACTCCAATGATAGTCAGCGCGCTGGTTTCCGCCGCTACGATCGACAAGCCTATTCCCCACCAGGGAATGTCTTTGCTTCCCAGAAAATAATCGCGTGTGTTCTTCTGATCCCGACCGAACCACGCTCCAATAAGAATGATGCCTACCAAATAGAGGACGATAACGACCCAATCGCCTGTATCCAGTGGAGTAGTGGCCAGCCCAATCAAGGGGGTGAGCATTGGCTAATGTTGTGAGGGATGGACAGAGTTCTCCAGAACTATTTCATTTTAAGGCGCATTTCTCGATGCAACCCTGGATCAAAAGTGGCAATGCCTCGAGAGCAGGTTCTAAAATCGACTCTAGAGTTTGTTCGGGCAGATTTAATTTTTGAATCCCGGCGTTAGCGAAAGATCCCAGTGTCTGCTCACAATAATTTTGTAACCCCTGGACAATGGGAATGGAGTAGGTAGCCAGGCTAAGTCCGTAAACCAGGGTGTGCCACCCTCGTACCCGGCCCTCTTCAAGTGCAGCAATGTATTTTTGAATAAGCCGACTGTCCTTGAGGGGTCTTAGTCTTTTCAGTTGCGCTTTTCCTACTCGGGAACTGGCTTCCGAAAAGGAATCGGAAGGCATCGCTGAAGCCATTTCCTGATCGAGTGAAATCAATTCGAGGGCATGTTGCTTTACCGTGAGATCGTAAGCGGAGAGGATGGCTGGCAACTCAACGGGGACAAGGATGCGGTCACGATAGGCGATCAGAAACTTTTCCAAGCCTGGGAGGGACGAGATTCCCGGAAACTCGATGAGGCTTTCGGCAGACCCCAGATGAATGACGGACTCAACGGGCCCAAGTCGGGAGCAGAAGGCAGCCAAACCAGTGGACTGATATTCGGCAGCGGCTGATTTAATTTTCGCTTGGCTGGGCATTATAATAACTCGTTGTAAATACCTGTATCGTCAACCGTGGGGGCGGTTTTTGTTTGATCCGCAAAATTAGCGCACAAGATTAAGCTTACACACCACCGAGGAATGGGTCGAGTCCCAAAGGGCGCACCCTTCCCCGATTACCTTCGTCTTTACGAGTATCGGACACTGGCGTATTATCTGAAGGAGCCATGAGTAAGATAACGCGTCATTGTCATCAATGCGGCTGGGAATGGTCCATTTCTGGATTGCCCGGAAGAAACGACTCCTGCCACCAGTGCAAGACGGACATGCGGGTGTGTCGGAATTGTGTGAGTTATGATGTCAAAGCTGCCTACCAATGCCGTGACAAGCGAGCCGAACCGGTTTTTGAGAAGGCATCGGCAAATTACTGCGAATATTTCGACTTTATTCGACGGGAATTTTGCGCCCCAGGAAATCCTAATTCCCGGGAAGACAAGGCGCGCGAGCAACTAAAAAAACTCTTTGGCGATTAGTTAATCCCATTCCGCAAAAGCTTTTGTAGACAAATCCCGCATTGGGGCGCGTCATCATGCAAAAGAATGCCGGATCCGCTCGATATTGAACGCCTTTACGATGCCAATGCGCAGGCATTGTTTTCGTTCCTCTTAAACCTGATTCGGAATGAAGCGGACACCCGCGATATTCTCCAGGAGATTTTCGTAAAGATAGCTCACAACCCAAAAATTCTCAAAGGAGTTCGGAATGAACGATCGTACCTTATCCGTCTGGCGCATAATTTAGCCATCGACTTGATCCGAAGGCGGGCCACCCGAGTAAAGAACCATGAACAAATAGCGTCAGAAACTATTGGGATATTTACCGAGAGCCAAAAACCGGATGAGGCTGCATATAGGACGGCATTGGAAGCTGCTCTTGTGGAATTGCCGGTGGAACAGCGGGCAGTAGTGCATCTAAAACTTTGGGAGGAGCTTACATTCGACCGGATTGCGAAAGATTTGGAGCTGTCGCCCAACACAGTAGCAAGCAGATATCGATACGGTTTGAACAAATTAAGGGAGTTGCTGCGTCCCCTTTATGAAGAAATGGAATGACATGGACGAATTTGAAGAAAATTTGAAACGGCAAACGCGTCGCACCATTCCGGGAGAATGGCGAAAACAAATTCTGAGTGCAGCCCAAACCCGGAAACAAAATACTTCGGACTCGAAACCTGCGTGGCGAATAAAAATCGAGGAACTATTCTGGCCAAACCCGAAAGCATGGATTGGCATGGCCTTCGTTTGGATTCTTTTAGGATTGATTCATTTAACGATGGTTTATTCGAACGAATCGCAAATAATGGCTGCGGAGGCGACCCCTGACATAATGGCATTCGGCGAACAGGAAAAACTCTTTACAGAAGCATTTGGACAAATGACTCGTTCAGAAGCGTCTTTTCAAACTCCAAAAAAACCAATTGCTCCGCGCAGCGAGGTGCCGGTTTTGTTTCGGCACGCATAAATTATGAATCAAGAACTTATCGGGAAGCCGAAGCGCAAAAAATCGGGGAAATTCGTAGTCTTTCTATTTGTGCTGGCCTGCAGCGCCACCCTGCTTGCTGTTTTTTATCTGGAAGAGGATGTCCGGGGTAGACATGCCTGGGAAAGCTATCGAACAAAATTGCAAGCGCAAGGCGAAGAATTGAGTTGGAATGCTTACATTCCGTCGGCCGTACCCGATGCAGTGAACGTCTTAAAGGCTCCGAAAATCGAGGAATGGTTGTTTCGAAAAGAGGGCGTCACGAATCAAAACGGTTTTTCACAACGGTTGATGGTTTCAAATACTGTAAGCGTTTTGACCAACGAGGTCGATGCAGCTCACTACCTGGCTTCCTGCGAAACAATTAAATCAGACCTTCAGCTGATCCGAGACGCACTTCAACGACCTTATGTTTATATCAGTCCCACTCCAAGCAACAGTTTAGTCCTGCCCGTTCATAATTTCGTATCCATTCGAACAGTGGCGCAGGTGATTAGTCAAATAACCCACTGCCACCTGTTGCTAAAACAGCCCCAACAAGCCAGGGAGAATTTGATTTTCCTGCATGATTTCCGGCGA
Source organism: Verrucomicrobiales bacterium (assembly GCA_028293375.1). Lineage (GTDB taxonomy): Bacteria > Verrucomicrobiota > Verrucomicrobiia > Limisphaerales > JAQGOY01 > JAQGOY01. The sequence continues at coordinate 33,253 of JAQGOY010000268.1, read as the reverse complement.
ATTCTGGAGGGGGCGCCAGCCAGCCGAACGGAAACCCTGATTACCGTGATGATTAACACCGCGATTGTAGGAATGGAATCAGAGCTGATTGGGGAGGGAATGAAGCAAGGTGTGTGGAAAAAGCAGGACCTGGATGCAATTCAAAAGCGGCTCTCCGAGATCGATCTATTGAGGCAATTGGATCATTCTTTCAAGGTTGAACGATCTGCCATTTTCCATCGGGTTGATGTCACGACGAAGCGTGACCTGGCCAACTTGTTTCTGGAGCATGATTCCCAATCAAATCAACGGACCAAAAAAGGTTGGGAATATTGGAAGGTGAGGCTAATGCCGCAGGGATGGATTTGGCAAAACCTAAAGGTTCACGTTGCGCTCATGACCGAAACCTATGGATCTATTTGCGATCCCGAAAATCAAATCCTTGTCCCCCATAAAATTCAAGAGGGTCAGGCACATGTGCAGAATGAATTAAGCAGTTTTTCTCCGTTCCATGTGATCTCCCGAGTCACAATACCGAATTATATCAGGGCATGCCAGGTCCTTGCACAAAGACAGACGGTAGTGAATCAATTGCAGATTGCCTGCTTTCTGGAGAAATACAGATTGAGCCACCAGGATTATCCCGAAACCCTGGATGCTCTTGAATTCGCTCCCGGCCTGCGGTTGCCCCACGATATTGTTGGAGGACAATCGTTAAAATATCGAAGAGAGAGCAGCACAAGCTATTTACTCTACTCGATTGGATGGAACGAAACGGATGATGGAGGAAAACTGACTCCTGACAAAAGTGGCGGGAGTTTTGATGAGCACGGAGACTGGGTTTGGCGTCCAAATTAATTGAGAACCGGCTTTTACCTAGTGTTCGAAATTTTGAGTCAGCACAACAGTATCGCGATAACGTTTGTTATCCGCCCGAATTCGTGAGGTTAATGTCCTGCCGATGGCCAGTAAGAATCGAGCAGCAAGATCGGGGGCATCAGTGACCATGCGCAGGAAGCTACTCTCGCTCAAACGAAGCAACACGCTGTCCTGATTGGCCACCACATCAGCCGAGCGAGGACCCTGGTCGAAGAGGGAGATTTCGCCAAAGAACTCTCCGGGAGCCATATTTGCCAGTGTTTTCTCGCGGGTGTCGATAATGAGTCGAACACGAAGTTCGCCCTGCAAAACCATGTACATCGAATCGCCATGATCGCCCTGCTTCACTACTTCACGAAACTGTTTGATTTCGACCATTTCCACGAATTCAGCGAATTTGCGAAGTTGCGCATCAGTTAACTCTCCCAAAACTTTAATGCGACGAAGCGAACCGAGGTTCATCTCCACTGAAGATTCGCCAGCATCCTGCAAAAAATCAGGGTCGATTTCCTCGGAAAGCTTTTCTGCGACAGGAAATGCATCCTGAAGTTCGTTGAGAGCTATTGCTTTTTGCCAGCAATCTTTCGCTTCCTGGAAAATCCAAGTTTCACGGGTAATTCTCTCGTCTTTGACCCAGTCTTTTAGGGTGGGAAGTTCGACAGGTCCGTAAACCATGTTATCAGCGCCTAAGATCTTGAACCCTGGATAAGCGGTCTCTGTGGTCATTTAGCAATCTCTACTGGAGAAAGAGGCTAAATGAAAGAGCAAAATTAGCTTTTCCCATGAAAACAAAAAAGCCCCGCTCGGGTGAGCGGGGCTTTGCGTGAGGGAATAACTTAGAACTTGTAGATCACGTTAAGCGCGACGGTGACTTCGTTCTTTTGGAGGCTGGTAGTAGCGCTAAATGGCTTCTCTCCATCCAAAGAATGATCCCAACGAACTTCAGCGCGGGTGACAACGTTCTGCCACAAGGCGTAATCAAGAGTGCCGGTGATACCGAGCAACTTGTCAGCCCGGAAGGTAGCTGCGTCGAACGCGCCAATCGTGCCAGAGGCATATTCAGCACGGAGGTTTGCTTTGAGCTTCTCGGTGGCCTGGAAGGTCAGATACAAGGCATAAGCGCGAGCATCGTAACCGGGGGCGCTCTGAGCGTCGAAAGCTGCTCCAATGGAGAAGCCGGCTACTGGTGTTGCCAGGGTGGCACCAGCATAGAAGTTCTCGATATGAGCGTTGCTGCCATCAGGAGCACCGTTATCGTATCCCAAGCTCAGGGTGCTGCCTTTGAGGAAGCCCGTGCTTTCTGGAGCGGTAAGAGTGACCATGGCGAGGTAGGTCTTCACAGACTCATATTTCGCTTTGGCATCGATTGGAGGGTTGTAAGCGTTACCTACGCCGACCATCGCGCTGATCATGTCGTTGAAAGTGTAACTTGCAGTGACACCAACGTGAGCGGATGGCTCAATCCAGAAACCATAAGAACGGCTGTAGTTAGGGTTTTTGTAGCTGTCGAAGGATTCATATCCGACGAAAGTTCCGAATTGACCAATCTTGAAATCAAGTCCGTTGCCTACTGGAGCACGAAGGGCAACATAAGCCTCGTTCAAGGCAATGCTGTTCTGAGCGCCGGTGGGTTGGATGAGTCCGGTGCCGCGGCCATTGGCATCAGGGCCGATCAAGGTCTGGACGTGGTAACCTGCAGACCAGGTGCCTTCGTCGAGAGGCTTGTCAAGCGTGAGGCTGACGACGTTCAGGTTGAAGCCGTCCTGCTTGTCACGAGTGGTGCTCTGAACACTATACAATTGACCAACGGTCCCGCCATCTTTACCCGTGCCAGGGCGATAAATTGCGGATGTGTCCACATAACCACTTAAGGTTGTGGAAGAGAGAGCAGTCATAACTGGGGTCAGTTTGATCTGTTCTTCGGCCTGAGCTACAGAGGCAAGGCTAACCACACCAGCGGCTGCCAGGCCCAATGTCCATTTATTAATAGTCATTACTAGTTCCTCCTGCGATGTTTTGTTTCGTTTTTTATGCGTAAATCATGGGTAAAAACAGTTTACCCCCGCACCAAAAAACGGTGCATTGGGGTGCAAATTAGGGAAAAGGCACTGGTTTGACAACAAGTTTTTTTTATAGTGAAAGAGTGGAATCCCTGATCATTAGATTTTGTTCATCATCACTTTTGACCCCCTAAAAACCGGATTTTCATCGTAAAGTGGGAAGAAACAGAAACGAGCTACACAATCAAGCATAACTGTATCGTTATAGCTTGGATTCCTCTTCCTGGCAGATTGCGTTCCACTTGTTCACATTTTGTGCCGGATTTTGAGAAATCGAGCTCATGGAGTTGGCGATTTTTATGCATCTTCTCTTCCATAACATTCTGGCTGGAAAACCGTTGAGAGCTTGAATTCCGCCTAGTCGCGGACAGAACAACTCCGTCGAAAGGCAATGATTCCCCGATTAGCTTTTTGTTGGTTCCTTTTTTTTTAGGTGTTCAAAAGTCGCCAATAATAAAGATGCAAAAGCGCCTCAGTGAATTAATGAAAACTTTTCATGAACAATCGCTGTTTGAAGGGGTTTTTTGGCATTTCAGGGTTTCTGCGAGGCAAGTTAGGGATCCCACTCCTCCGAAAGTCACTGGGTTGGCCTAGTGGCATACCCCCTGCTAATGGGTAATCGGAACGTCGTTATTAATGTTCCATAGTAAGTAAACCAAAACAACAACGAAGGAATCCGCTGGCTGATCAGCACTCTATGAAATCTCTTAGCATTAAAAAAACTTTAGCAGCATTGGGCCTCGGCCTGGGCATCCTCACTACAACCCAGGCGCAGGACACGGTCAAAGTTGGTGTCCTCCACTCCTTGAGTGGAACCATGGCCATCAGTGAGACTTCGCTCCGCGACGTCCTGTTGTTTACTTTCGACGAAATTAATAGCCATGGCGGCGTCATGGGTAAAAAGATCGAACCCGTCATTGTAGATCCTGCTTCCAACTGGCCCCTGTTCGCCGAAAAGGCTAAACAGTTGCTCGAACAGGATAAAGTGGCCGTCGTTTTCGGTTGCTGGACCTCCGTGAGCCGTAAATCAGTGCTCCCAGTGTTCGAAAAAGACAACGGTTTGCTGTTCTACCCTGTCCAATACGAAGGTGAAGAGCTCTCCAAGAATATCTTCTACACCGCCGAGGCAGTAAATCAGCAGGCCATCCCGGCTGTTGACTACATGCTGGGCGAAGGAAAGAAGAAATTCTATCTGCTTGGCTCTGACTACGTTTATCCCCGCACGACCAACAAGATTCTGAAGCAATATCTGAAAGCCAAAGGGATTCCAGACGAAGATGTGATGGAAGAATACACTCCTTTTGGTCACACCGACTATCAGGATATCGTCGCCAAAATCAAAAAGTTCTCTGCTGGCGGCAAGGCGACAATCATCAGTACATTGAATGGCGACACGAATGTTCCTTTCTTCAAGGAATTCGCCAATGCCGGCCTCACCTCGGAAAACTGCCCGGTTGTATCCTTCAGTATCTCCGAAGATGAGTTCCGCGGACTCCCTGCCAAAGCGTTGGTGGGCCACCTTGGATGCTGGACCTATTTCATGTCGATCAAGACCCCGGAGAATGCAGCATTCATCAAAAACTGGAATACCTGGCTAAAAGATGCCCCCGCCGGTGTGGATCGCAAAGGTCGCGTCACCTGCAGCCCAATGAACCTCTCTCGCGATGGTGTTTATCTTTGGAAACAAGCTGTGGAAAAAGCCAAGTCTTTTGAAGTCGATAAGGTTCGTGAAGCCCTGATTGGTGAAAAATTCAAAGGTGCCGGCGGCGAAGTTACGATGCAAGAGAACCATCACCTCATCAACAATGTTTATATCGGTGAAACGCTGGCCACTGGCCAGTTCAAAATCGTGAAGACACTCGGCAAAGTGGCCGGTGAACCCTTCAGCGAAAAATTCCTTCCTAAATAATAGGAATATACCCAGGAAAGGGACGGGCAACCCCCGTCCCTTTTCTTCAGGATTCGCTATTCATGAATATTTCTCATAGAATCCAACTGTTTGGCGCAGTTTTATTAATGCTCATGGTTGGGCGCGCATCTGCTGGGGCCGCGGCTGAGGCTCAAATGCTGCGCACTGAGATGGTGAAGGCGATGCTTAGCGAAGACCTGGAAGTCCAAAAAGAAATTCTCAAAAAATTTACTGAGACTCAGGACTCCTGGGTTCAGAAAGGGTTGGCTGCATGGAGAGAGGGGAGCGTTTACTTATTCGAAACAAATGACAATAAGCGCGTCTTTATTCTCGACTCGGTCGGGACTGATATCAAAGGCCAGCAAAAAGGGGTCGATTTGTTAACCGGGGAAGCGTTCAAGGCGGCAGATGGCAAAGTGCTTTCATTTATCCCCCAGGAGTTAACCCCGATCGATACCAATTCAAAATTGCGCAAGGCCATCAAAGATCTCCTGGATGTGTACAGTCTTTCAAATCCAAACCGAAACATGAGGCGCGATGCCATCCTGAAACTGGGATTGGATCAGAACATGGAAAGCCTTCCCACCCTGGAGGCACGCTTGAAAACTGAGCACGAACCGATGGTGGTCAAGGCGATCAGGGAAGCCATCAGCATGGTGATGCTCTCGTCAGACAAATTGGAAGACAAGGTGAAGGCTGTGCGAGAACTGGGTGAGTTGCGGTCACAGAACGGATTTGAACTGTTGAAAAGGATTCTGTCAGGCGCCAAAAAAAATCCGACGTCGGTTCCAGCAGAGCTGAAAAAGGAAACAGAGAAGGCTGTTCTGGTGATAGAAAGTTACATGTGGTGGGGAAACCTGGCCGGAACGTTTTTCCGCGGAGTAAGCAGTAGCGCGGTATTACTGGTGGTGGCTTTAGGCCTGGCCATTACTTTCGGGCTTATGGGAGTGATCAACATGGCTCACGGAGAGCTCATGATCGTAGGGGCTTACACGACATATGTAACCCAAAACGTCTTTGTCAAATGGTTCGGGTCTTCCGGCGCGGGCTTTGAATGGTATTTCATTGTGGCCCTTTTCATGAGCTTTTTTGCTGGAGGAACGGCCGGACTTATTCTTGAGCGAACTGTGATCCGCTTCCTTTACAAACGTCCATTAGAGTCATTGCTGGCGACGTGGGGAGTTAGTCTTGTCATACAACAAATTTTCCGTTCGATTTTTGGTGCTGCGAACGTTCAGGTAAATTCGCCACAATGGCTGACCGGCAATGTGGCCATCGCAGATGTGCCTTTTGCCTTCAACCGACTCTTTGTCATTGTCTTCGCCCTGTTCATTGTCCTGATGACCTATTTGTTACTCACCCGGACTTCTCTTGGATTGCAAATCCGGGCGGTGATGCAAAACCGGCAAATGGCTTCCTGCCTTGGGGTAAAAACCGAAAGGGTGAACATGTTCACGTTCGCCTTCGGTTCGGGGTTGGCAGGGATGGCTGGCGCATGTTTGTCCCAGATTGCAAATGTTGGGCCTGGGTTGGGGCAGAGCTATATTGTCGATTGTTTTATGATCGTGGTTCTGGGAGGGGTTGGGAATTTGATTGGAACGATAACGGCCTCATTCGGAATTGGGATCACAGATCAAATCCTTCAACCCTTTCTCGGGGCAGTCCTCGGAAAAATAACCGTGCTGGCTGCGATCATCCTATTCCTCCAGTGGAGACCGGCCGGAATTTTTGTGACCCGGAGCCGCAGCCTTGAAGGATAATTAAATGAGAAGTTTTGTATCACGAAAGGAATGGTGCTGGATAGCTGTGGTCAGCTTCTTCGTTATCGTCCTGCTTCCGACGCTTAACGCCTTCACCCCCGCAGAGAGTTTTTGGCATATCAGCGATTTCTACCTCAGCGTTTATGGAAAATATCTCTGTTACGCGGTTCTGGCCCTCGGAGTCGATTTGTTATGGGGATACACGGGTTTGCTCAGCCTGGGGCAAGCCATGTTTTTTGCGCTTGGCGGATACGCCATGGGAATGTACCTGCTCCTCAGGATTGGCACCCGCGGCCAATACCACAATGTCCTGCCGGATTACATGGTGTTCCTGGAATATAAAAAGCTCCCGGCTCACTTTGTTCCCTTCTACAATTTTTGGTTCGCCTTGGCCGCAGTGATCGTGGTGCCGGGACTGGCCGCCCTGCTATTCGGATTCCTGGCATTTCGATCCCGGATCAAAGGGGTTTACTTTTCGATCCTAAGCCAGGCATTAACCTATGCGACCTGTTTGATGTTTTTCAGAAACGATTTCACGTTTGGGGGCAACAACGGATTTACCGATTTTAAAGACATCCTTGGATATAATCTGAATTCACCCACGACTAAGCGAACACTTTACATCGCCTCAGCCTTATTGCTCCTTTTGACCTACCTGCTCTGCAAGTGGATCACTTCCACCAAACTGGGCAAAGTTCAAAGGGCAATTCGAGATAGCGAGAATCGCGTCCTATTTTCCGGGTATTCCACCGCTTCATTTAAATTATTTATTTTCGTCATTTGTGCCATCATTGCCGGGATGGGGGGCGCGCTGTATGTGCCTCAAGTGGGAATTATTAACCCCAGCGAGATGACCCCGGAGAAATCCCTGGAAGCAGTGGTATGGGTTGCCGTTGGGGGCCGGGGCACACTGGTGGGTCCAATCATCGGGGCTGTTGCGGTCAATGCTCTTAAAAGCTATGCGACGCGCGCCTTTCCAGATTCCTGGCTTTTTGTGCTGGGAGGAATGTTTATCATTGTTGTGCTGTTTATGCCGAAGGGGATCGTGGGGTTGCCCGCGCAGTTGCGGGACTTGCGCGCCAGGCACAAAGCTGCCGGCAAACTTACCACGGAAATAAATACCAGTTTAGAGGCTGAACCCCAGTTAGCCGAAAGTGATTCCAAGTAGATGCAACCCGTAAAACAATTCGTGCTCACGGTCGAAGGGGTGAACAAGTCCTTTCAGGGCTTTCGCGCTATCACCGACCTCAATTTTTACATGGACGAAGGAGAACTTCGGACGATTATTGGCCCCAATGGGGCGGGCAAAACCACGTTTCTCGATCTTATTACGGGCCGTTCGAAACCGGATACAGGCAAGATCGAATTCGAAAAGGACACTGACCTGACCCGGCTCAACGAGCACGAGATCAACCGGCTTGGAATCGGGCGCAAGTTTCAAACTCCATCCGTTTACATTAATCACACGGTTTATGAAAATATCCTGCTTTCTCTGAAAGGAAATCGCGGAGTATTCGCCGCCTTGTTTACCAGGACCTCACCAGCCCAGCGTGAGAAAATTGATCAGATCCTCACCACGATCAATCTGCTCGATCGGGCACACGCTCAGGCAGGATTGCTCGCCCATGGCCAAAAGCAGTGGCTTGAAATCGGGATGTTGCTGGCTCAGGAGCCGAAATTGCTCCTGGTGGACGAGCCTGCCGCTGGAATGACCGATGAAGAAACGGCGCGCACTGGGGAGTTGCTCATCAGTCTTGCCGGCAAGCACAGCATTGTAGTGATCGAGCATGATATGGTCTTTGTTCGGCAGATCGCGCGCAAAGTAACGGTGTTGCACCAGGGCTCTGTTTTATGTGAAGGCACAGTCGATGAAGTGCAGAACAACGAAAAAGTTCGGGAAGTTTATCTTGGTCGCAAGAAACATTGAGGCTCATCAATATGCTCGAAGTAAGAAAACTGAACGCGGCCTACGATGGATCTCAAATTTTAAGGGGTGTATCTCTTAAAGTACCAGCTAATGAAGTCGTGTGTTTAATGGGCCGCAACGGTGTGGGAAAAACGACTACCCTGAAATCGATCATGGGGCTGGTCAAGCCGTTGAGCGGACAAGTGATCCTTGATGGAAAGGTGCTGGACGGCACTTCTCCGGATGGCCGGGCGCGAAGCGGGTTGGGTTATGTGCCCCAGGGCCGTGACATTTTTCCACAACTTTCGGTTTGGGAGAATCTACGCATCAGCCTGATAGTCCATGGGCGGAAAGACGAAGGGCAAATGGACCGTATGTTTGAGTTGTTTCCGGTATTGAAAACAATGCTGGGACGCAAAGGGGGGGTGCTGAGTGGGGGCCAGCAACAACAATTGGCTATAGCCAGGGCTCTTTTGACAAATCCTAAAATTCTGATGCTGGATGAGCCTACGGAGGGGATTCAACCCTCAATCATCGAGCAAATCGGTGAGACCTTGAAAAGAATTCGGAAAGAGGAAAACATCAGTATTCTGCTGGTGGAGCAATACCTGGATTTCGCGCTCGATGTCGCTGATGCGTTTTACATCATGGACCGTGGAGCAGTGGTGGCTGAAGGGCCGATTGCCAATTTGAATGAGGAAGTTGTTCGGAAACATTTGACGGTTTAGCCTTCCGCTGTAAACCTGACGGAACTAGCGATGCACCTCTCACCCCGAGATCAGGAAAAACTAATGGTAGTCACGGCCGCTGACCTCGCCCGGCGACGCCAGGGAAGGGGTCTCAAATTAAATTACCCCGAGAGCGTGGCCATCATTGCCTACGAAATCATGGAAGGCGCGCGGGATGGGAAAACCGTGGCAGAATTAATGAGTTATGGTTCCACCATCCTGAAAAGGACCGATGTCATGGAGGGTGTGGGTGAAATGATCCATGAAGTCCAGGTGGAGGCAACCTTTCCGGATGGCACCAAACTGGTGACTGTCCACAATCCGATACGTTGATTATGATTCCAGGGGAAATCGTCACAGGCAGCGACCCGGCCACACTGGCGGCAAACTGCAATTTAAAAACTCTCATTATCCAGGTATCCAACACGGGAGACCGGCCCATACAGGTCGGAAGCCATTATCATTTTGCGGAAGTAAACAGCTCCTTGAAATTTGAACGTTCCATGGCCATGGGATTTCGGTTGAACATAGCTGCGGGAACGGCCATCCGTTTTGAGCCTGGTGATATTCGCCAGGTGGAGTTGGTGGCTCTGGCGGGTTCCAGAAAAGTGTTTGGTTTCAACAACATGGTCAATGGCGATTTGCCAGTCTAACATATGCCATTGTATTTAACCAGGCGTCAATATGCGGAGATGTATGGGCCCACCGTCGGAGACAGGGTGCGTCTGGCGGATACGGAACTGTGGGTCGCTGTGGAACGAGATTTGGTTGCGGAACTCGCGGGTTACGGCAATGAAGTAAAGTTTGGTGGCGGAAAAGTAATCCGGGATGGCATGGGGCAATCTCCGACAGCCTCGGATTCGGAATCTTTGGACCTGGTAATCACGAACGCGCTGATTATTGATGCGGAATTGGGGGTCATCAAGGCTGACGTCGGAATCAAGCATGGCCGTATCGTTGGGATAGGTCACGCGGGGAACCCTGGAATCCAGGGAGGCATCCAATCCCTCTACCCGGATAAAAGTGGAACTTTTCATTCGATGGTGATTGGAGCGGCAACCGAAGTAATCGCCGGAGAGGGCCACATATTAACCGCAGGCGGGATCGATGCCCATATCCATTTCATTTGCCCCCAACAAATTGAACATGCTCTGGCTAGTGGCATTACCACAATGTTGGGCGGAGGAACCGGCCCGGCCACCGGAACGAACGCCACCACCTGTACTCCAGGAATTTGGAACATGCACCGCATGCTCGAAGCTGCGGATGCTTATCCCGTGAATCTTGGTTTTTTTGGAAAGGGCAATTGCTCGACTGCCGACCCGCTGCGCGAGCAGGTTCTGGCAGGCGCCATCGGTCTCAAACTTCACGAGGACTGGGGCACAACTCCTTCCACCATTGATGTTTGTCTTGGTGTGGCTGACGAGCTTGATGTCCAGGTCGCCATTCATACCGATACTTTGAATGAATCGGGTTTTGTCGAGGATTCGATTGCGGCATTTAAAAACCGCACCATTCATACTTTCCACTCGGAGGGAGCAGGCGGAGGCCACGCCCCGGATATCATTAAAGTGTGTGGCCTCGAAAATGTCCTGCCATCATCGACGAACCCAACCAGGCCGTTCACAGTCAATACCATTGACGAGCATTTGGACATGTTGATGGTTTGCCATCACCTCGATTCGAAAATTCCTGAAGACGTTGCGTTTGCCGAATCTCGAATTCGTCCTGAAACAATTGCTGCGGAGGATATCCTGCAGGACATGGGCGCATTTTCCATGATGTCCAGCGATAGCCAGGCCATGGGCCGTGTCGGTGAAGTTATCATTCGCACTTGGCAAACCGCTCACAAGATGAAGATTCAATTTGGAACTCTTCAATCTTCAGTCCATTCCGCAGCGGACAATTTTCGAGCAATGCGCTATATCGCCAAATACACCATCAATCCCGCGATTAGTCATGGCATATCCCACGAAGTGGGATCGGTCCAGGTCGGGAAGCTCGCCGATTTGGTGCTTTGGAAGCCGGCGTTTTTTGGGGTGAAACCGGAATTGATTTTAAAAGGCGGATTCATCGCCTGCGCCAACATGGGTGATCCAAATGCAAGCATTCCGACGCCCCAGCCCACTTTTTACAGGCCGCAATTCGCAGCCCACGGAAAGGCTGTCGCGAAAACCTCCCTTACCTTTGTCAGTCAGGTGAGTTTGAACGCAGGGCTTGGCAAATCCATTTCTGTTTCCAAGCGCCTCGCTCCAGTTCATTCCACGCGCAATATCAATAAAAAATCGTTGTTATGGAACGACGCGCTTCCAAAAATCGAGGTGGATCCCGAGACTTACACTGTCAAGGCGGACGGACGTGTCCTCACCTGTGAACCCGTCAGCGTGCTCCCCATGGCCCAGCGCTATTTCCTATTTTGATATGCACATGATTCGCGGCCCCGGGAGCCCAGTCCGGCACGATGTCCGTCGAGTCCAGCTTTATGTCGACCGGTTTACACTGGCCAAGCGGCGCTGGCGTGCCACGGCAGAGGATGGAGTGGAGTTCGGCTTCGACCTGGATAGTCCTCTCCGCAACGGAATTTGTTTTTTTCAGGATGGGGCGTTGGATTATTGCATTCACCAAACTTCTGAACCTGTTTTATCGGTAGCTCTCCTGAGTATCTTTCAGAGCGCCAAAATAGCCTGGAATATCGGCAATCTCCATTTTCCCCTTTCACTTTCGGACGGATATATCCTGGTGGAAGATGATCCTGCTCTACGCCAGTTGTTTGAACGTGAGCGAATTATGTTTGAAAAGAAAACGGCCATTTTCCAGCCATTGCAGGGAGCGCAATCGCACAAGCATTAGCCGTGAAATCTTTTCCTGAGTCATCGTCATCACTTTCGAAGCTTCTTCAGCTCACCGATTCTTCTTTTCCATCAGGAGCCTTTTCCCATTCTTTTGGTTTGGAAGGATTCGTGTCAGACGGTCTTGTTTCTGATTTTGATTCGTTGAGAACATATGTCTTTGATCAGTTGGAGCCTTCGCTTCTTTCAATGGATATTCCATACGTGCGATTTTCCTTTGAATCGGCTGTTGCCCAGGACTGGGAAACGCTTTCGGTTCTCGATCAGGAGCTGGATGCGCTCAAACTTTGCCAGGAATTGCGCGATGCCAGTGTGCGGTTGGGATCACAAAGGTTGTCGATGCTGCATACCCTATATCCGTGTCCTCTTTTTGATCGACTCCACGGCATGCAGAAAAAGGGTTGTGTAATGGGACATGGCGCGTGGGTGCATGGGGCTACAGGTCCTGCGATGGGATGGTCAATGCAGGAGGTGGTCACCAGTTACTACTACTCGACCATTTCCTCCTCTGTCGCTGCTTCCATGAAGCTGATTCGAATTGGGCAGGTGGCTGCCCAGAAACTACTGGCGGAGGCCCTCTCTGGTGCTGCCCACAAGATTGCGCAGTCCGTGAAAGTGGAACGGAGTAAAGTGGGATGCCTCCTGCCACTGTTCGATATTTGCAGTTCGCGCCATGAGACTGCGTACTCACGACTTTTTATATCCTGATCATGAATAACAAACGCGCGGTTCGAATAGGAATTGGTGGGCCGGTCGGTTCTGGAAAAACCATGCTCGTTTTGAGGTTATGCCAGCATCTGCGTGGAAAATATGACCTGGCCGTAATCACCAATGACATTTACACCCGTGAAGACGCTGAATTCCTGGTGCGGAATGTGGCACTGGAAAGCGACCGGATCCTGGGGGTCGAGACCGGCGGTTGCCCTCACACTGCCATTCGCGACGATACTACCATGAACATGCAGGCGGTGCGTGAACTCGAGCAGCGCCATAGCGGGTTGCAACTGCTGCTGGTGGAAAGTGGCGGAGATAACCTTTCTGCAACCTTCTCACCGGAATTGGTCGATGCGTTTATTTACGTCATCGACGTTGCAGAAGGCGACAAAATACCCCGCAAAGGCGGCCCGGCAATTCGAAACAGTGATTTGCTGGTGATCAATAAAATTGAGCTTGCTCCTTACGTAGGGGCTGATCTTGCTGTGATGGATCGTGACTCCCGACTCATGCGTGGAAATCGTCCATTCCTCTTCGCCGACTTGAAAAGTGAAAAAGGACTTCCAGAGGTCATCGCCTGGCTGGAAAAGGAATATCTGTTTTAATGGGCGAAGCAGTTTCATTCATGCCCAGCATGAATCCCGGGCAGCTCCGGGGCGCGTTGAGAATTGAAGTCGCAAGGAGGAGCTCCGGGGAAAGTTTTATTCGCGACCAATTTTTTTGTGCGCCCTTCCACCTAAGCAAACCCTACTGGACAGGATCGCTCTTATTAATAAACGTTGTTAACCCGACTGCGGGGTTATTTTCAGGCGATCAGCTCCACCTTGAGGTAACAGTAAGGGCCGGTGCCAGCGTCCTTCTAACTGCTGCCGCCGCTGCGCGTGCGCACTCCTCGGGGGATCGGTTTGCCGGATGTCAGCAGATCTTCAAAGTGGAGCAAGCGGGATGGTTGGAAGTCTATCCTGAGCTTTTCATCCCGCAGGCGGAGTCGAGATTTCGGCAGGAAACAGAGATTCAATTGGAAGAAGGTGCAGAAATGTTTTTTGTGGAAACGCTGGCCCCGGGAAGAGTGGCAAGCGCGGAATCCTTCGAGTTTTTTGAGCTTTCATGGAGGACAGGAATCTCCTACGCAGGTAAACTTTCAGTTCTGGAGCAATTTAATATTAAACCGGACGACGAGGTGCTGCGACCCCTACGTAAAGTGTTCCCTCAATTTTACCTGGGCAACTGCTTTCTTATGACAAAACGAACACTTCCCGTGGAGATAATCTCCAAAATAGCTGCATTGCATCAGCATGAGAGGGTAAGAGTGGGTATCACGAAGCTTAGAAGCGCCGGGTATGTCATCAAAGTGATGGCTAGAGACACGCTGGCGTTAAGCTCCGCGCTTCTGTCCATCCGCGCTCTGTTGTCAGAAATTTTTCCGAACCTTGCCGTTTCGCCCCGAAAAAATTAATTCGGCAGGTTAGTTGGAGAAGAACCAATAGACTCCGATCACCACCGCCGCCAGGGAGAAGCCGTAATTCAGCATTTTGAATATTCGCACCCGGGTATTGGCGAGGCGCGAAGTAATGCGGCTGATCAGCTCTGAAAACAACGCCATGGCAGCCAGTGTCCCCAAGCCAAAGAAAACGAGATAGGCAATGGCCATTTCGTCGCTCTTGAAGGCGAGGGCCGGCAAAACTCCAAGGATATGCGAGCTTCCCGCAAGCCCGTGCAGTGTTCCTATTCCGAAAGCAGCGTGGCCATGCTGATGGCTTTTTGCGTTGCCATGATCATGCTTGGGAGAGTGAAAATGAATGTGGGAATGTTTTGACCCATCGTGAGCATGTTCATGCACATGAATTTCAAGTTTCGCCGCCTTCCGGAGCCCCCAGAAACCAATTCCAACTAAAAGGACGCCGACCAGCCGTTCACTGATGTCTGAAATCTTCTCGATTGGAAGAATTGCCCGGGCAAACAAGGCCAGAAGTCCCACCACCACTACTCCGGACGCATGCCCAAATCCCCATTTTAATCCGGTCCGCCATCCGCCACGGCCTCCGCGGGAATTCAAGGGTGCGACCGCCGCCAGATGATCCGGCCCAGTCAGCACATGAATAAAGCCGTTGATCAGGCCCGTTAATAGTGAAAGCATAAATCGTCAGACCGACTTCACACTCTTCTATAGTCGTTCACCAAGGTCAAAACAAAGTTGGCTTTCCCTCGTCCAGCACTTTGATTTTGCTCAGCAATTTTCTCTTTCTTGCAAGCTCCTCCAGCCAGCGCGGTGGCTCATCCATCGGTTCAAACGAAAGTTTAAAGGTTCCGTAATGCATCGGCACAAAAAATTGGGATTTTAATTGGATGAATGCCTCCAGTGCTTCATCGGGTCCCATGTGGACTTTCCGAAATGTCTCCGGATGGTAGGCTCCAATCGGGAGCAGCGATATTTCCGGTTTAAACTTTTTTCCTATTTCCGCGAATCCATCGAAATAGGCGCTGTCCCCTGCGTGATAAATAGACCTTCCGCGGTGCTCCATGACAAATCCTCCAAAACCGCGATGGTGGTCATGGATGGTCCTGGCTCCCCAGTGTTTGCTGGGCACGAGCGTCACTTTCCAATCCTTATGGAAATAGGTTTCCCACCACTTGAGTTCAATGATGTTTTTAAACCCGAGTCCCTTGGCCAGATCTCCCACCCCCCAGGGCATGATGGCCGCATCCGGCATCGGAATCTTTCGAAGCGTCGATTTATGAAAGTGGTCAAAATGGGCGTGGGTGAGCAGGAGAATGTCGATGGGTGGAAGATCGGAGACTTTGCAACCGGCGCGTTTTAATCTTTTTAATAAAAATAGCCAATTTGCAAAGTTCGGATCGATCAGGACATTCAGGTCAGTAAACTGGATAAGAAATGACGCATGACCTATCCACGTGATGGCGACCTGGCTCTTTTTGAGATGGGGAAATTTTGGCTTTCTTTGAGTCCCGGTTCTTGGCGTCAACAGGGCCTTCCAAATCATTTCGTAAAAGAACACCGCCGGTTTGAAATGATTGCTTGGGGTCAACTCCTTGAAGGAACGCGGAATTCTTTTGCGTCCGGGCAGCAAATCATCCTTGCTATTTTTTTCCGCGCTCATGTGCCTCCAATTAACCTTACAATTGGAATCGGCACAACGATGTACATGCGGAAGTGTGCCTTAAAAAACACACCCTGTGCCCGGCGAGGCCCACTGAACAGGCAGGTAATCCCGTCGTAATTTTATTCAGGCGCACATAATCGGTGTTCAGCGCCACTCCCAAATCTTATGAAAATGAATAACCTGCGGGTTCAACTATCGGTTATAGCCACCCTGGCATCTCTTGCCGCTATAGCATTGCCATGGGTTGGCAAGGGACGCACCCGGGCACAGTCCGCTGCCCTTGAAATGATTACGACGCAGACCGGTGGAGGCCGGCTGGTCCTCGTTCGCGAAGAGAGCCTCAATTTGATGATCAATACCGCAGGGATTGAGCTGGCGAGGATTCGCTAGTCGATGAACGAGCAAATGTACTGACAAATGCCTGCACTCACTTCGATATCAAAACCAGACTTGGCCGGCACTTCGAAATACTGGCCGCTGCTATAATTCAGCACGCTGTTCTGACCATCATTTTTGACTTGGCAGTTGCCATCGACAATTTCCATTTTTTCGGCTTTGTCCGTTCCAAAATGAAATTTTCCAGGATAAATCAACCCCAGTGTTTTTTTTGAACCATCAGCGAATAGTATGGTGTGGCTGACCACCTTGCCGTCAAAATAAACGTTTGCTTTGGCAACTGCAGTTACTTTTTCGAATTGATTTGGAATGCTCGACATGAGGGCGAATTGTTCCCGCCAAACGCATATTGTCAAGATTGCTGATTGGCGTTCAAAGTTCAGCGACAGGAACGCCTAACTTTTTGGATTACGAGCTTCTTCCGATATTCTCAAGCCGGAAACCCGAACCGCTTCAATACATCGAGGGCAAAGTGTCGGGTGCTCTGAACTCTGGCCAACCTCAAGCTCAAAATGCCAGCAACGCTCGCATTTGATTCCGTCTGCGCCTGAAACGGATGCCCTGGTCTCGGAGTCCTCGATCAGAGTGACTTGTGAAACGTTCAGAACCTCCCTTAAAACTTCGAGGTGATTCTGTAACACTTCATAAAGTTTGGGAGAGACTTGGAGCGAGAGCTTGGCTTCCAAAGATTTTCCGATGAGTTTTGCCTGTCGTGCTTTCTCCAGCTCGCCGTGCGCCGTCTCTCTCACCTCAAAAATTGCGGGCCATAATCGCTTTTCTTCGGCGGTAAGTTCCACTGCGTGGGGTTTTAATTCAGATTCATGCACGCTCCCGCTTTTTACCCCGGGAATGAGTTCCCAGGTTTCGTCTGCGGTGAATACCAGCATTGGCGAAAGCAGCTGTGCCAGACCGGTCACAATCAACTGCAGAGCTGTTTGGGTCGATCTTCGGCGGAGTGAGTTGGCAGGATCGGTGTAAAGCCGGTCTTTGGCCACATCGTGATAAATGGCAGATAGTTCGACCGCGATAAATTGGCTGAGCTTTTGGTAGACCAGATGAAACTCAAAACGCTCGTACGCCTCACTGGCCTGCTCGCACACCTTGTTGAACTCCGCCAGGATCCAACGGTCCAGCGGTGTCATTTTTTCCACCGGGACCGATTGAGTCGCGGGATCAAAATCAAACAGGTTGGATAGTTGGTAGCGAAGCGTATTTCGAATGGCTCGATAGGTTTCGCTTACCTTATTGATGCGCTCTTCACTCACTACGATGTCATTGCGATAGTCCTGCGAAGCGACCCAGAGACGAACTACATCCGCTCCATATTTTTTAACGTAGGCTTCTGCGGTTTGAGGTTTCTCATAACCTCCCTGTCCCTGTTTCGATTTTGATATTTTCTCGCGATCTGCGTCCACCATGAAGCCATGAGTGAGAACGGTTTTGAATGGGGGAAGACCATTTCCTGCCAGTGAGAGCAGCAGCGAAGATTGGAACCATCCACGATGTTGATCGCTGCCTTCCAAATAAACATCCGCCTGCCACGAGTCCTTTCCCTGGGAAGCCAGGTGCTGGAGTTCAGGACGTTTCATGAGGACGGCGCGGGATGAAGATCCGGAATCAATCCAAACGTCCAGCGTATCCGAAGATTTAGCCACCGGCCCTGCGCCATTCCAATCCACCGGTTTTAATAACGACCAGAGTTCTTCCACCGATTTTTCAAACCAAATGTTGGATCCATTCTTTTCGATTAAATCGGCGGTGGACCGAATGATGCGAGCATCCAGCAAAGGCACTCCGTCGCTTACGTAAAACGCAGGAATGGGCACGCCCCAGGTTCGCTGCCGCGAGATACACCAGTCAGGTCGCGTTTTAACTGCGCCCTCGATTCTGCCTCGACCCCAATCAGGAACCCAATTCACATTGGCAATTGCGTCTAGCGCCTGAGTTCTAAAATCCTGGTGGTCAATACGAATGAACCACTGATCCATCGCCCGAAAGATAACAGCCGTTTTGCTTCGCCAACAATGTGGATAGCTATGGTGATAGGGCTCTCTAAATGCCAGGGCATTGACCCGAGTTAATAGCTCGATGACAGCCTCGTTGGCATCGCTGCGACCGTTTTTCTCAAGAATCGACTTGCCGACGAGTTCTTCGGGCATCTGTTCTTCACGAGGCAGTTCGTTGGTATACGCCAACCTGCCGTCATCATCGACGGGCGAGTAAATAACCAGACCCTTTTCTCGGCCCAAACCGTAATCTTCCAAGCCATGACCGGGGGCGATGTGCACGAAACCAGTTCCTGTGGAGTTCTCCACGAAATGGTCACCAGCAAAGAGTCGGCCCTTTCGATTACAGAAGGGATGCTGGTACTCGACACTCCCCAGGGTAGTTCCGGGGATGCTTCGAATTATTTCAAATCCTCCCCAGCCAAGTTTTTTAGCAACTGCATCCAGTAGGAAAGTGGAGACGATGTAAGTTTCCTCGCCAACTCTCACTGCCGAGTAGGAAAACGTGGAATTGTAGGCGATGGCCAGGTTTGCGGGCAGAGTCCATGGCGTCGTTGTCCAGATCAGGATAAAGGTTCCGGGTCGATCAATGATTGGGAATTTGACATAAACGCTCTGGCTAACATGATCGTGATATTCGACTTCAGCCTCTGCCAGTGCGGTACGGCAGGGAATGCTCCAATAAACGGGTTTTTTTCCGCGATACACGAAGCCTTTTTCGACGACATCCGCAAACAGGCGAAGCTCCTCTGCCTCGTAGCCTGGATCCAGGGTCAAATAAGGATTTTCCCAGTCTCCAAGCACTCCCAGGCGCTTGAACTGAGTGCGTTGGAGCTCGATGAATTTACGGGCGTATGCGTCGCACGCCTTGCGAATGGTCGCCGCATCGCTGCTGGTGTCACCCGCTTTTCGCAATTCCTGGCTCACTTTGAACTCGATCGGCAAGCCGTGGCAATCCCACCCCGGGACGTAAGGCACATTATTTCCCCTGAGGCTCTGATAGCGAATGATCAGGTCCTTTAAAATTTTGTTTAGCGCAGTGCCAATATGGACATCTCCATTCGCAAACGGTGGGCCGTCGTGCAAAATGAACCGTGGGCGATCCTTGCGGCTGGCTTGAATACGAAAGTAGAGCTGCTCCTTTTCCCATTTCTGAAGCCTTTGGGGTTCACGGGTAACCAGATCCGCTTTCATTGGAAAGTCGGTCTGCGGAAGGTTTAATGTATTCTTGTATTCCATGCCGGAAAGGAGAGTAGCCTACCAGTAGCGGACGGAGTGTTCAAGCTGCGGCTCGATGTTACCGTTGTGAGTCTGGCTTGGGGTTGTTGGAAGGGAGCGCCGTTGGCATCTCCATAAACCCTTCGTCGGTAAACGGCATTTCCTGCGATGAAGTCCTGAAGTAATGAATGAGTATGGGAGCGAGTACCATCCCAGGAATGCCGAGAATTCGCTCCCCCAGGATCAATCCCAGCAGCGTAATCCACATTGGCGTCTTGATGTGCCCCCCCACAATTTTACTGTTCAGAAAATATTCCCCTTTATGCAGCACAAGCAGGAAGCCGAGCGCAACAAGCGCCCATTGCGGTGATTTGCTGAATGCCACGCACACGATTAATGAATTACTGACAAGGTTTCCTATTATAGGCACCAGGCCGCAAAGAAATGTGGTTGGAATTAAAAGCGCTGAATAAGGGAACCGGCAGGTCAGCAGGAAGAGCGCAGTTAATGCCGTGTTGATGGCAGAAATGGTGATTTGAGCCACCATCACCTTCGAAAAGCTGTGATAAAATTTGCGAAAACGCGCCGCTACCCCCCGGGAAAGATGTTCGTAAAGATTGGGAGCGGGAAATGTCTCAGGCTTTTTCGGCCTAAGAAAGAGGCTAACGGCTACCACGACTGAAATAATCAGAAATAGAAACTCCTTTGTGGCAATTTTTGCAAAATTCCCCATTTCCCCCACTCTTTCCTTCACTGCGTCCCTGGCGAAGTCTTTCAGGCTGTCGAGGTCTTCAAACGGCAAATTAATATTATGCTTTTGGGCTTCCTCCAAAATTGGGGAAATATTGTTGGAAACAAGAGTGGGCAGCGCTTTCCATGCGTGGTGCGAGAACCAGGCGAATCCGTAAAAAATCCCGGAGAAGATCAGGATAAACAAAACTACCGCCAGCGGTTTTCGATTAAAAAAATTAAGCCGGTTCAGGACAAAGTAGGCAAAGCAAATGACCAGAAACGGAATGGCCATGTGCAGCCAGCCGATCAATAGCAACATCAAGCAAAAAATAATATGCGAATACTTTTCTGTTTTGCTCATAGTGCGCGTTCCGGATGTTAACTGCTTCAGTTTAGCATACCTTCGATAGTTCCCCCATGTTCTATTACAAAACGAATTTGCTTTTGTAACTTTGGCCCTTTCGGTAGAACGAGCCCGAATGAAATTGATCCGCGATATCCACCGCGCCTGGGTTCCCGGGTCGCGTCCTGTTATATCGTTTGAATTTTTCCCACCCAAGACGGAAGAAGGGGACAAGACTCTCCTTGGAAAAACCGTTCCGGAATTATTGTCGGCCCGGCCTGATTTCTGTTCAGTGACTTATGGAGCTGGAGGCAGCACGCGCGAAAAAACGCTTTCCATAGCGGAACGCATCCAAAACGAACATCACTTGACCACCATGGCCCATTTGACCTGCGTCAATGCCACTTCCGATGAAATAGGGTCTGTGCTTTCCGAAGCTGAAAAGCGAGGCATCCGAAATGTTCTCGCGTTGAGGGGGGATTCTCCTGGAGGAGGGGAATTCGTGAAGACCGCAGGGGGCTTTGAATTTTCCGCCCAGCTTATCCAGTTCATTCGTCGCCGGGGTGGTTTTTGCATCGGCACAGCAGGATTTCCCGAAGGGCACATTGCCTGTAAAGACGGCAAGGAAGTCGATTGGCAAAGGCTGAAGGAAAAAATCGATTGTGGAGCCGATTTTGTGGTGACTCAACTTTTTTACGACAATGAGGATTTTTACCGGTTTCGTGAACACCTTGTAAAGAAACTGGGTGTGACCGTGCCCATTTGTGCGGGGATTCTTCCTGTTCTCAGCATCACCCAGATAAAGCGGTTCGCCGCCCTTTGCGGCGCGAGAATTCCCGCCGATATGGAAAACTCACTTACAACTCTCGCAGCTGATGAAGAAGGGTCCATTAATTACGGGATTGAGTATGCCACCCGCCAGTGCGGAGATCTCGCGAAAAATGGAGTTTGCGGTTTCCATTTTTATACGTTGAACAAGACGCGTTCCACACTGGCTACCGTCAGGAACCTGGGTTGGATGTAACGTCGGTCTCCCCCGAGAAGATTCCACGAATAACTTCCTCGATAGGCACCTCCTGGATATCGATATCCTTCGCCGGGACCGCATCCAAAAGGGTCTTGCAGGCCTGGATTGCCCTCTCACGAGCCACTTGTACTTTTAACAGGCCCGCTTTCTTTTCGATTACTGTCCCGACCATTTCCGCCACTCGGCCCACCTCATTCTCGGCTGCTTCCGTCAATGGATCGTATTGGATCGTGATTCGTTTGCTGTCGGCAAAACGGTCCATGATCTGGGAAAGTTCCCCGTCAAAAAAAAGTTTTCCCTTGTCGATAATAACGACGCGGTTGCAAAGCTCCTCAATGTCCGCCATGTAGTGGCTCGTCAATACGATCGTGGTTTTTCTGATGCGATTGTGCTCCTTCAGAAATTCCCGCACTGTTTTCTGGGAAACCACATCGAGTCCAATCGTTGGTTCATCGAGGAACAGGACACGCGGCTTGTGAAGAAGCGCGGCGATGAGTTCCATTTTCATTCGTTCGCCCAATGAAAGCTCCCGGACGTTTACATTGAGCTTGTCTTTCACATTGAGCATTTCGCTCATCTCCTGGACACTTTTTTCAAATTCTTTTGGGGCAAGATCGTATATTTTGCTGTTGAGCAATAATGATTCGTAAGCGGGAAGGTCCCACCACAGTTGGTTTTTTTGTCCCAGCAAAAGGGCAAACTGCCTTCTATAGCCGTCTTTCCGTTCCCATGGATTGTATCCAAGCACGCGAGCCGTGCCGCTGCTGGGGTAAAGCAATCCCGCCAGCATTTTTAGGGTCGTAGTCTTGCCTGCTCCGTTAGGCCCCAAAAAACCGACAAATTCTCCCTCTTCCACCTTGAAAGAAACATTCTTTACCGCAGAAACCTCCTCATACTCGCGATGAAAAAGCCCGCGAATTGCCCCAGCCAGGCCAGGTTTCTTTTTGAACGTGCGAAAAGTGCGGGTTAGCTGATTGACCTCGATTACGGCCATAAAAATATTTTGAGAACTGACGCCTGAGAAGTGCCCCTATCCATATGGTTTCTTGAAAACAAAAAAGCAATGTCCACGTGGAACATTGCCTTGGTTCGCAAATTATTCAAATGCTCAGCGGAGCAATTGTTTTTCAAGGTGTCCTACCACCTGCCTGACATTCGCATCCACTTCCATTCGATCTTTAACCAGCCTGCAGGCATGAAGGACGGTGCCGTGATCCCGGCCTCCGAAGGCTTCACCGATTGAATTGAGTGAGCTTTCTGTCATTTGACGGGCCAAAAACATGGCGATTTGACGAGGAAAAGCGATGTTCTCCGGGCGCCTCTTGCTGGTCATATCGGCGAGGCGGATGTCGAAATACTCAGCCACCTTTTTTTGGATGGAGTCGATATTGATACTGTAGCGGCCTTCTTCGTGAAGGAGTTCACGGAGCAAGCCTTCAACAGTTTCAATGGTTACTTTTTTGCCCGTTAGCGAGGCATAAGAAGCCACGCGGATCAAAGCGCCTTCCAGTCGGCGTATATTTGTTCGGATGCGATTGGCTAGAAAATTCAGAATATCATCCGATAAATCGACGTTCATCATTTTGGCTTTCTTGCGAAGAATGGCCAATCTGGTTTCGACATCTGGCGGCTGCATATCCGTCACTAAACCCCATTCGAAGCGGGAACAGAGTCGTTGTTCGAGGTTTTGGATTTCGCTGGCGGGACGATCGCAAGTTAAAACGATCTGCTTGTGCGCCTCGTGCAGGGCATTAAACGTGTGGAAAAATTCCTCCTGGATTCGCTCTTTGCCTGCGAGAAACTGAATATCATCAATCAGAAGGACATCGGTTTGCCGATATTTCTTACGAAACCGAACCAATTGATTGTTTTGGATGGCGTCGATGTATTCGTTGGTAAACTTCTCCGAAGAGAGATAGGCAACTCGCGCCCCTTTTTTGTGGTGGCTGACATATTGACCAATTGCGTGCAACAAGTGAGTTTTTCCCAGGCCAACCCCACCGTAAAGAAAAAGCGGGTTGAATGACTTTCCTGGAGACTGGGCGACAGCCAAAGCTGCGGCATGAGCATGATTGTTGGTTTCGCCGACGACAAACGTGTCAAAGGTGTTCTTGGGATTGAAATGAGTATCTTTGCTTAGGGAGACGCTACGCTCATCGAGAGCGGCGGAAGTTTCCTCTCGCGTAGGCTGGGAAGGCGTGGCGGCTCCTCTTTCGTGCAAGGCAATGGCTGCACTATTGCCTATCTTGAACTTGACCTCAAACCGACGCCCTGAGGTTTGGCCAAGCACCCCTTTCACGACATCCAAATAGTTGTCCTTGATCCACAATTCGCAGAAGTCATTCGCTACCTCGAGAACCAGGGTGTCGCCCTGAACCTCCAGTGCACGCAGGGGCTGAAACCAGAGGTTGTAAATATCGGGATTAAGCATGTTCTTCAGAAGATCCTGTGCTTTAGCCCATATCTGTTCAGCGTCTATTTCCATTTCGTAAATTTCTGTTTATTCACTTCCACACGTTTCAAGGCTGTAACAGTGGATTACTCCACCCTTTAATGCTGTGATCCTACAAAGTTACAAGCCCAATCGACAACCAACTTTTAAACTGACTTTTTCCGCACCAAAAAAATCCCCATAACCACCTGTCGCTGAGTGTCTTACATAGGCTCGTATAGAACTCGAAGTTTCCCGAACCCCAGCTCGCAGCACGCCGCCCTTCCGGCTCGTTTTTTGCGAGTCATTTTTCTATTCCAACTGAGGGACGCTGGCTAGGACAATGTATTACGACTTATACACGAGTTATTCACAATGCGAAAACCCTCGTGTTGATAGGGGTTTCCTCCACTTTTCGCTGAGCAATTTAGTGGGCCTGAGAAAAAGTTGTTTCCAATTTTCTTCGACTTACCGATCAGTAAAAAACTGAACTTCCACGTAGGCGAAAACCCTGAGTTTTGGAAAGGTTTTTGGAGGAATTGAATTTTCGTCACGGACATTTTTTTCAAGGTAGAAGTGCAAACAAAAATGCCCCCTGAGTTCGGCATCCAACATTAATCAAAGGAATCTCTGAAGAGTTCACCCAAAATGGGCGATTCGATGTGGCAGAAAATCGAGGGAACTTTGTCCCCGGTGCAGTTTCCCAGCGCTAGAAACCTCACCACGGCATTTTCTTGCCATCCGGTGACGACACCCTGGAACCGCCTGAATGGTTCCTTACCGCCGAAGATGGAAATATTTCTGCGCATCGCTTACCTACGATACATTCTTCCGGTTGACGAGCAATTCAGGACCCACCGGGGAGTTTCAGCGGCCTGAGTGATGATCAGCCAGCCGATGGGCGCCTCCACTTATCAGTTCCGTGCGTTTCCTACACGCGAATCTGAAAACACAGAGGCACTAATTGATAACAATAATAGATTAAACAAATTAAGCGGTCAAGGATGTTTCGCTATTTTGTTTGATCGTTTTTTGATGATGTATCCAGGCGGCAATTCGTGAGGTTTTTTCCTCCGCAAGCCCGGGGAAAAATAATCCAGGATAACCGCTTTCCTGAGCTGCGGCTTCGGCTTCATTAAGGGCCAGTCTGAATAAGTGGGAATGCTCCGGGAAACGATTTTGGTAAGTGGAGTGCACCTTCTGCTTCAGGGTAGCGAGAGGAGGGCAGGTGGGGCTGTTAAGACGTGCGCAAACTCTGACCCTGGAGGTTGTCGAAGAGGATGTGGAGCGTATGGTCATAAATAGTTGACTTAATAGTTTACTAAAATACTGGTGTATTCCATTTGAAAATCAACCAGCGGCACTAACTTCTCATAATTGACTAATTAGTCAACTATAATGTGCAATGGCCCTCATAAACAAAAAAGCGGACCTCTTTCGAAGTCCGCTTTGCATAAAGCTGAAGGATTAACTGTAGTATTCCCGGTATTCGGGCCCGTTCTTGAATCCAGGCATTGGAACGGGATATTTCCCGTTCTTGTCCACCTGAAGGGGGGCTGGCGAGTTGAGCGTGATTTTGTCGATATCGGGAGCGAATTCGTGATCGCTGTTGAGCATTTGCTCCAAAGTGATTTCCTGGCCGGTGTGTGCCGCCATGCGTCCCATTGAACTGGTGAGGCTGGCGTAGACTCCGTATTTCACTTCGCTGTAGGGCTTGTCGTCGCGAATGGCTTCAATCAGGTCATTCCACTCATTGAGATAGGGATCCTGTTGTCCCTGAACCTCTGGGGAAAGCCACAGGCGTTTTTCTGTGGATGCAGTTTGGGAGGAGTAAGTGCTTGAGGGGAACCCGCAATCATTTGCTTTGGAAAGAATAGCCATTCCTTTGCTGCCATGAGCATAACTGGAATAGATCTGATTACATCCCGTCACGCAACGTCCGTCCATGTAGAATTTGGTGCCGTCCTTAAAAGTATATTCCACGGAATAATTATCAAAATTTTGATCGACGCTCTGGGCATCCCGATAATGACGGCCTCCGATGGCCTGGGCTTTGACGGGCCAATCATTTTTCATCCAGCAGCAATGATCGACGTGATGGATGTAAAAATCATTATAGCAGCCGCCGCTGGCCCACAGGAAGCTGTGGAAATTCTTGATCTGGTAAAGCGTCTCATTCATTCCCGCTGGTTTTGGACCTGCGAAAGCGGAGCCCGCAGGACCGTGCATTCGGTAACCGCGCATCAGGATGATATCACCAATTTCACCATCTTGAATTCTCTTGTGGGCTTCCTGCAAAGCCCGGCTGTGACGGGACATCAAACCAACGCCAACTTTAAGGTTTTTGGCTGCTGCTTCATCGGCAAGTTTCAACATGCGCTTTGATGTTGGACCGTCAGCAGTCAGAGGTTTTTCCATGAAAACGTTCAATCCTTTTTCAATGGCATAAGTGAAATGGACCCAGCGAAAGGCGAGCGGGGTGGTAAATATGGCAACGTCCCCAGGTTTAAGGCAATCCATCGCTTTTTTGTAGGCATCGAAACCAATAAATTTTCGGTCATCCGGAACATTGACCTTGTCTCCGAATTGCTTCTTCAACGCCTGGAAGCGGGAATTCAGATTTGACTCGAAAACGTCAGCCATGGCAACGAGTTGAATGGGTCCTTTAGTCACCGACAAGGCATTGGCAGCAGCCCCGCCTCCACGGCCTCCGCAACCGATAAGTGCGACGCTAATCATATTGCTTTCGGCAGCATGGACATGAGGGATCGACACCCCGGCAAGAGCGGAGACGGCCGCAATTTTGGTGGATGTCTTGATGAACTCACGCCGGGACGATGAAGGATTGAGATGGGAATTGTTCATAGGTAACTTCCTGACTCAAAAAGAAAAAAAGTCAATCAAAGAAACCTGAATACCCGTTCTTTTATGGGAAACCTGCTTTCAGTGCCCGGTTTTCGGAAAAAAGTGTCGTGCAGGTAAAGAGTATCCATTAAAGATCTTTGCGCGCTGGTTCGCCCAAAAGGAACGATTCGTGGAAACAAACGAAAGTTCCCTGTATCCTTTATATGATTTCATATCGATTTATTCTCGATGACGGGCGAACGATAGAGTTTAACGTGCATTTGGAGCGGCCCACAGGATGTTCAAGCGGGATTGCGGAAACTCCGGAGTGGACTCGGCTCGAGTTTAACCAGTGTCCCAATTGCCCACTGAAAATCGGTGAAAATCCCCTCTGCCCTGCAGCCAAGGATATTCGCGATGTCACTGAAAGATTTAGTGAGATAGTTTCTTTTGAAAGAGCGACCGTCGAAGTGATCACCCCGGACCGGACCTATCTTAAAAAGTGCGATGTGCAGACAGGCCTGCGCTCCCTTCTTGGTCTGATCATGGCCACCAGCGCATGTCCCGTTCTCTCGCAATTCAAAGGGCTTTCTTATTTTCACCTGCCATTTGCCACCCTGGAGGAAAACCTTTTCAGGACAGTGAGCGCCTACCTCCTGAAGCAATATTTTGCCTATAAAGAAGGATTCAGTCCCGATTTGGACTTGATCGGCCTATCCAAATTTTACGAAGAGTTGCAGTCAGTAAATCGCTCTTTAAAGAAAAGAATGGATGCCGCATCAAAGCTGGACGCAAACTTGAATGCGGTTGGAACACTCGTTCTCATTTCTGCATCGGTTAATGACGCCCTCGAAACCCGGCTTTCGGATTTGCACAAAAAGTTTTTTCCGTCAGTTGTAGGGGAATTCGAGCAAGGGTGGAACAAATCGTAGCATTCACGCGCTGCCTGTTCTTGCCAAAAACCCCATTTCAATTAATTCTGAAGCATGACTTTAAATAGCGCGTTGATTCGCGCTTGGTTGGGCCTGGTCGTTCTGTTTCTGTTTACTGGTTGTTTTCAAAACCAGGAAACTCCTACTGCCGAGGAAAAGGACGCTCATTATATCAATGGCCGCAATAAAGTAATCAGCCTGGACCACGACGGAGCTATCGAAGAATTCGAAAAAGCATTGGCCAACAATCCGAAATCCTCTGCCGCACATTTTGAGTTGGGCTTGCTCTACGAAGATAGAAAAAAGAATTTCGCCAGGGCTATCTACCATTTTGAAGAATACCTTGTTCTAAAGCCTCAAAGCACGTATGCGGAGAGGGCTCGGGAACAAATTCGTGTTTGTAAAATGGAATTGGCCAAAACCGAAGTGCTCGGACCCGTAACCCAGCAAATGCAAAAGGATCTCGATCGTCTTTCTGCAGAAAACATTCAGCAAAAAAAAGAAATCGAAAGATTGTCGGCCCAGCTTGCTTCCCGGCCTGTTCCTCAGCCTCCAGTCACTAATGCCATGGCAACGCCGAATGTTGACCGGCCGGAAGTCCGCTCTTCAGCCACCGCGCGAGGAACGACGCCAGGAAGTGGCGCAGCTTCAAATGCCCACAAGCCGGGAGATGTCACGGAGCCCGCTGTACGTGCAAAAACTCACACCGTGAAATCAGGCGAAACCTTTGCGGGCATAGCGAAGCAACATAACGTCAAACTTGCCAGTCTCCAAAGCGCAAATCCCGGTATAGATCCACGCAGGGTTCGAGTCGGCCAGGTGCTGCAGCTTCCCTGATCTTCATTCATCTCATTGGAAAAACCGAAAAGAACTGGCTTTTATTTGCTTTCTGTTACT
This sequence comes from Verrucomicrobiales bacterium, assembly GCA_028293375.1. GTDB lineage: Bacteria > Verrucomicrobiota > Verrucomicrobiia > Limisphaerales > JAQGOY01 > JAQGOY01. Next base: position 4,521 of record JAQGOY010000268.1, on the reverse strand, counting down.
CTCTGAAAAACCGGGGCAACTCCGGATTAACCAAGGGATCATGTGAATTGGTATTACGTAAAAGAAGGTCAGCAAGTCGGGCCAATCTCTCAGGGAGAATTGGCGGAACTCTTTGCCTCAGGAGCGATCACGGGGGAGACACTGATTTGGCGGGATGGCCTGCCGCAATGGCAAAGTTATAACCAGGTGCTTGGAGCAGGGGCTGCCAATGCCGGAGGGGTTCCTCCTTTGTCCACTGCTCCCGGCATGGTTCGCTGCGCAGAATGCGGGCGCCTGTTCCCCAAAGCAGAAGTCATGGATTTCAATGGCAAGCTGATATGTGCCACATGTAAACCCGTGTTTTTGCAACGCCTGAGAGAGGGAGCCGCAGCGCCCGGGAGTCTTGAGTACGCCGGGTTTTGGAGGCGTCTTTTGGCCAAAATAGTTGATGGGTTGGTCATGTACGCGGTGAACTTTGGAATCACTGCCGTTTTAGGAATTAGTAGTGCCATGGCTCCAACTCGCAGCACCCTGGCTCTGGGAGCGATTGCCGCCAGCTTATCCATCGGTTTGGTGGTTCCTCTCATTTACAATACCGTGATGCTCGCTCGATTCGGGGCCACCCTTGGAAAGATGGCTTGTGGATTGCAAGTTGTGACCCCTGAAGGAGGACCCATTTCTTACGGCAGAGCTCTTGGAAGAACCATGTCGGAGTGGATCAGCAGCCTCATTTGTTCAATCGGTTATATCATGGCAGCGTTTGACGACGAAAAGCGCGCTCTGCATGATCGAATTGCCTCCACGAGGGTGATTATCAAACCGAGATAGAAAATGGCAGGACAAGTTCAATGCCCCAAGTGCAAGGCGACCCTGTTCGAGCCATTATTTGATCACCCCTGGCTACAGCCTTGCCCTAATTGTTCCGAACAAATTCGCATTGTCACATTTCCAGCACTCAATCGTGTGGCAGAGGCGGGGGCGACCGGGGAGAACATAATTATTGAAGGCGAATCGAGCTGCTTCTTTCACCCTTCAAAACGTGCAGCGGTATGTTGTGAGGGCTGCGGGAGGTTTATCTGTCCTCTGTGTGATGTCGCTGTCGATGGCAAGCATTTGTGTGCCCAGTGTCTAAGCGGCGGAGTTTCCAAAGGGTTACTTCAACCCTTTAAGTCCACAGGCTTTCGATATGATCGTGCCGCATGGGCCTATGTTATCCTTTCAGTCCCATTGTCGTTTATGTTTCTCGGCGTGGTCACGGGTGCGGCCGGCCTTTACAACTCCATCAAAGGTTTGAAACAAAAGGATAATCTTTTACCCAAAAAAACCAAAACGTTCTATATTCTAACGATTATATCCGTTCTGGAAATCTTATGGTCCTTGGGGTTTATGATCCTCATTTTTCATAAATAATGAATGCTTCCGAAAATAAGGTTTATGAAAAACTTCCGGGAAAAGGAGCCATCGTCAGCCTCGGGCTCCTAAGGGTTTTGGCATATTACTGCGACGATCATCTTCTTCTGGTCATCTCTGAAAGCTCTTATAAAGAGAATTACAAGCGATTCTACTTCAAGGATGTGCAGGCTTTTCTCACTAGAAAAACCAAGACGTATACGGTGGTCAATGTCGTGATGAGCATCATCATGCTTTTTCTCTTCCTGTTCGGTGTTCTGGCGACGGTGTCCCGAACGAGGGAGCTCCTTTTCTTGATAGTCCCTTTCTTTCTGGCCGTCGCGACCATTGAAATTTTGAATCTTTTAGGAGGGCCCAGTTGCGAAGTCCTTATCCAGACTGCCGTGCAGCGGGAAAAACTGGGCAATATCAGCAATCTCAAGACAGCTGACAAAAACATGGCGATTCTTTTGCCCTTGATTCGCGCATCCCAGGGTGGATCGGCTCCTCCTGCATTTAACCCAACCGAAGCGGTGGGCGAAAACATCCCGCCAGCCGATACCTAGAGTTAAACACATTGGCATGGGAAATACTCTGATTCATGCGCGTTGTTTAAACCACGGAGACCGTGAAGCCGTCGCCCGGTGTCCGGAATGTATCCAGTTTTATTGCCGCGAATGTATTTCGGAATTTAATGGCAGGGTGGTTTGTTCTTCCTGCCTTAAAAAATCGACTGGTATTGAAAATAAAAAGAGAGGGTCTCTTGCCTGGCTGCTCATTCCCTTTTACCTCGGCATAGCCATTTTTGTCTCCACACTTTTTTTCTACACGATTGGTCAGGCTCTAATCAAAATACCTTCCAGTTTTCACGACGGAACCGTTTGGCAGAAAGGGAAATTGTTGTCTGATTAATAATACTTCCAACGGTCCCGAAATAACGGCCTTTTCGCTCCTTGAAGAGGCGTTTTACGTGGTGAGACAAAACCTGAAAAGTACTCTGGTTTGGTATTACATGGGAACCGTTCCGTTCGTCCTCGGACTTCTTTATTTTGTTGCGGACATGAGTAAGAGCCCACTCGCCCCGGAGAGATGTATTCGGTATTCGTTCCTGCTGACTTTTCTTTTTGTTGGAATGAAGTTTTTCCATTCGATTTTTGCCGAGAAAATCAGGCACGCACTTTTCAAGCACGAGACAATTCCCTGGTCGGGGAGAATGTTGTTTACCGTGCTGGCGCACCAGGCATTGATCGGGGCCCTGGGAATGCCGATTCTTCTTATTTGTGCCATTATCACGTTGCCCTTGGGTTGGGCCGTTGCCTTTTTTCAAAGCGCCAACGTTTGCCCCTTCAATGAACAAAAGAACTTTTCAGGAATCGTTCACTTCGCCCGTCGGCATGCCTTCGTGGCCCCACGTCAAAATCACGCCATGCTTTTCATAATGAGTCTTTTCACAATCATGGTCATGGTGAATGTTGGATTGGCGTTTTACGCTCTCCCTTACCTGGGGAAAGTCGTGTTTGGAATTGAAACTGCCGTTTCCATGAATTTGCTTTCACTTCTAAATACCACTTACCTGATGGCTGTGGGAATGATCACATGGATGCTGGTTGACCCCATTGTGAAAGTGACTTACATCCTTCGATGTTTTTACGGGAATTCAGTCACCAGTGGCGATGACATCCTGTCGTCCCTGGAGCGGATGAAGTCCGCAAGGCTCGCCAGGGCGGTGCTGATACTTATTTGTTTTTGCTTGTTTTGTCTCTTACCGGCTCAACTGCAGGCGGCAAACCCAAGCCCCAGGCCAGCCAGCAACGAGCCGCAGATTGAATTGGAGAAAAAGATTTCACAGGTTTCTAAGCGCAGGGAGTACCAGTGGCGAATGCCCAAAGATCCCAACGCCAACAGGGGCATTGAATCCAAAACCTGGCTCGGCTCCTTTTTTGACGACCTGTTAAGCGTCATAGAATCCATCTTCCAATGGGTAGGTAATTTGATAGGCAAACTTGCTCGTTATTTCAGACCCTCCAGTTCACCTATGGTAAATTCACCCACTGGAGCAGGAAGCCTGGGAGCGAAAGGCTTGCTCGCTTTATTTTCTGCGATTGTAGTTGGATTTACCGTTTATTTCCTTTGCAAGCTGCGCCTCTCGCGAGTTCGTGCCGTCACTGTCATCCCTCTCACGGTCACCAACCCGGATCTGGAAGACGACTCCGTGACGGCTGATCAACTTCCAGAAGACTCCTGGTTTTCGCTTGCTCAAGAATTGTTTGACCGCGGGGATAATCGTAAAGCCTTGCGCGCACTGTTTCTGGGATGCCTCGCTAATTTGGCGACGCGCCAATTGGTTTTATTGGCGCGTCACAAATCTAATCATGACTATCAAAGAGAAGTGGCGCGCCGGGGCAAAACACACGGGCAGTTGCCCGGCCAATTTGCCAGCATGGTGGCGGTTTATGATTGCGTTTGGTACGGCCAATATCAAATGAGCAGCGAATTCCTTGACCAGGTAAAGGCAACAGCCCTGACAATTGTTCAAAAATGAGCGAGGATTCCAATCCAGTTTCCCGGAAGGAGAGCCATCGAAAATGGCAGATTCCTCTTCTGATTGCCGTCGTCGTGGGAATGGCGCTGGGCGTAATTCATTTGATCCAATTGCGATTCTCCACAGGAGACAATTACCCCTCCTACTCAAGTTTTCGCACAGACCCGCTCGGCTCGAAGATACTTTATGACAGCCTCTACGAATCTCGTCGCGAGCGGGTATTCCGGAATTTTCAGCCACTATCGACCTTGAAATCATCTCCGCCTCGTCTTCTGTTTTGGCTTGGCGATGCCGATTTTCAAGAACCAAGACTCGAGGAAAACCTGCCGGTGCTGGATTATGTCAAAAAAGGCAATACTGTCGTTTTGGCATTAAAACCCAACGAAAACGCTTTATCTACCAGAAGCCAAAACCCGGGAAGACTGGGTCGCCCAGGAAAGCGGGGATCCCTGCTGAACACCAACATTCTCCTGGTGAGCCTCCTTTCCTCTCTTCAAGTTTCACTGACTAACCTCACTGCTGACCATCTTGTCCACGATCTGAAGGCGAAACTTGATTGGAACGAGCGCCCTTTTCCGGCAGCGATACCCTGGAAAGGAAGTGTTGGCTTT
>JAQGOY010000251.1 GCA_028293375.1 Verrucomicrobiales bacterium | reverse complement strand
GAGCTCTCCTTGGATTTTCCACGAGCCTTGCCTTAACTGGAACCTTGCAGACCGGTATTCCTTTGGTAGGGGCCCTGATCTTCCCCGTGGGCTTCGTGATGATCGTCCTGCTTGGACTGGAACTTGTCACTGGAAGCTTTGCCCTGGTGCCCTTGGCTTATCGCGAAGGTAAGATCACCCTCGGCCAATTATGCTCTAATCTCGCGTGGGTCTTTTTGGGAAACCTCATCGGCAGTCTTGTCTACGGGATGCTTCTTTACCTTTGCTTGACCATGAGTGGGCAGGTAGCCCCGGATGCGTTGGCCTCGAAAATCGTCAGTATCGCCGAAGCAAAAACTCTGGGGTACATGAAATATGGGGCAGCTGGAATGCTTACCTGTTTCACCAAGGCGATGCTATGCAATTGGATGGTCACCCTGGGAGTAGTCATGGCCATGACTTCGAAATCCACGCTCGGGAAAATTGTGGCGGCCTGGTTGCCCATCGTCACCTTTTTTGCCCAGGGTTTTGAACACTCTGTGGTGAATATGTTCATGATCCCGACTGGCATGCTAATGGGCGCCAAAGTTTCCATGGTTCAATGGTGGCTTTGGAATCAATTGCCTGTAACCCTGGGCAATCTGGCTGGCGGATATTTGTTCACCGGATTGGCGCTTTACATCACCCATAAACCTCGGACGAACACCATTGCCGCCGTTTCTCCGGCAGTAGAAATGCTTTCTGGCAGGGTAGCTGTAAGTGCAGCGAATTAACCTGTTTTATTGTTTATGCCCATCGAGCCATCTAATCCACCCCTGGTGCCTTATATCCCTTCGACTGCCCCATTTAGCGTCGAGCAAAGGGCGTGGTTAAACGGCTACCTCGCAGGATTATTCTCCAACGCCCATGTCGCAGAACCCGTCGAACAAAAGAAGAAGTTAAGCCTTGTGGTCCTCTTTGGAAGCCAAACCGGATCGGCCGAAAAACTGGCCAAGCGTATTGGTGCAGACTCCTCGAAAATGGGTTTTGCCCCCAAGGTTTTGGAGATGAACGCGTTTGGTTCCCTGGATTGGGCCGTCGAAGAACGCATCATCCTGGTCACCAGCACCTGGGGCGAAGGAGATCCGCCAGACAATGCTACCGCTTTTTGGGCTCACCTGAATTCTCCAGATGCTCCCAGGCTGGATAAAGTCCACTTCGCAGTTCTTGCTCTGGGAGATAAAAATTACTCCGACTTTTGCGGGGCAGGGAAGAAATTTGACACGCGTTTTGAAGTCCTTGGGGGAAAGCGTTTAATTCCAAGAGTGGATTGCGATACAGATTATGAAAAACCTGCATTGGAGTTTATTAGCAATCTTTGGAACCCACTGGCTGCCACTTCCCACCAGGGAGGAATCATTTCGGCCTCCACAAGCACGGAGCCGGCGGCATTGGAGCCTGAGGGTTATTCCAAACAAAAACCCTTTCCTGCCAGACTCCTGGTTAATCGAAAATTGAACCGTGAAGGTTCAGGCAAAGATACCCGTCACTTTGAAATTTCCCTTGAAGGTTCTGGATTAACCTACGCGGCTGGAGACGCGCTCGGAATTTATGCTTCTAATTGCCCCACCCTGGTCGCTCATGTACTGGAGGCCCTGGGTTTTGATGGCGAGGAAGGAGTCAAAAATCCGACCGGAATGGAGGTCTCGCTTCGTAGCGCACTCCTGAGCAGTTTTCAATTGGGGAACCCGTCAATGGAGTTCGTGGCCGAAGTTCAAAAGAGGAGCGAGGATGCTGACTTGAAATCCCTTTTGGATCCCGCCAACAAAGAGAAGTTGGATAAGTTCGTTTACGGAAAAGACATCCTTGATTTTCTGAAGTCGTATCCAGGAGTTCGCTTTACCCCGTCAGAATTGGTGACGTTCCTGCGGAAATTACAGCCACGGCTTTACTCGATTTCCTCAAGCCCGAAAGCACACCCCGGCCAGGTGCATATCACCGTGGCGGTGGTTCGCTATGAGGCGCATGGACGTGAGAGGAAAGGCGTGTGTTCGACATTTTTGGCGGAGAGGGCCGATGGCGCCACTGCTACTATTCCCGTGTTTATTCAGCCCTCCCATGGTTTCCGCTTGCCTTCTGATGGAAACATTCCAGTCATCATGGTGGGCCCGGGTACTGGCATTGCTCCATTTCGAGCTTTTTTGGAGGAAAGGCGTGAGACAGGAGCCAAAGGTAAAAACTGGCTGTTTTTCGGCGATCAGAAAAGGAGCCACGATTTTCTCTATCAGGAAGAACTTGAGACGATGATGAAGAATTCTCATCTCCATCGATTGGATACTGCTTTCTCGCGCGACCAGGCCGAAAAAATTTACGTTCAGGACCGAATGCTGAAGCAGGGCGATGCTCTGTGGAAATGGCTGGAAGAGGGTGCCCATGTTTATGTATGCGGTGACGCAAAGCGGATGGCAAAGGATGTGGATCTCGCCTTGCACCAGGTCATTCAAACGGCCGGCGGGAAGTCTGAAGAAGAGGCACGGAATTACGTGGCCCAGTTAAAGAAAGACAAAAAGTATCAGCGGGATGTCTACTGATTTGCGTCAGCTAGGTCTAAATAGAAAAATTTGTTAATGAAAACCTTATTTCCTTTCGAACAGGTCAACGGACAGGTCCTGACTCAGGAGCAGCGAATTTACCTGGAAGGTCTCTCCGCCGGTTTGCGCAATCGCGGGGTCAGCTTTGGGGATGTCGAAGCTTTGCCTGAAGCAAGCCAAACTGAAACTAAAACCAGGATTGAAGAATCCTGGACCGCAGAGGAAAGGATTAAACACGAATTGCATCCACTCGATGCCTATGCGCTGATTCTCGAACACGCGGTGGCCAATAAGGCCCCGGAGAGGGAAAATATCTATCGTTTCAAGTGGAATGGTTTGTTTTACCTGACACCGGCAAAGGAAGGTTATATGTGCCGCCTTCGAATTCCCGCAGGCCAGCTAAAATCCTTCCAGCTTCGCGAGCTTTCGCGCATTGCTGCTGAACTTACCACTGGATATGTCCAAATAACCACCCGCGCGAATCTTCAGATGCGGATGATTCAACCCAGAGATGTGCCGGCACTTTTGGGACGCATCCAGAACATTGGACTGCACACGCGTGGCGCCGGTGCCGACAATATTCGTAACATCACGGCAAGCCCTACCGCTGGTATTGATCCGTTTGAGCTGATCGACGTGCTTCCTTTTTGCCATGAACTTTCGCAACTCATTATTTCTTCGAGGGAATTTTATAACCTTCCCCGCAAATTCAACATCGCTTTTGATGGTGGAGGCCTCATTAGTTCTGTAGAAGAAACCAATGATGTGGGAGCAAGTGCAGTAGAAATAGTGGGCGACGAAGGCCCAGTTCCGGCAGGCGTTTATTTTCGCATTAAACTCGGTGGAGCAACCGGCCATCTGGCTTTTGCCCAGGACCTTGGTGTTCTGGTAAAACCTTCCGAGTTGGTCAAAACCATGTCGGCTCTAGTTCGAGTTTTTATTAACCTGGGGAATCGAACGGACCGCAAACGCGCCCGGTTGAAATGGCTCTTGGAAACCATGTCCCTGGAGCAATACCTCGTCCACGCGGAGAAATTGCTTGGCTTCAAATTGTTGCGCTCACCACTCGACCCGGCAAAAGCCCCTGTAACTGGAAAGGTTCCAGTTCGCCCTCATCCTCAAGTGGGAGTATATGCGCAAAAACAGAAGGGCTTGAATTATATTGGTGTTGGTATTCCGGTGGGAACCATCACGCCCAGGCAAATGAATCGCATCGCAGAAATCGCCGATCTTTACGGGTCAGGCGAAGTTCGTCTTACCGTTTGGCAGAATTTGATTATTCCGAACATACCGGACGCCTTCGTGGAGACGGTGAAAAAGGCTGTCGCCCAACAGGGGTTGCATTGGCAGCAGTCTCATATTCGCAGCGGACTGGTGGCGTGCACCGGCAATTCGTATTGCAAATTTGCCGCTTCGAACACCAAGAGCCATGCCCTCGAATTGGTGGATTACCTGGAAAAGAAAGTGAAGCTGGATCAGCCATTAAACATTCATGTTACGGGATGCCCAAATTCCTGCGCCCAGCATTACATGGGGGACATCGGCCTTCTCGGAACGAAAACCAAGCTCGGTGGCGAGAGTGTGGAGGGATACCACGTATTCATCGGAGGCGGATTTGGCGACAACCAGGCCCTGGGAAGACAAGTATTCAGCGGGATCTCTTTCAACCAACTCAAACCGACCCTGGAAAAAATGTTGAAGGGTTATCTGCGCCATCGACAGGCTGGTGAAACATTCCTGTCATTCAGCAAACGGAACGATCTCAACACCCTCCAGGCCATATTCTCGAACGACGAATAGCTGACACGCTATTTTGGCACTGGCAAGGGTAGGGTCTGAGGCAGGGTATTTGTAGCAGGTTTGTAGACACCTGAACCCAGGTTTGCAAGGGGGTCCTTGTTTTTTTGAGTTACATAAAAGCGGAACCCCCAGATGCCCAGGCCAGCAACCGCTATCAATACAGAAATGGGAAGCACTACCCGCCAGTTCAGCTTGGAGAGCTGATACATCACTTTGTCCAAAAAACCGTGGTTGGTGGGATCAAGGGGCGGGTTCTCATGGTGCTTCGCGGAATGCGAAAGTTCCGCGTCAAGCGCTGCCATAACCATGGGCACGTCGAGTTTTAACAACCCGGCATAGGTCCTCACGAAGCCTTTGATATAAACAGGGGCAGCAAAAACGTCATAATTCCCTTCTTCCAAAGCCCGGACGTGGTCGGTGCGGAGTTTGGTGGCTTCAGCAACCTGGTGGACGGTGAGCTTTCTCTCCTCCCGGGTTTCGCGTAGAAGTTGAGGAACTGAGGACATTGGGTCAACTAATACTAGGGGAGGGCGGACGAAAGCAAGCTTCGTGAATGAATGAGTACTCCGAAAGTGCGCGCAAAGACTCACTCCGATTTAAACTATATCGATAATCCTAAATATTCCCTGATGGCATTTAAGGTATGTTTCATACTTGACTAACCAGTAAACTAGTGACATCTTGTTCTTGTAATAAGAAGAAAATATATGACAACGAAAGCTATTACAGTAACTCCTTCCAACTTCGAGCAGGAAGTTCTTCAGGCCGCTTCTCAGCCTGTGCTGGTTGATTTTTGGGCTCCCTGGTGCGGACCCTGTCGCATGATAGCTCCGGCACTCGAGGAGTTGGCTGCGGAATACGAGGGACGGGCCAAAATCGTCAAGATCGACGTCGAAGCTCATCCAGAACTGGCTGTTCAGTTCCATGTTACCAGCATTCCCAATATAACGATTTTTAAGAATGGCGAGGTGGTGGATCGTTTGGTCGGAGCGGCTTCCAAGAAGCGCTTAACCACGTTTTTAACCGGTCAATTGAATTAATAGTATGGGACGAATCAGCAATGCGAAGCAGAGATTGATGGAAGCAGCTTTGCAGCTGATTTGGACCAACAGCTACGGCTCGACCACCGTAGATGCCATTTGCGAGAAAGCAGGGGTGAAAAAAGGAAGCTTTTATTACTTTTTCGAATCGAAATGCGAACTGGCTGTCGTGGCGATTCAGGAAGATTGGGTCGAGAAAAAGAAAGTGTTGGACACTCTTTTTTCTCCGACGCAGGAGCCTCTGGATCGGTTAAGTGCTTTCTTTGCAAAAGTTTACGAAAACCAAGTTGAAGTTCACGCAAAGACTGGTCAGGTGCTCGGGTGTCCGTTGGCTACCTTGGGAAGCGAGATATGCACTCAAGAGAAAAGCATACAGGCAAAGGTTTCCGAGTTGATGGAACAATATATGCGGTATTTTGAATCAGCCATTCGCGATGCGATCACGAATGGGTCGATAGAAGCTTGTAACGTGAAAAGCAAGGCAGAGTTCCTGTTCAGTTACATGCATGGAGCCCTGGGTCAGGCCAGAATTAAAAATGATTTAGAGGGGTTGAGAAACCTGACGGAAGGGGCGATGGAAATATTGAAGGCCAGAGAGGTTCAGAAAATTTAGAAAAAAGATTGAGCAAAAAGCGGTTTAGTGAAGTCAAATTTACTAATCGGTAAACTATAAGTTGAGGTTGTGCGTATGAAAAATATCCGAAAAAATTTAAAAGGCGCGAAGGGTGTCCCGAGCGATGTCGTTAAAGTAGTTGAAAAGTCCTCTGCCAAAAACTCAGTGATGGCTGATGCTCGAAAAGTTATCGTGCCTGAGCCCACTGTGAAAGTTGTTCCTGCAAAGGAACCTTTGAAATCGATTATCGGTGGTGAGGGCGGCTATGGCGACGACAGTGCTTTTTCCCTTTATATGCGGGAGGTTGGGCAAACCGCTTTGCTTACTCCGCAGGAGGAAGTGATGCTCGCCAAAAGAATAAAAAAAGGCGATGGCGAAGCCCGTGAGCGAATGATCAAAGCCAACTTGAAGCTGGTAGTCAAAATTGCCAGGGACTACGAAGGGTATGGTCTACCACTGCTCGACCTCATTAACGAAGGCAATATAGGTCTCATAAAGGGCGTTGAAAGATTTGATCCCACCAAGGGAGCCAAGTTATCCACCTATGCCGCATGGTGGATCAAGCAGGCCATCAAGCGTGCTCTGGCTAACCAGGGTAAAACTATCCGGTTACCTGTCCATGTCGTGGATAAGCTTTTCCACATGCGGAAAGCAGCAGCCAAACTTCAGGATTTGTTCGGGCGCGAGGCCACCGATGAAGAGTTGGCTGATGAGTTGGGTATTTCAGCCAAAAAGGTGCGCCGTTTCAGAACCGCGTCCCTGGCCCCGTCCTCCCTCGACGCTCCTCTGGGTGATGAGGATAGCAACCGTATAGCGGACGTCATTTCCGATCAAAACGCCGAGTCGCCTTACGAGCACCTCGAGGAAAAAACAGATACTGCCATGATTCGCCAGGTGGTTGCTACTCTGGAACCTCGCGAACAAACCATTCTCAGCTATCGCTTTGGACTGGACGGGGATGGCGAGCGAACGCTGGAGGAAGTGGGTGTTAAATTTGGGGTGACTCGTGAACGAATTCGCCAAATCCAAAACATCGCACTTAACAAATTGCGCAAGAAGATCGAAACGCTGGAAACAGCTAAACTTGCCGCATAACGGGTCGGTACCTTTTCTGCACAACCGAGGCTGCCTGAGTGGGCAGCCTCTTTTTATTGAACTAGGAGCGACGTTCGGTAATGGATTGAATGACGTCTGCAAAAAAAGGCTCCCAGGCCTTTACACCCTGGTCTCCTTTGCCGTGAATCCGGACTGCGACCGACTGCGCGTCCTGTTCCTTTTGACCAATAACCAGCATGGTGTGGACCTTGTTCTTTTCAGCGTTGCGAATTTTTCCGCCTATTTTATCTCCGCTAAGGTCCGCTTCAGCACGGATTCCGCGTTCGCGCATTTGTTTTACCAGTGATTTGCTGTATTCGTTTTGTGCCTCGCCTATCGGTAGGACGCGAACTTGTTCCGGGGCCAGCCAAAGCGGGAAGTTTCCCGCGTAATGCTCAATCAAAAAGGCAATAAAGCGTTCGTGTGTTCCAAGAGGCGCGCGATGAATGCAAAGCGGAGTTTCTTCTGTATTTTGGCTGGTCTTATATTTTAATCCAAATCGACCAGGCACTGCAAAATCAACCTGATTGGTGGCGATGGTGAACTCGCGGCCGGTGATGCTCCAAACCTGCACGTCAATTTTAGGTCCATAAAACGCAGCTTCATTCGGCACTTCGATGAAGTTGATTCCCGACTCCACTAGAACGTTGCGAACCATATCCTCCGTCTTTTTCCATAATTCAGGATGGTTTACAAATTTCTCTCCCAATTTTTCTGGATCGTGGGTGCTGAAACGCATTCGATATTTCTCGAACCCGAAGATCTTGAAATATTTAAAATACATCTCGTTCACAGCGCGAAATTCGTCCGCAAACTGTTCGGTCATGCAATAAATATGGGCGTCGTTCATTTGCATGGAACGTACTCGCATTAATCCCATCAATTCGCCGGACTGCTCGTAGCGATAACAAGTTCCATATTCAGCAAGACGCAATGGAAGGTCGCGATAACTTCTGGGAACTGCTGCAAAAATCTTGTGATGATGCGGACAATTCATTGCCTTCAAGTAGTAGCGCTCTTTGACCTGCTCTTCCCCTTCTTTGGCTCCATTCTCACAAAGTTCAATCGGCGGGAACATGCTCTCCGCGTAATAGGGAAGGTGTCCGGACATTTTATACATCGACTCCTTCGCCAAATGCGGGGTGCGAACACGCACGTAACCTGCCGCGAATTCTGTTTCCTTCGCCAACTTTTCTAATTCCTCAATCAGGACAGCTCCGTTTGGCATCCAAAGTGGCAAACCGGGTCCCACATCGTCATCGAATGTAAACAGCTCCATCTCCTTGCCGATTTTACGATGGTCACGTTTTTTTGCCTCTTCCTGCGAAAGCACCCATGCGTCTAATTCGGTCTTGTTTCCGAATGCGGTCCCATAAATGCGCTGCAGTTGGGGATTTTTTTCATTACCGCGATAGTAGGCCGAAGCAACGCGAAGAAGTTTGAAGGCTTTGACGTTTCCCGTCCTCATCACATGTGGACCGGCGCACAGGTCGATGAAATCTCCGTTCTTATAAAAGGAAATTGCTTCGCCCTCTGGAATATCCGCGAGACGTTCCACTTTAAACTTTTGGCCCAACCCTTCAAAATAAGCTTTAGCCTCCTCGCGTGTTTTAACGGATTTCTCGAAAGTCTGGTTTTCCTTGGTGACCTTCTTCATTTCTTCTTCGATCTTTGCGAAATCTTCAGGAGAAAATCGGTGCCCCAGGTCGAAGTCATAATAAAAGCCTTCGTCGGTCGGCGGACCGATGTCGAGCAGGGCATCGGGCCAGAGTCGAAGCACGGCCGTGGCCAGGATATGCGCGGTGGAGTGCCGGAGCCGTTGCAGGTCCGACATTTGATTGCGTTGATCCAGCGATTTCCGTTCGTTTTCTTGTTTGCCGTGTTCCATAAAAATTCTCTCCGCTTATAAAATAAAAAAGCCTCGAAAGCATAATCGAGGCATCGAAGCGTCCGCGGTAAAATCCGCAAACGCTAAAAACTAGTTGTAATTTTGACAATAAAGCTCACGAGCTGAATTCATAGTAGGGACGGATCGAAAATTTGGCAACTCTCTTTAGTATCGCTTTTCGCTTGATTTGAAAAAAGCGATTGTCATTATTCAACGAGTCACAGGGAGGAATCACCAATGAGAAAACAGGCGTTTTTTTTAATACTATCGATATTCACCTTACAATCTTATTTTCAATCACTTAAAGCGGGTGGGGTGGTCTCTACTACCGAGGATGCTGCCTTAAGGTCGGCTGCAGCCACGGGCGGCACCGTTACGTTCAATGTTGATGGCGTTATCACGCTGACCAACGTGCTCAACATTCGTTTCGACACGGTGATCGATGCAAGTGGCCATAATATCGAAATTTCCGGGAATGATGCCACCAGGTTACTGCAAGTAACTAACAATATTTCGTTAAGAATGGTTGGACTTACCCTTCGCAATGGTCGGGCAGACACCACGTTTGCGGCGGGAGGCGCGTTGTTTGCGAGCGCAGGTGATGTAAGTTTTGTTAATTGCAAAATTCTAAATAATTCTGCGTTTGGGCCTGTCGGTGGGGTTGGTCTAAATGGCAATACTAACGTGGAGGCCTTCGGCGGAGCCATATATTCAGCAGGTAATATAAGTTTCACGAGTTGTTCCGCGCAGGGGAATATCGCCAGCGCCGGTTCTTATTCTGATGTCAACGCTGGTTTTTTCCGTGTGGGGTCGGCCCGGGGTGGTTTTCTTTATCAGGCTGGTGGAAATGCTTCGTTTGTCGATTCAAGAATTGTTGGGAATCTGACTACGGTTTCCAATGCAGGAGGCCGTTCCTTCATGGGAGATTCTTTCGGCGGCGCAATCAATACCTCGTCAGGTAATCTAAGTATATCCAACACATTATTCGCTGCGAACGTTGCTTTGGCAGTGAATGGGTATTCATACGGTCCCCCCACTTCAGGTGGTGGTGCACTCTTCTTTGGTGGAAACTCCCTCGTTGTCGATACTTCTCGCTTTATTTCGAACTCGGCGTTGGGTTGTCCGGAGGGTGATGGCCGCTGGCGTATTAGCACTCTCAGTGGCGGAGGGGCCATCTGGCACAGCGGAGTGGCCCGCATTTTGAGGAGCGAATTTTCTTTTAATACCGTCAGGGGCAATGCCATCTCGGGCCAGGGAGCGGGTGGGGCTATTGCATCCATGGGGTCACTTTACCTGGCCGATAGCGAAGTAGCCGGTAACGTGGTCATCGGTGGGGATGGGCGGGGTTATGCCACGTCAGGAAACGGTGCTGACGCTTTTGGAGGTGGACTATATCTGAGTGGAACCAACAACCTCGTGGAAAGAGTATCGGTTCACAATAACTCTGTTAATGGATCCGGTGGCAATATTAATGGCGGTAATGGCTTGGGCGCTGGTATCTATGCAAAAGGTTCTAGCGAATTGAAAAACCTTACTGTCGCTCTAAACGTTGCCACAGGTGGAGGAACAACCTTTTTTGTTGGATCCAGTTTTCCGACTTATGGGGGAAAGGCTTTGGGCGGGGGGATCTACTTTGGGGATGCGTCCCACTCGATCCTCATCGGTTCAACCATTAGCAGTAATTATCTCGTCTCTGGGTTTGGCACCGTCCAGGGGCAAATAGCGGGTGTGTCATTGGCGAACGTATCCTCGTTGGTTAACGTTGGAAGTTCTATTCTGAGTTCTTCAAACTTTACTGGTGCAGTTCAGGGAACAATAAGCGATCTCGGTTATAACATTTGTTCGGATTCTTCCGTTTCTTTTAGCACTGGGACCAGCACTGCGAGCACGAACCCCTTGCTCGGTCCCCTTCAATTCAATGGTGGTTATGTCCAGACCATGGCACTTTTGCCTGGCAGCCCAGCTATCGACCGAATCCCTGATGGTAGTAATACCCTGGCAACAGATGCGCGAGGAGTTCCAAGGCCGCAGGGAAGCGGGTCGGATATTGGCGCCTTTGAAGTGTCTGGTGCCCGGCCTCCTGTTGTTGTCTCCGCGGCCTCCTATAAAAACAGCGTTGGAACCTGGGTTGCAATTTATGGGACCAACCTGATTTTCACCACCAATGCATCGTTCGGAGAGTGGAAAGCCGCTTTTCAAGTGGTTTCAGATCGTGAAGTGCAGGTGAAAGTGCCTATGGGCTTTGTTCAGGGCAGCGTGACTCTTAATTCTCCTGATGGGGCAGGTGCCTCGTCGCAAACTTTTTCTCTCGGCCCGGTAGCTTCCTCGCCAGTGGCCAGTCATCCAACACCGGTGTCCGTTGATTTCACTGCTTCATTCCAAAATGACAATCAGCCAGCCAAAGTTTATCTGCAATATGGGCAACTTCCTTCCTATTCATCGACCACTCCTGTTCAATCCATTACTGCAAACTCAACCGCCGATTTAACTTTTGCCATTTCAAATTTGTTGCCGAACATTCTCATTCATGCCCGCGTGGTCATGGAATCCACGGACATCACAAATTATTCTTCGGAAGTATTTTTCTCCGCGCCAACGCCCATCTTAAGCGTGCAGACATTGGATGTTGACTCATTGACGACAAGCGCCGCAACAGTTGGCGGATTCATTTCGGCGAACGACCCGAATGCAAAGTATTTTGTTCAGTTTGGGAGGACAGCCAATGGTTTTGCTTCCACCGGGTCAACTACCATCACCTCTCCAAATCAACATTTCCTGGTTAGCATATCCAATCTCGTGGCTGGACAAGTCTATTTCTATCGCACGGTTGCCCGGGATTCATTTTCAAGTGTAACGGCCGAAGTTAGATCGCTTACTACGCTGCTTCCTTATCACGGTGAGGGTGCATTAAGCTTCGCTGGGGTGGTTGGTTCTTATGCGACCGTTGCCAGTTCCACCAACCTTACCTTGTTTCCCATGACGGTGCAGGTTCGGTTCAAGACTGGGCAATCCAATGCCTACATAGGATTGGTTCACAAATATCTCTCCAGCCAGTCCTCCGGCTATTTTATTATGTTAACCAATGGTGTTTTGGCATCTCGCTATGGAGCTGGTGCGACACTCAAGGCCGGTTTCGTTGCCGACAATTCCTGGCACGATGCCTCCCTGCTAGTGACCACGAATCTTGCCTCCTTATACCTTGACGGTATTCTCAAAGCATCTGGGGCGGTGGCGACCCCCTCGGAGGCCCTCGGTGTTCCAATTACGTTTGCAAAGTACCTCAATAATTATCAGGGGCTTATCGGCGAGGTTTCTCTCTGGAACCGCGCTCTTAGCGTTTCCGAAATCGAGACGTCCTTTAAATATGTGGTGAAGGGCAATGAACCTGGACTTGTTGATCTCTGGAGGTTCGCTGGCAATGGGATTGACTCGACCACCTCAGGCAGAGACTTGCAGTTATTCGGCAACGCCTCGATTTCTAACTCTTCACCCGGGGTAAGCGAACCCAGGCATCTGCTCGAGATTCATCCTGAAAACGGTTTGCCCGTGATTTATTTTCATGGCACTCCTGGGCAGCCTTTCAGGATTCAGTATTCCACAAACCTGGCCGACTGGATCGACCTGCCACAACAATCAATACCAACTTCGGGTGATGCGACCTTGATCGCTCCGAATGGCGACGTTTCCCAGGGGATTTTCTATAGAACTATTTCTCCCTGATCCACTTGGCTGAAGTGCTGTTCGAAAATGATCGATTGGGCGGGGCATCAACTTCGCCCTCTCCTTTCAATCTTCACTTGTTTCAAGGTGTGACGCGATAGAACCGATTGGTGACAGCAGAAGGAAGAGGCCTCCCGTTTTGTCCGAAATCTATGATGGATATATTTTGCCCTCCGAGATTCGTGATGGAATCTACGAATTTCCACAAATCCTGTAGCTTATCCGTTGATTCCAGTCTCATGATATTCCCGGCTCCCGAAGACATATTCACGATGGCATTGTTTCCAGATCGTTGAACGCTATTAATCTTTGGCCCATAATCTCCATAGAAATTCGCTTTTAGGGCGACGTCGAAGGAAAGATCATCCCAACCTTGTTCAAAGTAATTTTGCAATTGCACGGCCAGGGTGTTTTTCCCAGGCACCAGAAAGCTGGTGAATGGAGTCAGGTCGAAACCTTTGAGTTCATTGCCGGTGTTGGAAACTGCCTCGATACCTGAGCTTGGGATCTCTTTTCCGTTCAGCCATACTTTCAGCGTGTATCGACGATCCCCGTAGTCATCAGTGCAGTTAGCGGCAATGACCAGGTCTTCGATGTTTGTTTTTGGAACGTTGAAATCTATCTTGAAATAGTAATTGGAAAGCCCGGGTGTCAGCTGCGTTTTAATGCTCGAAGGGCCCGATCCCGACCCAAATCTTGCTTTCCCAATTGGCCATCCTTCTGCCTTTTGGGAGGTAAAAGCCCAATTCGTGCTCGTCACGTTGGTGTTGTAACTCCAGTTTGAGCCAAGGCCGACCAGGTCGGTCCATGAAGCATCTGAAAGCGCTGGCAAAGCCCGAAAAAACAGATCGTCCAAATAGATGTCTCCACTAACGCTGGAGCCTGCGAATCGATGTCGAAGCTCTGCATTTGGAATTTCTGCGGGCATTTGGAATACACGGTTCAAATATATCCAGTCTGTCGGTGCATTGGACAAAGAAACCGAAGGAGTAAAATAATTGGGATACGGCAGAGGTGGCCGTTGATTCGTGTTCTCGCCGGTCAGCGATGAAGTCCATTCGAACCAATGTTGCGAAGGGGTTGATAGTCCGCTTGTTTTAATAAATCCTCCAAAGCTATAAAGTGTCCCTGCAGTCACCGAGATGTAGGCACGAGGGTTTCCATACACGACATATTGGTTCAGAGTATCGGTGCTCGACTTCTCCTCCAGCGCGATTTTCATCGACTGCCGTCCTCGCGATGCCTGGTTGGTGCTTCCGATCATGTTTGTCCAGGGCACGTCTCCAGTGTCCCATTTGTCCCAGTGAGAATTGTCATTTTCTTCCATTCCACTGTTCGAAACTAAATTATTTTTGAATCCGGCAAGGACGGTTGTTGGAACGGAACGTATTATGCCGGTGCCTGTCTCGGCTCCGACTTCGTAGAAGTAAAGCCACCCTGGTTTTAATCCCGAGTCCCAAAATTGATGCCTGGTTCCACTAATTCGGGCAATTGCCACGAACGGCCCGGCGGCGTTGTCAGCCCGGTAAATCGTGTAACCAGTGGCGAGGTTTGTGACGGGTCCACCCCACTCCAAGTAAACATTGCCGTTCCCGCCACTTTTAGAAGTGATAATGGGAGTGCTCACGGGATAAAGTGATCGTCCCCTGTTCCCGTCGCGCGCCGCATTTCCTCTGTGCGTGGACCACGATACCAGATTGGAATTGGTCGCTCCAAAATTCACGATCGTGATTTGTCCGGAAAGGGATCGATAAATAACATCCAGTGCCCCCGTTCCACGAATGTTCGCCAGAGTTGGGATATGTTTTAATCCCCCCGGGACCGAAATGCTCTGCTTAAGGGTCCCATCCAGCGCATAAACGTAAAGCGAACCATTACTGGGATTTTTTGTGGGATCGTAGGTCCCTATCACGATTTCTTCCTGGCCGTCCCCGTCGACATCGCCAACCACGGGAGGAGTGGGGAAATACGGATAAAAGTCTCTCGGCCACCCGGGCCGATTCACGAAATTGGCGCCGTCCCAACTCTTAAAACCAATTTCGTAGCTGTGAGTGAAAACAAGCATGTCTGGACGGTTGTCGTGGTCGGGGTTTACCGGGATCATGCAGGCGTTGTTGTACCAGCCATTCATATTAACCGGTGGCGAAATGGGTTGTTTCCATTGCCTCCAAAGAATCGCCCCGTCGTCATCCAGAAGGGTTTCATGGGGTTGCCACAGGCAATTAATCTGTGTGGTCGGCGATAAAATCTCGTCCAGTCCATCACCATCAATATCTGCCGCATAAACGTCGATGCCCTGCTGATAAAATCCGGTGGTCATCCGCAAATTCTTTCCGAACATTTTATGAAGCATGCCAAGCCCGTAATAACCCGGAGGCTTTGTTTTGTCGAAGGCCACCACACTATCGCTGTCATTCAACACGAATGTTTTGAGTGAAGAGTTTGTTTCTGGTTTTCCTACCGCGAGACCCGCTTCGACAAGTTGGTGAACGTGGTATACAAAATCCTGATGACCGGACTGAAGGTCGTGAAAGATGACTCCGCCCGACCAAACTTCGCCGACCGTCCCCCATTCTCCAAAACCAAACAGATCATTAATGAATGGGTTATAATCCTGATTATCCGTAATATCGGGTTTGATCTTCCAGGCGGTGGCAATTTGTTTGTGACCATTGCCGTCAAAATCTGCAACGATGGGGGATGAAACCTGAGCTGAAAAAGCCGCAGTCAAGGGCAGTAAAGGCTGGAAAACTCCAGTATCTGTCATGTAAAATCCGTTCGTGACTGCTTGAAAGCCACCCGTTGGGATATAGTTCAACGAAGAAACAGGAGCCTTCCATAGAACGGTTCCATTTGGCCGAAGCACTACCAGGCTGTTTCCGCACGTGAACAGAATTTCCATTTTGCCGTCGCCATCAATGTCATAGAGAGTCGGTGAAGCATTGATCTCAGAGAAAATTCCAGAATAGGGAAACCCGGGGAGCCGCGTTCCATTCCTTTTAAAGGCATCCAGGTACCATTGACCCAGAGATAGGTCTCGGTAGGCCACAACAATCTCTAATTCTGCATCAGAATCCAAATTTCCCACCGCCAGGGTTCCCATTTGCCAGCCACCCGTCCCCGCCTGAAATGTATTGATGACTGTCGATCCCCCAAAAACTGAACAATAAAACCCGAGGAATCCAATGACCGCCCAATGAAAAGGGATGAGCCAAAAAACAGTTTTGTTTTTTGGATCGTACAACCCACAATTTCGATGTTCCACGTTCACCCGACCACTAGCTTGCCATTCTTTTCCGGGAAAAGACCATCAGGGAGAGCCCTCGGAAAGAGGTTGGCTTTGAGTTCCGTCGGAGGGATAGTGCTTCGATGACGTTTTTAGGGATCGAGTGGCACATGTGGAAAGTGATTGGTTGGATGGGTAATGCCGTTTTTACCTCCCGTTTTTTAGTTCAATGGTACGCCACGGAGAAACATAAACAAGTCACGGTGCCCGCCGCCTTTTGGTGGTTAAGCCTCCTCGGATCTCTACTTTTGCTGTCGTACGCAGTATTCCACGAAAAGGACTCTGTCTTTATTTTCGCCTACCTTTTCCCCTGGCTCGTGGCCACGCGAAATCTCATCATTCATTATCGTCACAAAAAGACTCAGAAAATCTGCGCGGTTTGCCACACTGTTTCTCCCACCAAAGCCAACTTTTGCATGAATTGCGGAATACCGGTTGCGGGCCCGCAAGTCTCTTCAGTCTAGCTTACTTTCCGGGGTTGATTACTCCGTTTTGAATAAGGACTGGAGTGAATTGAGGGTGGGACTTTGCATACATGATCAGGTTGCTGTAGAACGACTGGATGATTGGCCCCTGCACCGTTTCATACTGTTGTACCATGGCGGAAACCTTGGGCTGCACAGTATTCAGGTCCTTGCGTGCAGATAGCATCAGTCGCATGGCGATCAGATTATAACTCCCGGTCAAAACCAGCAGAAGCAACAAGGCAATAGTGAGCAACTTTTTGAGCCCTGCCACCACATTGCGCAATTCGCGCACTTCTTCTGAGCCGGAATTGGGGGCGGGCGCTTGCTCCAAAATGTCGTTCACTTGGCAGTTCCTCCTTTTAGCGTGGTCGAAGCGGGTGCAGATGATGAATTGCCAGTCGAGCCTGCAGGCTTTGGTTTAGCTCCGATACTGATCAGGATGGGATCAATGCCCGGATCTTTCTTGCTGTACTCGAGGGCCGCAGCCGCCACCGCTTGGGCTTGGGATTGAAATTGAAAAATGGTTGCGTTCTTCGAGTCCAGATTGCGAAGCTCTCCCACCGTCCGGACGTAGACAAGTGTGCACGCCACGGAAACGGCGAGGCTTACGCCGGTCAATCCGAGCAAAGTCAGTTGCAAACCAAATTTTCCCATAACTCGTTGACTCTATTTAGGGGAGGTGAAAAGTCCACTGAAATGTCGCGGTTAAAGCTTTGACAACCGGCCCCGGGCGCTCAAGGGTGTTCACATGAGACCTTCCCGTTTGCAGATGGTAACCCGGCGTCGAATGCTCCAGCTTTCGTCGGGCGCTCTCCTTAGTCTTGGCCTGTGGCCGGGCGCGCTTCACGCTGCGGAAACTGCCGCGGAGAATTTTCATTATGTTGTCATCAACGACCTTCATTATACGGATGAGGCTTGCGGGCAGTGGATGACCAAAGTGCTGGAGCAAATCAAATCCGGCGCTGACAAGCCGGATTTAATTCTCATGGTGGGAGATTTCACTGAAAACGGTAAAGAAACTCAAATGTCGGAAATCAAGGAAGTATTTCAGAGGTCAAAAATTCCTTTTTATGGGGTTATTGGAAATCATGATTACTTGACTCAGGCAGATCGAAAAGCTTACGAATCGGTTTTCAAGGATCAGCTCAACTATTCTTTCCTTCACAAGGGATGGCAGTTCATCGCCCTCGACACCACTGAAGGCCAAAAGGCCAACAATACAAAGATTAATTCGGCGACACTTCAGTGGATGGATGACAACTTGAAAAAGCTCGATAAGGCAAAACCAACCATTCTTTTTACCCATTTCCCCATGGGGATTTTAACCCCTTCACGGCCGGTCAATGCTGATGATTTACTGGACAAGCTCCTGGAGTTTAATCTTCAGGCCGTTTACAACGGGCATTTCCATGGTTTCACGGAAAGAAGAAAGGGCAACGCCATCCTGACTACCAACAAGTGCTGCTCTTACCGAAAAGCGAACCACGACGGCACTAAAGAAAAAGGCTACTTTGCCTGCAACACGACAAATGGGAAAATCGAAAGAACTTTTGTCGAGGTGACGATCCCGAGTGCCACTTCCGAACCTTCCAAAAAAGTGTAGCCGGGCTTTGCAAAAAGTGAACGAGTTGCCCGGCTAATCAGGCCAGCGCCTCGCGGCAGTATTTGATCGCGCGGGCAATTTCAGTCATTCGATCTGAATCCTTGGGCACCTTATATTCGAACTCGATGGTGGCCTGGATATTCCACCTATTATCTCGCAGCAAGCGTAGTACCTCAGCTATCGGCGTATCTCCCTCTCCGAAGGGGGTGTTGGGGCCATTTTGCATTTTGCGATCTTTTAAATGAACATGAGTGATTCGGTCGTGATATTTCTTAATGAAAGGGACTGGTGAGGTATTGTTTCCCGCCACAAAGTGGCCGAGATCCACATTGGCGCCATTGAATTTGGCCAGCGCGAATGCCTCTTCCCAATGTTCTGGAGTAGTGGTGGCATGGCCATGATACCCCACCATCAGTTGATGCTTATCCGCAAACTGCCCCACTCTCTTGAGCTCGTCTTCTTTACTGGAAATCTCGCTTGAAATGGCCCTGCCCCCCAACGCTTTGGCAAGGTTGAACGCGTAGTTCAACTCATCATCCGTCATCTTAAAAAGGCCATCTACTTTGACGATTTCGATCAACACCCCCGCTGACCCATATTTTTTCCGAAATTCTTTCACTTTCTCCATCGAGACATACTTGCGCCAGTTGGACAATTCAGCGCCTTTGGCTTCTGTAGGCACTTCAAGGAAGGCTTCCACCGGTTGCGTTCTTAATTCCACCCCACTGATCCCCAGTTGGATACAGTTTTTAAGAATATCATCCCCACTCATTTTTGGGTTGGAAAAGCTGTAGGGCACATTCAGCCCAATCTGGACGCCTGCCACTTTGGAGTTTGGCTTTGCTAAAGCGCCGCCAGTGGGCTCAAGGGCGCCAAGTTGATTAATCGTCGAAAACAAGCCGAGTGCGGGCAGTGCAGCCAGGGAGAGTTTGGCGAATTCTCGCCTTGTTTGGTGAAGCATATGTTTGTTCAAATAAGCTTTAGGCGATGCGAGTATTGATTCCAGATCGTGCGGCGCCAGGGTTCAATGGAGACACTATAATCCTCTCTCTTCGAGAGGAAAGCGCAATGTTCAAATCCTGAACATGAAGGTCGAAATCACTTTTCCTTGGCTCATGGTCGTTGACAAGCGGAGCTAAATCGGAATTTATCTGTTTCGCACCTATGATCCTGGATCAATTCAAACTGGATGGGAAAGTCGCTCTGGTTACAGGTTGTAAGCGGGGTATCGGCAAAGCCATGGCTGAAGGACTTGCCGAGGCTGGCGCTGACATTATCGGGGTGAGCGCTTCACTCGAACTCAAAGGAAGCGCGATAGAGAACTCGGTTCGTGCGCTAGGCAGGAAATTCAAGGCGTACCGGTGCGATTTCAGCCGTCGAGAGGATGTTCATGGATTCCTGCAAAAGGTTCTGATTCAAAATCCAAAAATAGATATCCTGGTCAACAATGCTGGAATGATTTTAAGGAATCCGGCTGTGCAATTTTCGGATGCCGATTGGGATCACGTGATGGAGGTTAATTTAAACTCTCAGTTCGTTATTAGCCGGGAAATAGGACGCCGCATGATTGAACAGGGTGGAGGTAAAATTATTTTCACCGCTTCACTGCTTACCTTCCAGGGTGGTATTACCGTCCCGGCTTATGCCTCCAGCAAGGGTGGAATTGGACAATTAACTATGGCTCTTTCCAATGAATGGGCCAGCAAGGGAATATGCGTCAATGCCATCGCTCCAGGTTACATTGCCACCGACAACACTGAAGCCTTGATAAAAGATCCCACCAGGAGCAGGCAAATCCTGGAGCGAATCCCCGCGGGACGATGGGGTGAGCCAGCAGACTTTAAAGGTCCGGTGGTGTTCCTGGCTAGCGCCGCCTCAAATTACATGAACGGACAAATCATGCTGGTTGACGGAGGCTGGATGGGTCGTTGATTCTTTGGTGAGAGTCTCATGAGTCTTAACTTTTTACAAAAACAAGATTGCGAATTCGATCTGCTGACATTGGGTGAATGCATGGTCCGGCTCGCCCCACCCGGGCATGGTCGACTGGAGTTTGCCCGCACCCTGGAGGTCGACGTGGGAGGCGGCGAGTTTAACGTCGGTTACGCCTGCTCCCGGCTGGGCCTGCGCACCGGTTTTATCTCGAAGCTGCCGGATAATCCAATGGGGCGGATCATTCTCAATCACGCTCGAGCCGTGGGGATGGATGTTTCCAACGTTTTGGTGGAACCCTACGACGGGGTAGGTCGCGAGGGACGGGTGGGGTTGAATTTTACTGAAGTTGGTACGTCAGTCAGGCCCAGTGTGACGGTCTATGACCGTGCTCATTCTGCCATCAGCGCGATGCGACCCGGGGAAATCGATTGGAATCATTTGTTTGGCAAGCGGAAGACGCGGTGGTTTCACACCGGGGGAATAATGACGGCCCTGTCGGAATGTTCCGCCGGGTTGGTGAAGGAAGCCTTGACCAAAGCGCGGGAACACAATGCCGTGACCAGCTATGATTTGAATTTTCGGAGTAAACTGTGGTCCAGCAAAAAGGCGATTGAGGTCACTCGGGAAATCATTCCCCAGGTTCAGGTCCTGATCGGAAATGAGGAAGATTTTCAGAAAGTGCTTGGGTTAAAAGTGGAGACGAAAGACGACAGCCTTCGCAATCTGTCAATCGATGCCTACAAAAAAATGGTTGAGCAAGTGGTGTCGCTTCACCCGCGATTGAAAGTTGTCTGCACCACTTTGCGGGAAGTAACTTCCGGTTTGGTGAACAACTGGGGAGCCATTCTTTGGGTAAATGGAAATTTTTATGAAGCGCGCCCATATACAGCGCTTGAAATTGAAGACCGGGTGGGGGGAGGGGACGGATTTTCCAGCGGCGTGGTTTACGGTTACCTGGCTGGTTTGACGCCCCAGGAAATCGTCGACTTCGGAACGGCTCATGGTGCGCTGCTTCAAACCACGAGGGGGGACACCTCGCAGGTGACACTGGAGGAGGTCATGCATGTGATGCGCGGAGGAAGCGCCCGCATTCAACGGTAATATTAAAGTGTCAGTGAGAGTGCGGAACCCCCGTGCCGCATCGCCCGCAGGAACTCGGAACACCAGAGCAGGACGGTTCCGAGGCCGAAGCACTTCCAGGAATCGAGGAGGCAAAAGTTGAAAACTTCTTGCTCAGTTTCTTTGAGCCGCATTCCGGGCACTCGGTTCCCTTCCAATCACTGGAACGGACCAAAATTTCGCTGTCTCTATTGCACTGCTCGCAATGAAATTCGTAGATCGGCATGGTGAGGAATCTGGATTCGATTAATTAATTTTACAAGCCACTGTTCTCTACTTTTTTGGCAGCAGATGTGCATCAAACCAATCCGCACAGGCTTCAAAATCAGGTTCCATTCCCTGCCAGCCATGGTCTTTTCCTTCTTTAACCATCAGTTTGATTTCATCATGAAATTCTTCGCATTTCTTGACGAAGATTTCGGCCTGGTGAATCGGGACAATTCTGTCCGCCGTGCCGTGAATGATGAGTATCGGGGGCATGTTCGAATGGACAAAATAGATCGGAGAGATCTCTTTTCCCATTTTAGCTCTTTCTTCCAGATTGTCGCTTCTGGGGCCAAATGCCGGTTTATATGCGGCTAAC
This sequence comes from Verrucomicrobiales bacterium, assembly GCA_028293375.1. Taxonomy (GTDB): domain Bacteria; phylum Verrucomicrobiota; class Verrucomicrobiia; order Limisphaerales; family JAQGOY01; genus JAQGOY01. Next base: position 14,192 of record JAQGOY010000251.1, on the reverse strand, counting down.
TTTTGAATCCCTACAGCGTCTTCTCCCGCTTCCGACCAATTTAAAAAATCAGTGGGTGGAAAGAAACAGGCTACTGCCTGTACGGCGCTGGATTCACGATCAATCGGATCTTTACTCTCTGGTTTGCCTGGCTTGCCCTGGGTTCCGATGGTGAGCGAAAGATGGCCTCCTGCACTGGCGCCGGTGATACCTAATTTTTCTCCGTTAATTCCAAATTTTTCCGCGTTGTGACGAATGAAACGGACTGAACGATGCAGGTCTTCTTCAATTTCAGGAATGATAAAGCGAGGTTGGGATCCATGGACCACCGCAAAAACGGTATAACCTCGATCCAAATAATGTTCAATGTAGGGGATGCTAATCCCATCGTGGCTTGAAAACCAACCTCCGCTGACCACAAATACAATCGCGCATTTGTTTGGATTCTCGGGTTTGAAAACGTCCATGGTAAGCGCGGTGCCAAATTTGCGTCCGTAAACCACATCCTGCGTTCGCGTGTATTTTTGATGTTCTGCAGCGAAAACGGATGTAGAGACGAGGCTTGCCAGGCTTAAAACCAGCAGCAGGTTTTTGATCATCCTGTTTTCATACTCCATTTTATCCCAGTTGTAACAGAAAGAAAAAGAGACGCCTGGGCGTCTCTTGAATCTTCTTCTGATTTTAGGTTCGGTTACTTTGTTTCTGTTTTGACTTCAACGCTTGGCTGGTCAGTGGTTTTCACTTTGGTTTCGACGCTGCCATTGCCATCCGACTTATAGGTGCGGGTCGTCGTTGTCGATCCGGGAGTTGCGCGTTGCCATTCGGCGTTCTGGCCGTTGGAGTCGAGACGTTGTGCGCCCGAGGCTTCGTTCACTTTGGAACCGGCCGGTATGGCGGATTTTACTACCAGGTCATTCTTGACCCATTCCACTCCCTGAACTCCTTTGGCAATTTCTGCCGCACGGTCTTTTTGCATTTGGGTGTCTACAAATCCGGTAAGCTGAACGTGGTCTTTGAAGCTATGCACTTTCACGTCCATGGCTTTGACTTCAGGGTCACGAATGAGTTCCGCTTTAATTTTTGCGGTGACAGTCTTGTCATCCACGTATTCTCCAGTGCTGCGGGAATAGCGGTTACCGGCACAGCCAACCATGCTGACGAGCAAGACACCGCAAACGAGGGGTTTAACAATATTGAGCAATGTTTTCATATTTATTTCCAATCGGGTTGCTAACACTTTCTGTGTTATCTTTTGGAAGATCGGCTAAAACCGACCTGGCTCAATTGGGAAGGCTTCGGGAAAGGAGTTCAGCAAACAGGATAGAAGCCGATCAGGAGTTTCGGCATACAATAGGTCTGAAAGTCCTGTTCCAAAATGCCGTGACTTCTCCAGTTCGAGAATTTCATTGTGGGCGAGTCTTTCTACAGTCCACTAAAAGTGAAACAGATGGCGGGCGATAATGCGCGGAAGCGAGGCTTCGGAACCTTATTTAATGGTGATCTTGTTTTCAAACATCAGGTCGCGAACACGATCGGTAATGGCGGCTTTTTCAGCAACTGATCCGGCCACGCCTGTAATCACTACTTTGCCATTCTCGACTCCCACATGCAGATTTTTCACAGCGCTGCTCATTGTCGGATCTCCCTTGAACTCGCTTCTCAACTGTCTGGCTAAATAATTATTCAGCGCTGTTATTTCATTGCCGGTTTCCGCTTTTACTATGTCTTCCGTGGACATTGCGGGGTTAGCCAAAGTTTCCCGGGATCGAACGGCAGTTTTCCGGGCTGGAATTGATCCCGAAACAATGTTTGTCCCGGGTGTTTTTTGGTTGCTTGCCAGTAGTTCATTCTGGGCAGGGGGATTTTGTGAGCCGGCGGCTTCGCTTATCTGCGGAGTACCAGCGCGAAATCCTGGCAAAGAGTCTTTCACAATGATGTCGTTTTTTACCCATCCCACGCCCTTTACATTTCTTGCGATTTCACTCGCCAGTTCCTTCTGCCTTTCGCTGTTTGCAAAGCCGGAGAGGAGAATGTGATCCAGAAAACTGATGACTTTGATGGAAGAGCCGCTTTCCAGGGAAGAATCCAACAGCATCCGCGTCTTAACATTCGCCGCTATTGCTTTATCGTCGAGGAACTGTCCCGCGCTTCTGCTGGTTGCTGTGCTGGAGCAACCACAAAGACCGATGGTGATAAGTGCCACGAATGAAAGGTAAAAAGATTTAGTGATCATAACGTCTCACCTAATCTTGCGAACAAAAAGGCACCCCCGCCATGGGCAAGAGTGCCGTAAACTTGATCCGATATTTCCCTCAGCCTCTAGACCACTATCACGGTGTTCTCCAAAGTTCCTATGCCTCCAATCGTAATTTTAATTCGGTCGTTCTCAGCCAGCGTAAAATCGTCTCCCGGAACTATCCCAGTCCCGGTGGAGAGGATGGCGCCGCACAGAAAAGTCTGGCTTCTGAATAAATACCCGCCGAGTTCATCGAAGGATCGCTTGATTTGGCCGACGGATGTTGAACCTGTAAATACTTCCCTGCCGTTGCGACTAATGCTGATGTTGATCTCCCACTTTCGGGCCTCTTCTTCCTGTGCGCCAATCACGATCCATGGTCCGATAGCGCAGGACCGATCATAGACCTTGGCCTGGGGAAGATAGAGCAGATTTTCACCCTCGATATCTCTGGAACTCATGTCGTTGCAAATTGTGTAGCCCACCAGGTCCCGTCGCGAATTGAAGACCAGCGCCAGCTCGGGTTCCGGGACGTTCCATTTGGCGTCCATGCGAATGCCGACTTTGTCACCTGTTCCGACCACCCGGCTTGGAACCGATTTAAAAAAAATCTCCGGCCGTGGCGCGTCATAGACTTTGTCGTAGGCGGACGCGGAGAAGTCAGACTCCTCCATTCGTGCTTTTTTACTTCTCAGGTAGGTAACGCCCGCCGCCCAGACTTCCTGGTCTTCGACTGGAGGCAGCAGATGAACGGATTCGATTTTGATCCGGTCAACTCCATCCGTAACCACATTTCGCAGCCGCGCCACTGGATCTTCCGATTCCAATATGGAAGTCATCCTTGTGATCCCCGCGTCCGTAAGATCAATCATCTCGGTTTCCGAGACGACCAACCCAACGGCGACTTTTCCTTTGGGGTTGGTAAAACGAACAAGTTTAAACATAAATCGTAATATTATGCGGAGTAGTCCAGGTAGACAGTTTTGATCTTGCTATAGAAGTCGACGGCAGAAGCACCTTGCTCCTTGAAGGTGTCGCTGCTCGACTTTTTGACTCCGCCAAATGGAGCCTGTAGTGCCAGCCCTGTTGAAATCTGGTTAACCTTGACGACCCCGGCTTCAATTCGATCGGTATACTGCATCGCTTTCTTGATATCGCGAGTCACGATGGAAGCGGAAAGGCCCACATCAAGACTGTTGGCCAGGGTCATGGCTTCTTCGAAATTCTCCACGACCAGCACCGCGACTACTGGGCCGAAAACTTCCTCCTGGGCAATTTTCATTTGTGGAGTGACACCAGTTAGAACCGTCGGCTCCATAAAAAAGCCGTGTTTCATATCGCCATCTTCCAGACGCTTGCCACCAGCCGCAATTTTTGCGCCTTCTGCCACAGCCTGTTCAATATGTTGAAAATTGCCCTCGAATTCCTGTTTGTTAACCGCAGGTCCCATGTCGATCCCGGCAGTGAGGCCGTTGCCTACTTTTAAAGCTCGGGTTTTTTCCACTAATTTCTGTGTGAAGAGTTCCGCCACGGATTTCTCCACAATCACCCGGCTCGTGGCCGTGCAGGCCTGCCCGGTAAGCCCGAACCCGGCCTTGATCACCAGTGTCACGGCGAGGTCAAGGTCGGCATCTCCGAGCACGATGGTCGGGTTCTTGCCGCCCATTTCCATCTGTGCCCGCGCCATTCGCGGGGCCAATTGCATGTAAATTTGTTGACCTACGGAAAGTGAACCAGTGAACGACATCGCCACCACTCCGGGGTTGGACGCAAGTTCTCCGCCTGTAGAACGGCCATCGCCCGTCAGGACATTCAACACACCTTTCGGCAAGCCCGCTTCTTGCAGTGCACGTGCGAGTTCGAAGCTCATCGACGGAGCCTGGGAAGCTGGCTTTAGCACAATGCTGTTTCCGGCGAGAAGCGCTGGCGCCACTTTCCACGCCGGGATGGCTATCGGGAAATTCCAGGGGGTGATCATTCCCACCACGCCCAGCGGCTGGCGCACGGTATAAAGCAGGTTTCCGGGCAGCTCGTGCGGGATGGTTTGTCCACCCATTACGTAACTGATGCCGCCGAAGAAACGAAAAATGTCGACTGCGCGTTGCACCTCACCCGTGCTTTCCGCGAGTGTTTTCCCTTCTTCACGAGTCAACAACTCGGCCAGCTCTGCCTTGCGGCTTTCAAGAATTTGCGAAGCTTTGCTCAGCACTCGGCCGCGGGCCACCGGAGTTGCCGCTTTCCATTGGGCAAATGCTTTGCTTGCCGCTTCAATCGCCCGTTTGGCATCCTCCTGGGCTCCACTGGCGTACTCGGCAACGATCTCGCGGGTATCCGCTGGATTCGTATTTTGATACTTTTTTCCGGAAGTCGCAGGGACCCATTCCCCGCCGATAAAATTCTGATAAGTGCGCATGACTGAAAAGCAGACCACGAACGGCCAGTTCAGGAAATAAAAACTTTTATGGTGCGAAACTGTCTGCCAGCGTTCTGGAAATGGTTTTTACCTGGAAACGAGCTGTCTGCTTCGCCATTTTGCATTTCCTCATAGTTCAGCTTTTGGAGGGGTTTGTCTTTTTAATCGCCCATTTGCCTCCCTCCATCACTTTCCTGGATTTTGTAATCGTTTGCTGCAATTGGCTTCAACGAATTTTACTAATTCCTAAAGGGGTCTTGCGCAGCCTGCTCCCGGTTGCCGAGAATAATCGTTGGTTAAATTCCGGACTTGCCCTGGTCACCAGCCTTTTGTGGGGAATTATTGCGGGACGGTTTTACCCAAAAAAAGTAAAGACCAGCTTGCTGGAGTAGATTTTCCTTTTTATGTCAGGCCAATTCTTCTAGTTGTTTTGCATGCCCGATACCTCACACAACACCATGTTGTTGCTGTTTGCCTTTTTAGGAGTCATTGGCCTCATCGTCATGGTGGCGTTCCTGAAAGTAAATAGTTTCGTCGCCCTTGTCATCGCCTCGCTGTTTGTTGGAATCACTACCGGCATGCCCCTTCCGACCGTGGCTGTCAGTTTTCAAAATGGGGTCGGTAAAATCCTCGGGGGCATTGCCATGATTGTCGGGTTCGGAACCATTGTTGGAAAATTTTTATCGGAATCCGGAGGTGCGGAGGTGGTGGCAGACAGGCTGATCAAGATCGGTGGGGTGAAAAACATCCACTGGACCATGATGGCCCTCGCTTACCTGATAGGTGTCTCCGTTTTTTTTAACGTGGGTTTCGTTATCTTGTTTCCCATTTTTTTTACCATTGCCCGGAAAACCAATCTTAGCCTGGTCTATGTCGGCGTCCCCATTCTCGCTGGTCTCTCCTCCATGCACGGCATGGTTCCTCCTCACCCGGGGCCCATGGCCGCCGTCAAGGCTCTCAATGCGAATACCGGCTTGACCATCATGTTTGGTCTCCTCGTGGGACTGCCCACTGCAATGGTTTCCGGTCCCATGATCGGGCGTTTACTCGCCAGAAATATCAAACTCGAACCGAGCGAAATGGCCAAATCTCTGAAAACTCGGGATACCTCCCGCGTGCTTCCAGGATTTTGGACCACCATTATTACCATGCTCCTGCCGGTTATCCTGATGATGGCCGCGACCATCGCAGATCTGGTAATCCATGACGAAGGCTTGCCGAAACAACTGGCACAGTTCTTTGGCAATCCGTTAATCGCCATGTTACTAGGGGTTTTTGCTGCTTTTTATGCTTTTGGTTTTAGCCGCGGGTTCAACAAAGAACAGGTGTTGAAGTTTTGTGATGAATGCCTGGGGCCTGTTGCTGTGGTGCTCCTCGTCGTTGGAGCTGGGGGAGGTTTCAACCAGGTCCTCCAGGACAGCGGCGTGGGCAATGCCATCGCTGCCGTCGCCAAAAAGACTCATTTACCTCCTCTCTTTTTGGGTTGGGTCGTCGCCTGTATGATTCGCATTGCTACCGGCTCTGCTACCGTGGCAATCACTGCTGCAGCGGGAATCATCGCTCCCATCGTCGCGGCAACTCCTGGCACCAACGTGGAAGTGGTCATCATCGCCATGGGTGCCGGTTCTCTCATTTTATCCCATGTCAATGACAGTGGTTTCTGGTTTGTGAAGGAGTATTTCAACATGACTGTTGCTCAGACTCTCCGAACCTGGACCGTCGTGGAAACTACCACCGCGACCACTGGATTGATTTTTTGCTTCGTCCTGGATCAGGTGGTGCGTTTGTTTCATCACTAACACCCGCTCCGGACCCGCACTTCATGGATTGGACTTGAGGAGGTTATATCTGTTCAATAGCCTTACCGTTGGGACGTTTGGTTTCGGGCCCGTTGTTTTTCTATTATGATTTCACTGGATGAACTGCTGGGGCTTCCTGCCCCCCTTGTCGAGAATACCCGCACTTTGGGCGAAGGCCCCGCAGGCGCGCTGCCGATCGATGCAGATTTTCTCATGAACCGCCCCAGCGGAGATCTTTTTGGACTCACCCAAAACGTCGGCATGGGGTGGAATCCTGCCGAGATGCTTCGTAAACAAATGCTCATCCTGAGCACCCAGGGAGGACTGCGCGAGCCGGATGGGCGACCAACTGCCCTCGGATTTCATACCGGACACTGGGAAATAGGTTTGTTGGTCAAGGCTGCTGCCGAAGAATTACGATCCCTGAAATTGCTTCCATTCAGTGCAACCTGTTCCGACCCCTGCGATGGTAGAACACAGGGGACCACAGGCATGTTCGATAGCCTTCCTTACCGCAACGACGCCGCCATTGTGATGCGTCGATTGATACGATCATTGCCGACTTGTTCAGGGGTCATGGGAATTGCCACGTGTGACAAAGGACTTCCTGCCATGATGATGGCTTTGGCAGGAGTTTCCAAACTTCCATCTATCCTTGTTCCGGGCGGGGTGACCCTTCCTGCCAGAGATGCCGAAGATGCAGGCACAGTTCAGACGCTTGGCGCGCGATTTTCCCATGGAATGGTAAATCTGCAGGAAGCCGCAGAGCGAGGATGCCGGGCCTGCGGTTCTGCTGGCGGAGGATGTCAATTCCTCGGGACCGCGGCTACAAGCCAGGTTGTGGGAGAAGCTCTGGGCATGAGTCTTCCTCACACGGCCCTGATTCCATCGGGTGAACCGATCTGGCTCGCCATGGCGAAGGCGTCCGCACAGGCCCTGAACCAGTTGGAGAAATCTAAAACTTCGCTCAATAAAATTTTAACCAATGAAGCCATTCACAACGCCATGGTGGTGCACGCTGCGTTTGGCGGATCAACGAACCTGCTGCTGCATATTCCTGCCATTGCTCACGCCGCAGGAATTAAGCCGCCCACTGTTCAGGACTGGATTCGAATCAATCGTGCTGTTCCCCGGCTGGTTAGCGTGCTTCCCAATGGGCCGGTTTACTATCCCACTGTTTTCGCTTTCATGGCTGGAGGTGTCCCGGAAGTCATGTTGTATCTGCGCGAATTGGGACTACTGCAAACGGGCGCTTTGACCGTCACCGGCAAAACTCTGGATGAGAATCTGGAATGGTGGAAATCATCTGAACGCAGAAAATCGTTGCATAAACTGCTGAAAGAACGGGATGGAATTGACCCATCGGACGTGATCATGTCGCCCGAAAAAGCAAGAGCGAAAGGGCTCACATCCACGGTTACTTTTCCCACAGGAAATATTGCCCCTGAAGGGGCAGTGATCAAGAGCACCGCCATCGATCCAGCTGTGGTGGGTGCCGATGGTGTTTATCGGATTGAAGGTCCCGCCAAAGTATTCACCTCCGAGCGGGAGGCTATACTTGCTATCAAAAATAAACAAATAGAATCAGGCGACATCATGGTGCTGATAGGTGGGGGCCCTTGCGGGACCGGCATGGAGGAAACCTATCAGGTGACCAGCGCATTGAAACACCTCCCGTTTGGGAAACATGTGGCCCTGGTCACGGACGCTCGCTTTTCCGGTGTCTCCACAGGAGCCTGTATTGGACATGTGGGGCCTGAAGCGCTGGCGGGTGGGCCGATTGGCCGGATACAAAATGGCGACGTCATCCGCATTGTGGTGGATGGAAACAATAACCTGGGTTCGCTGGATTTAGTCGGCGTCAAAGAGGGGCCATTGGATTCGAAGCAGGCCGAGGAGCTGTTAAAAAGCCGTGAAATGTTTCCTGGTTTAAAGCCGCATCCATTGTTGCCCGACGATACACGGCTCTGGGCTGCCCTGCAGCAGGCATCCGGGGGAAGTTGGGCGGGATGTGTTTATGATGCCGATAAAATCATCACCATTCTCGAGGTGGGCCAGGCTGCGATTGCTAAGCAAAAAGCGGAAAGCTTGCAAAAATAGGCGATTAACGCTTAGCTGCCCCTTCGACATTATGAAAACATCACATATCTTGAGCCTGCTTTCGTTGACTTTACTCCTCACCACTTCAGGGTGCGTTATTGCCCTTGGAAATAGCGGGAGCGATAAGAACGTCGCCACGCGCGGCCAGGAATTAATAGACCTGAAAAAAGCCAAAGATGCTGGCATTATCACGGAAGAAGATTACCAGAGCCAAAAGAAAACGATCCTGGGCCGGCATTGAGCCCAGACCAATTCCGCGATACATTCTCCCGGTGAATCAAGGCGGAGAGCTGGAATTCAAGAATTTATGTCTTCTGAAACAAGTCCGGAACGCATGGCGTTGGAAACTGCAGAAAAAGTGCTCGCCCATATTTATGGCGAGGACCTCCACGGATGTTCAGTGAGCCTGGAAGAGGTGGCGGCCATTATCGACAAAAGTTACCTGGGACATACCCGCAGCTCGCGCGCACTTATTCAGGCGCTCGGTGAAGTGCTTCGTAATGTCGAGGTGCTGGCCACTCCTCCGGCCCAGGAATCGATTCAGGACGTTACCCAACTGGTGGGAGTACTTGGGGAGAGAACGGACACCATTCTCACCCTGGTCAAGAAATCTCTAAAGGCGATTGAGACCTTGTTGGAACCGCGTAAAGACGGCCACGAATAATCCTTCCTGGTTGGACGCTGATTCCGAATTTCCCCCTGTCGAGTCCTGCATTGCTTCAGTGGGTTTCTTCCACACACCGTTCGCCCTTGGTGCGATGGCCGCCGTAGGAACAGGCACGATGTTGATAATGTTTGTGTCGGTGACACTGTTGGTCGAGAAATTCTGACCGGCAATGTCGCTATTAATAATATCGACGTTAATTTGTTTTGGAAACAATTCAGCGTTGGTGACCGAGAGGGTGTAGTTGCCCGGAAGCAACCCACTAATCGTGTATGGCCCATTGCCGCTCGCGGTTATCGCGAAACTATTCGTGGGTGTGGGGGTGTTGCGAACCACCCTGATTTGGACTCCGCCCGATGCCTGGGTCGGCCCTGTGACTGATCCTGAGATGTTAAAATACAAAGTATATTCCGCTGCTCCGATATCTGGTAAATTGCGAATTTGACCGATTTGATCGGTGCTGGGAGCACCTGCTGCATTGCCTCTGTTCCTCGCCGGGCTGTTCGCCTTGGGCGACATGATCGCTGTGCGGTTGCTTGACACAGTAGCAATATTGTTCAAAAGCGGATCCAGGTTGCGGCGGGACTTGGCACCTAGCGGGCCGGTGAGATCGGAGGTAATATTGAATCCGCGATCAACCACCAAACCGAACACGTTTCCTCCACCGCCTTGTGGATACGCCACGATGGTATCGTCAATAATGGTATAACCAGCAGCATTCGCGATATTTGCTCCAAGCAGCGAACCGTTGGAACCGTTTTTCCCTGTAAAAGCGCCTGATCCTCCAAGCCCGCCCGTTCCGTTGGTAAGGTGGTTTGCCGCCACAGTGCAATAACTAAGGCTTGTGATATAAGTGTTACAAATTCCTCCCCCAATAACGTCTCCCCCCTTCGCGCCATTACGTGGGAAAGAGCCTCCTGCGCCATTTCCACCGTTTCCGGCCGTTGCTGAATTTCCTGCTACCGTTGAGTTTAGAAAAGCCAGGGAGCCGGTATTGTAGACTGCGCCTCCCACCGCCAGACCTCCCGCTTTCGCGTTCACGTTTGGGGCGGCGCCCAGGGTGTTTCCTGCAACCACAGAATTTCCGACCAGGCTTGAGGAATAAAGTTTCAATGACCGACTGGAAAATATGGCGCCACCACCCGCACTGCCGCCCTGCCCGCCATCTCCCATTATTCCTGGAAATGCTCCCGGGCCCGCAGCGCCGTTGGTTCCACCGTTGCCACTGATCGCAGAATTACCGCTGAAAGACGCGTTCGAAAAAAGCACGGACCCTGAATTAAAAATCGCCCCACCGAAAGCATACCCGCCGTTGCCCCCCCGACCTCCATTCCCACCAAAGGTGGAATTCGTCCCTCCAGCTCCTCCGCTCCCTCCCACACCGCCTCTGGCAGAATTGTTAGCGAAGGTAACGTTCGTGCCGAGGACAGCTCCCAGGTTAAAAATCGCCCCTCCGTATCCAGACAATCCATCTGCACCGCCTTGCCCATTTTTATTCCTGAAATCATTGGTGCTTCCCGCGACTCCCGCGAACCCGTCAACTCCCGCTGCCACGTTCGCTGACATGGTGCAGTTGCTCATATAAACGGTGCCGGCATTGTAGATTCCTCCACCCACCTGGTCCTTGCCATTATTCACCGAGAGTTGTAACAAAGTCAGGCGAACCCCCGAGGCGACATAAAACACGCGGTTACTGCCACTCCCACGAATTACGGTAGCCCCGCTGCTTCCATCGATAATGGTGTCTCTCCGGATAAATAGTGTTTGGGGAACCGTGTAAGTTCCTCCCGAAGTAAAGGTGATTTTCCCTCCTGCGTTGACCGCGGAAATCAATCCAGCCGCATCGTTTGCCGCCACCACTGTATCCGCATGAACGGGTGCCGAAAGAATGGCTATACACGAAAAAATAAACACTGTCGCGCGACACCGGACAGCACCTCTGAGGATAGTTAGCAACGGTTTCAAGGTGGTACAATTGTTATCTGAACTTTCCCATTTAACAACCCCGCAATTGAAAAGTTGCTGCGCTATTTTTACGCACTCGTCGCACCATCGTTTTTCTGTTCTTGTGTCCTTTTGCTTCAACAATAAGCTCCAAACGTGGCTGCCGAAACCCAATTGACCCCCATGATGTCTCAGTATCGCCGAATCAAAGGCGAATTACCGGGTGATGCCGTCCTGCTTTTTCGATTGGGCGATTTCTACGAAATGTTCTTCGAAGACGCCCAGGTAAGCGCCCAGATCCTTAATGTCACTCTCACTCGCCGCGGGCTCGTCCCCATGTGCGGCATTCCCTATCACGCCGCCCCCGGATACATCGCCAAGCTTTTGAAGGCAGGCCGGAAAGTCGCCATTTGCGATCAAACGGAGGAAGCACGCCCCGGTCAACTTGTCAAAAGGGAGGTGACTCAAATTCTTTCGCCAGGCACGCATTTCGATGAGCGGTTGCTGACCGCAGAAGCCAATAATTACGTGGCCGCAATCTATGCCATGGGAAAATTATTCGGCCTGGCTCTGGTCGACTTGACTACCGGGGATTTCAAGGTGACTGAACTCGAAGGTGAAGTGGCGATTCGTGCCGAGTTGGAACGCGCAAGGCCTGCCGAAATCGTTTATCCGGCAGAAAGCCATCTCCTAAAAACTTTGTTGCAGACCATTGGCGGCATTGCCAGTTCTTATGACGACTGGGTTTTTGCTCCCGAAACCGCTCTTTATACTTTGCGCGACCATTTCAAAGTCGCGTCGCTCGACGGGTTTGGTTTACGCAATAAGAATGCGGCCACGGGCGCCGCAGGAGGGTTGGTGCATTATCTCAGCCAGCATCTCCGCAGAAATATTTCCCATCTCTCACGCCTCACCTGTTATCAATGCTCTGATTTTTTAACCATCGATTCCACCACCCTTCGCAACCTGGAAATTCTGGAGTCGTCTCACAAGGATTCCATCCACGCCACCTCTCTTTTTGGAGTCCTGAATAGAACCGTGACACCCATGGGTGCCCGCCGCCTTCGGGACTGGTTGTCGCAACCTTGTGGGTCGATAGCTCCCATCCACGCCCGCCAGGAGGCCGTTGCCCAATGGGTCGCTCATCCCCAGTTATTAAAATCATTTCGTGATTTCCTGCGCGAAGTGCGCGACCTCGAACGCATTACCGGAAGAATCACTTTTGGATCGGCTAACGGACGCGATCTCCAGGCGCTTCGCAACGCCCTGGATCAACTTCCTGCCCTGCAGGAAGCCCTCAAGGAACTGCTTTCTAATAATCAGAATTTCACCTCTTCGCTCCTTCAAGAAAATGCGTCAGCGGAAAATCGCCCCCCTGAACTGCTCCTGGAATTGCTCGCAGAGCTCAGAACTTATCCCGAGATTTCGGATTTGATCGCTCGCTCGATTATCGCTGAACCTCCCTTGACGATTCGGGAAGGCGGGGTCATCCAGGAGGGGTTCGACCAGTCGCTTGATGAACTGCGCAATGCCAGCCGCGATGGCAAAACATGGATTGCTAAACTACAACAGGAAGAAATAGAAAAAACGGGAATAACTTCCCTTAAGATCAGGTTCAACTCCGTCTTCGGCTATTTCATCGAGGTCACTAAATCAAACCTCGACCGGGTTCCGTCCCATTACACTCGCAAACAAACCGTCGCCAACGGCGAACGGTATATCACGCCGGATTTAAAAGAGGTGGAGGGGAAAATCCTCGGAGCCGAGGAACGAAGCGTCAAACTCGAATACGAAATTTTTCAAAGGGTTCGCGAATCCATTCTTGGTCAGATGCCAGCCATCCAGAGGACCGCCATTGCCCTTTCGAACCTGGATGTTCTTTCCTCATTTGGTGAGACAGCTCTGCTTTTTAATTATTGCCGCCCGGTGGTCGGAACTGACGGTGTCCTGAAAATTGTTGATGGCCGGCATCCGGTATTGGACCAGGCAGTCAGCGAAAATAGATTCGTGCCCAATGACGTGGAGTTGGATCTCCTCTCCCGACAGATTGCCCTGATCACCGGTCCAAACATGGCAGGCAAAAGCACCTATATTCGACAGGTGGCGTTGCTTGCGCTTCTGGCCCACACCGGTTCCTACCTGCCCGCGCGGGAAGCCAGAGTCGATTTGCTCGACCGAATTTTTACCCGTATCGGGGCGAGTGACGATCTTTCGCGGGGCCAGTCCACTTTCATGGTGGAAATGAGCGAAACCGCAAATATACTCAACAATGCCACTCAGCGCAGCCTCGTGATTCTGGACGAAATTGGACGTGGCACAAGCACTTTTGATGGATTAAGCCTGGCGTGGTCCATTGTCGAACATCTCCACCATCAGGTGGGCGCCAAGACTCTTTTCGCCACGCATTATCACGAGCTCACAGAACTGGCCGGACGCCTGCCCCGAATCAAAAACTTCAACGTGGCTGTCCGGGAATGGAACGATCAAATCGTTTTCCTTCGTAAAATCGTGGAAGGTGGCACTGACAAAAGTTACGGTATCCAGGTCGCGAGGCTGGCGGGTGTTCCTAAAACCGTGCTGGAACGGGCGAAGGAAATCCTCAGAAATCTGGAGGACTCCGAGCTCACGCCTGAAGGAAAAACAAAATACAGTTCCCGACAAAAAGCAGAACGTGAAAAGTTGAAAAGCCTCGCGCCTGCTCCACAGCTGGACTTGTTTTCTTGATAAAGCTGCGTCAGTGCAGGAATCCGTTTGATTCCAGGTGAAAACGTCGCTTCTAAACCCATTCTTACAACCGCCATCGTTTCCTCGAGCTTATATTAACTTGACCCGGGCCACCGTTGGGCATAACTAGTTTCAGTTCCAGTCTTGAAGAATTCCGCATAGTGCGGTTCCCACATTCTGTAAGCTGGACTGCGGAAAGTTCAGTTTATGCGTCGTGCCACAATTGTGCTTCACTTGCTGATTGTCTCTCTCTTTGCCCTGTCAACGTCTGCTCAGACTGGGTCTGGTTCGGAGTCCGGACGCTCGCCCAGGGGTCCAAGAAGTTTCTCCACC
>JAQGOY010000246.1 GCA_028293375.1 Verrucomicrobiales bacterium | reverse complement strand
CCTGATGGATAAGGCCGGGGTGAACCTTCCGCGATTTGGCGACGCGGCCGTCCGTCTCGCTGAGATTTGAAATGGGGCTCTCCACCTGACTGGCATGTTTCATCTATCATCCCACACACTTTGTGGTTGCTGTTCGATTAATAATTTATATTAGTTATTGAATTTTATGCCGCCTCCGGACTATGCTCGATTTGAACCGCCTCGGATAACCCGGTTTCGCTGGCTGATTTGCACCCTGTTTTTTCTCGCCACCACCATTAATTATGTGGACCGACAGATCCTGGCCTTGCTCAAACCTGCCCTCGATACCGAACTCGGCTGGACAAATGAACAGTACGGTCACGTCAATTCCGCCTTCCAGGCCGCCTACGCCATCAGTTATGTCGCCTTCGGCTGGTTCATCGATCGGGTCGGTATTAAGATCGGATTTGCCTTTTCGATCATCGCCTGGAGTCTCGCGGCCTTGAGTCATGGGTTTGTAGGAAGTATTCGTGGTTTTGTTTTTGCCCGCGTGGCGCTGGGCGCCGGTGAGGGTGGTAATTTTCCCTCCTGCATTAAGGGCGTAGCTGCCTGGTTTCCTCAGCGCGAGCGAGCCTTTGCCGCAAGTTTGTTCAACTCCGGCACCAATATAGGCGCTGTTGTTGCCCCGCTTTTTGTTCCCTGGATCGCTCTGCACTTTGGCTGGCGAATGTGTTTTGTGGTCGCCGGTTTCGCCGGCTTCTCGTGGTTGCTCTTGTGGTTGCCCCTGTTTCGAAACACCCCTCGAGAGAGCAGCCAGGTTTCTGAGCAGGAGAACCACCTCATTGAGAACGGTCGTCCCACGGAGGTCGGCGGCGAGCCCATTCGGTGGCTTGAACTTTTTAGTTACCGGCAAACCTGGGCCATTGTCCTCGCCAAGTTTCTTACCGATCCTGTTTATTGGTTTTTCCTGATTTGGCTTCCCGACTTCTTCAAGAAAACTCGCGGTCTTGACCTGAAGAACAGTTGGCTTCACCTCGTCGCCATTTACAGCATCGCCACCGTTCTCAGTATTTGCGGTGGATGGTTGAGCGGTCATTTGATGAATCGTGGCTGGACAGTTACCCGGGCGCGCAAAACGAGCATGGTCTTCTTCGCCCTCTGTGTCGTTCCTGTGGTGTTTGCTCCGCGCCTGTCCGAGTGGGTAGCTGTCCTCTTGATCGGCCTCGCTGCTGCTGCGCACCAGGCCTGGTCTGCCACCATCTATGCCGTCACGTCCGACATCTTTCCGCGTCGCACCATTGCGGCTATTTCAGGGATTGCCGGCATGGCAGGCGCCGTCGGCGGGATTCTATTTCCCAGTTTCGCAGGGAGGCTTCTGGATCATTATAAACTTACCGCAGGAGGCGAGTCGGCGGGCTACGCCATTTTGTTCACCATCTGCGGAAGTGCGTATGTCGTCGCTTTTGTCGTCAACCACGTTTTGGCTCCGCGCTTCCTGCCGTTACAGCATCGCGAGGCGTGAGTCCGCATCACCGAAGTGATCGAGCTTCACTCCCATTCGATCCATGATCCCGAGGTAAAGACTGCACAATTTGCGATTCCCATCGCCGGAGTTCAAATAATCCAACGACCTCCCGGTCTTCAGTGTCCCGCCCAGGCTGCCCACAGTCACGATTGGCACTTTGGCGTTATCGTGTTTGGTACCCGACCACATGTTGGAAATAAACATAAGGCAACTGTTATCCAGCACTGTCCCTTGCCCTTCAGGCATCTCATCCAGCCGCTTCGCCAGGTATGCCAGTTGACTCAAATGAAAGCGCGCTATCCGTTCATACCCCTCGGATGTATCGTTATGCGATGCCCCATGATGCGCATCTTTCACATCCAGAAAAGGATAGTAAAGCGCGGAGAGATCGCGCGCCAGCAGCAGGGTGGCTATGCGTGTTTTATCGGTCTGGAAAGCAATGGCTATCAGGTCGCACATCAGGCGCGTGTGTTCCCTGAAATCCTCCGGCAACCCATTTTCAGGCCGTTTCATGGCGAACAATGGTTTTCCTTTGTCCTTCGCTTTTTCCTCCGCTTTCAGCTTGTCGCCTCGCATCCGTTGAATATTCTTCTCCACTTCGCGAACGCTATTGAGGTATTCGTCGAGCTTTACCTTGTCCGTCGAACTGACCATTCCGCTCAACTTTTTGGCACGATCATTCACGCGATCCAGCACGCTTAGATTCCTGAGGCTTCCACGGTTTTCGAAAAGGCTGTCGAAAGCCAGTGAAGGGTAGATCTCATTCGGCACAGGGGAATCAGCGCTCTGCCACGAGATATGGGAACCATAGGCGTTGGAATAATTGGTTTCGTGATATCCGGTCATCGGTTGTTCGCAGGCGAGCACCATGCTGGCTTGCGGAGTATCCTGACCTATTCGATTGGCCAGCATCTGGTCGATGCTGATGCCGCCATGAATGATGGCTCCTTTTTGAATGGGGACGCCGGAAAGCAGGTTCCCGGTCATCGGGGGATGAATGCCGAGCTTCGTCGCAGTCTTGTTGAACAGGCCGTGAATGACATTCACCTTGGATTTCACAGGTTCCAGCGGTTGCAGTGTCTTGCTTAATTGCAAGTCAGCCCCTTCGCCTTTCATCCACCAATGTTCAGGGCTGATTCCATTGCCCATGAAGAGCACAGCAAAGCGTTTGGGGTAGGGATTCGTGATTCCGGAATCCAGTTCCGCCGCGTCCACAGCCAGTGGGCCCGAAAGTGATTCAAGCCACGGAAGCGCCATGGTGACGCCCACGCCTCGAAGAAATGCACGTCGTGGAATTCCGTGATGCCTGCCTTTTATAAATGGCGAATGGTTCGATCGGTTCATAAATTACCTTTGGGTGACTTCTTCGCTCCCTCGTTTATACAGGAACTGTTTGCTGGTGACGATGCTTTCTATCGCGGTGCTGAACTTGTAACCATTGGCTTGCAGCTTCTTCCTCATTTCCTGGAGCAAAAGTTCATCTGAGAAGATCAGGCTTCGGCCAAGGGCAGAGGCCAACAGCTTGGAGCAAAGGTTATCGACAAAGTCATTTTCCCGTTTGTTGTGAATGTAATTTTGTAATCCTGCAACGCCCCTGCCGCTGCTTTGGTCGGGGAAAGTGGCGGAATCGTCGATCAAGCGACCTCCAAGGTCCTTCTCGCGCCGCTCACCCGTTGGCCCGAACCCTTCGAACACGAGGCCCAGGGCATCAAATCGTGCATGACAGGCCGAACAGCTCGGGTCGGCCCGATGCCTGGCCAGAACTTCACGGAGCGGCAATTCCAGTTTCGATTCGTCTTTCGGCAATTCCGGAACCGTGGGAGGCGGTGGCGGAATTTTTTCGCCCAAAACGTTTTTCACCACCCAGTTGCCCCGTTTCACCGGGCTGGTTCGCAATCCCGGCGCATTCTTGGTCAGAAACGCAGCCATGGGCAACAATCCTCCGCGTCCATACGCCGTGGCATCCTCGACATGCATCCACTCGTTGGATTTTTTGCCTTCCATGGGCATCCCGTAATGTTTAGCCAGCACGGGATTCACAAATGTGTCTTTGCCGTAAATCAGATCGAGCACTGATCGATTCGACTGAAAAGTGTTCATGAGTAAATGGATCGGTTCTTCAAACATCGCTTCCCTCAAGGCTGGTGTGAAACTTGAAAAACGATCCTTGTCGACGGTGGAGATTTCCTCGAAGCGTCGGAAATCAAGCCAGTTGCCGCCAAACTCCACAGCCAATGCCCGGCTCCGCCCATCCTTCAGCATGCGTCGCGCCTGTGCGGCCATCACCTTTGGCTCATGAAGATCCCGTGCAGCCGCGTGTGCCAAAAGTTCCTGGTCCGGCATGCTCGACCAGATAAAATAGCTCAGTCTGCTCGCCAGGTCGTAATCGGATAATGGGCGGATTCCAGTGGTTTTTTTCAACAGGTCTATGCGGTAGCAAAGATCAGGGGACATCAATATGGCCACAATGGATTCGCGCATGGCCGACTCGTGATCGAGGCCATCCTTTTCGCGGCATTGTTTGTAATACCCAAGCAAATCGTCCTTCAATTCCTTTGACAAAGGGCGTCGGTAGGCCCTGCCCGCGAACTCGACCAGTGCCGCCAGATGGCTCGGCTCTGCATCGACTCTGGCTTTCTCCGTGCGACGAACCGTATCGTTTATGAAAGTAAAATATTCCTTGATGGCGACGGTTCCTCTGGGATCTCCATCTTTGGCCTGTGTGAGGAACGTATTCTCGAGTCTCTTGATTTTGGATTGGGAGGTGATATCCGTTTCCTCCGGAGCCGACGGGGCAGTCTGCACAGTTTCATCTTCAGGGGCATTGCGGGACTCTCGCCTGCCATTGGAATAAAACTGTATGTACATCCGGCTTGTGGCCGAGGCCACGAAATCCATTTCCAGCCACATTTCATCGAGCTCTTTCTGCTGACTGGAATCGAGGATCAACTCGTAAAGAGGTTGGTCGTCCCGGAAATAACCCATGAGGCTGTGAAATCCAGCGTTGAGATAACGGCCGCGGTCCTTGGAGGTATCAAAATAATTACGTCCTCGTTCCTGCATGTAAAACGTGTCAGGAAATACACGGCAGAATTTGGTGAAGGCAGTCTCGTAGGCGGCTCGCTGGCCGGCAGGCACCACGAGATCAGCGTCTCCAACCCTGTTCGTGATAAAGCGGGTCCCCCCGGGGCCGAATTCGTTTGCGACTCCTGGTTCCGGCTCGGTGGATAGAGGGGCGCGTGGCTCGCCTTCCACCTGCAATTGCGCCGGGTCAAACGACATTCGATGCGTCGCATACTGGACGTTTTTCCAAATCAACAGCGGTTGTGACCCTGAATTGATTTTGCCCGCCGTGATATTCGGAAAACGTGGCTCCACTTTCCTTCGAAGCTGGATCACGTAATCCTTCATTTTTTCACATCCCTGCCGGGCGACTCCATTGGTCGATTTGTCTGGCGCAGGAAGTTCCTTCCATAAGGTTTGCAGCCGGGCGAGTGGTCCGACTTGTTCTTTGGCTCCTTCGAGTGTTTCCCAGATAGTGTTGAGATATTTGGCGCTCAGTTTCCTTTGGGCGGCCATGTCAACCAGGGTTGCTTTGGATTTTCCAAGCCGGGACCGGTTTTTATATTCCCAGGCGGCTTCAAAATAATCAGTGTAGTTCGTCGATTGCTGGTGATAGAAATTGATAATTTGTTGAACGCAGTATTTGTCGCGGTCGGTCTCCGCAATCATCGGGTAGGGCGCAAATTCAAAACCCTTTGGCTTCAAAAAGAGGTGGTCGGCCACTTCATGCGCAGCCTTCAGGTATTTATTCAACAGGGAAGGGGACATGGTCAGCGATTCTCCAGAATTATCGAATCCCGCCGTATTCGCAGGATCAATCGGAAATTCGCGCGTCGGCTTGATGTCGACCCCCGTCAGATCCCGAATAGTGTAGTTGTATTCGGAATTGCTCAGCCGCCTCGCGAGGACGATCCCCGGATCCCCCGCATTGCGTTTCGTTTCGTAATCGCGGACGGATTGAAACCAATCCACGGCCTGCTTGCGAACTTCAGCAGAAGGATGGGCCTTTGCCTTCCGGGGTGGCATGTCTTCGTCCTTGAGGCGTTCGAGGATCAGGGTCCATCGGCGACCGTCCTTGACCACGGCTGACCGCGAGGAATAGGTCGTCAGGTCCAGCTCCGCTTCCGTTTTCTCCTTCCCATGGCAGGCAATGCAATAGGTGTTGAGAAACGGCTGGACTATTCCTTCGAATCGTCCGTCCAGTTGCGAGAGAGTCGGTTCTGCGGCGTCGCTTGCAAAGGTGGCGACGAAAATGGCCAGGAGGGCCAGGGAAGCGGTTTGGATATACTTATACACGTTCATCATTACTTACGCGGATGAGAGTTAAAAAATTCAAATAAATGAGGAATAGCCGCTCCCGGGGCAGTATCATGAGTATAACCTTGGTATTCTGCCAAATCCACCTGGATACCGGACGCTTTCATGGCGGCAGAAAGGTCGCGGGTTCCCTGAAGCACCCCGGCAGAATCCTTGTCCCCAAAAAACAAATGGACCGGCATCTCTTTCAGCAGATCAAAGGGATAATTGCCCGGACCGATATTGCTTCCCCCCGCTGCCATCGCTGCCCAATTTTGCGCATATTTAGGACCAAAATAAAGAGCACCAGCTCCCCCGGCGGAGTAACCAAAAAGAAAGGTTCGTTTCGGATCCAAAGGGTATTCCTTCTTCACCAGTTCAAAAACATTGATCGCATCCTTCTCGCTGTAGAGACTGGTTTGTGTAGGGGACTGTCTTTTGCCTGCGACCGGAGCATTCGAATTACCTCCAGCCAGCGATTGAAGATTTGCTGAGTTGTACCCCGCATTCGGCCGGTAGGCCAAAGGAGAGATTAAAAGATACCCATTGGTCTGTGCGAATTTGGGGATTTTTCCACCATCCCGCTCAAAATAAAAATCCTGGTCGCGAGTGTTTCCATGCAAAATCAATATGGCTGGCAAAGCGGTTTTGCCATCCCAGGCCGGAGGCACATAAATTCGGTAAGGCATGATTTCATGAGCTTCTTCGAACCAATAATGTCGCTTAAGGTCTCCCTTTGCCTGCCACAAAGGATCCGTTCCTGCTTCAAGGGAAGCGAGCAATTCGCCGGATGTTTTGATCATCTCGCCAAAGTTTGGCCGGTTCAGCTCCTTCTTTTCGTTAATCCCCAAGTCATATTCGTTGAAGTTTCTCCTGCCGCTGTCGATGACTCGTGCCAGATCGAAAGGGTAGCGGACACTGGCTTTGGTTCCCGCGTGTCCCTTGATCATCGCCAACCGGCCTTCAAATTCATTCCGCTTCAGGTCAATGAATTTGATCAGGTCGACAGCTTTCGCTTCTGCCGCTGCATCAATTGGCTGGGCGGTGCCAGTCAATCCTCGCCGAAGCGGCGAAACCGCTGTTCCGGAAGCGTCTTCCGCCGACGAAATAACCGGGCACAGGATCAAAGTGCACGCAAAGACAAAGGTAATTTTGAAATAGTTCATGGTTTGAACGGGTTGACACGATTGCGAATGGCAAATCGAGTCAATGAGTGTGAATAGGTTATAACCTAACTGACAAAGCTTGGCGAAGTATTGCAATTTCACGACGGAAACTTGCAAAACCAGGCCGGATCACTTCGCCCAGGAATCGCCCAGGAATCGCCAAGTGAGCCGGGCTACCCCTCTAGGAACGGTCTTATATTCTCGCCCAGGCGAAGAATGATTTCCCAACCTTTATCCCCGTTGGTCATGATCACGAACCCTCGTTGATTTTCCACACAATATCCGGCGAACGAATGGACACCCGGATTATCCCCGCCGTGCTGGATGACCATTCCCTTCTTCGATGGAGCAAGTTCCCATCCCAGTCCGCGTGACCGATTGTAAGGATCGTCCTTGAGTTTGATTTGGGGCCGGATCATTTCCCCAAAGCTTTTTGAGTTCAGCCGGAAAGGATCATCTGATTTTGGGTGAACCGCTTCGATCAGAAATTTTGCATAATCCGTTGCCGTCGTGAATAGCCCTCCTGCCGATCCATACTTCGCCACGTCCACAGGCGTGGGGTCTGGCTTGTTGATCGGATCCCCCTTTGCATCATGTGGACGGGCCTGCTTTGCTTTCAATTTTTTGTTCCAGAAATATCCACTATCGGCCATTCGAAAAGGCTGCAGGATATTCGCAGCCATGAAAGGCTCGAAAGGTTGCCCTGTCAGCTTTGCGACGATTGATTGTAAATAGCTATAACCCTCGCCGGAATATCGATATTCCGACCCCGGCGCGAAATCGATCTTCAGCGGTGCTTTTTCCGAGGCCCAATTTTGAAATCCAGTGGAGTGCGACAACACATGGCGGGCGGTGATCAAGTCCAGGCGCGGATCATCTTTGATCCGTCTTTCAGTGGTGTAGCGAGTCAAAGGAGTGTCCAGGTCAATCCTCCCTCGCTCGCACAATTTCATGGCCGCATAGGCAAAAACCGGTTTGCTCATGGATTGCGCCTCAAACACGGTTGTATCGTCCACCGGTACCTTCAAAAGAGTGTCTCTGACTCCAAAACCGCGACGCCAAACGGGTCTCCCATCTTCGATTAGGAGCAGGGAAACGCCCGGAACAATCTTCTCCTTCATTAATTTTGGAATCAGAAATTCCAGATCGGAAATCAGTGGTTTGGAGGCATCAGGTGGTCCAAAACGGGTATGGTCACCACGTTCGGTTCTACAGGAAATTGACGAAACAAGCCCGAGTCCAACAGTAGTCTGGCAGGCAATTTTTAGAAATTTTCTGCGCTTCATAGGAATGCCATGAGCATTCAATCACAGAAAAAAAATTCAAGCCCTATTCGAATTGAAAATTGAAGTGGCCTATCAAAATTGTGCTTCTTCCGTTTTTATAGCTGAACAACAAGCCATCGCATTTCCCAAACTTACGGCCGGTGGATTACATTGGAGCATCAATTATCCTAACCTCACGGAATTCCCAGGATGGGGGAAATCCTGCAGCAAAACGGAGCTTTTTCATCGCCACTCTCCCGGCATGCGGGGCTAGTTCTCTCAGGGGAAACCCGTCTTTTCGCCTTAGTTGTTTCATTGTAAACTCAATGCTGGCAATCACGCCAATTACTGAACGATTCAATGTATATGAATGCACTTTGGGTAAAAGTTTTGTCGATCTCGGTTATTATTACAGGATTGTCTGTAGCAGAGGCGAACGCAGAAAATCTGGCCATGTTTAATGGCGCCATCATGAGGGACGGAAAGATGTTGATCATGAAGGATGGGGACACGACCCCGATGGAAAAGGACCTCATCATGTCGAACGGTGCCACTGTCAGCAAAGATGGAAAAGTGAAGCTTAAAGGGGCCAAAACAACAACTCTCAAAGAGGGTCAAATTGTTCAAATGGATGGCATGATCAGACTGATGAAACCCGGAATGGAAAGAGATCATGTCATGGTCAAAGACGGCAAATTAGTGCTGGTGAAGGATGGAAAGGCGACCATCGTGGAAGAGGATATGACCATGTCCAATGGTACCGTCATTACAAAGAGCGGATCCTACACCACCAGCGACGGGAAGACCCTGAAGCTGAAGGATAATGAGAAAATGAGGATGGATGGAAAAGTGGCAGGAACTCCAATGGAAAAATAAAGGAAGAATCATAGGCGCCAATTACCGAGTTTCCTGGCATCTGATTCCTCAACCTACTTTGAATCATTCGCCGGGTTTGCCCGGGAATCTGTCCGAACCATAAAAGTCAGGAGCGAACATCACCTGGTTTTTCATGGAGGTGTGTGGATATCTTCACGAATCTACCGACAGGGATAGGTGGAGAAATAATCGCCCTTGGTCGAATTTTGTGCGTGAGCGATGCCACAGAATATTACACGAGAACGAACAAAAAGCTAAATACCGCTGGATTCTCATGCGTGGTGCACGCATCGTAAAGCAGGCATGAGGGCAGGGGGGACGGTATTTATATGTATAGCTCCCCGTCGTTGCGAGGTTCGCAATCACAAGTTGGTTCTTCATCCTCAAAGCCACCACTCATTTTCAGCTTCTGATACTCCTCTTCGCGTTCAGGTAAATGCTCGATGCACCATTGTATCGCGTCACAGGCTTCACCTTTAGTTGGAAGTCCAACCAACTCACACCCAAAAAACTCAAGCTTTCGAATCTGGCGGAACGTCGCCGGATCTTTTCTCCATGCGCTTGATGTGATCATTCGAAATTCCAGTGGATGCGACTACATAATGGTAAACAGTGGAAAGTTTTCAAGCTTTCAAATTCACTTGCGAATGCTCCATAGAGTCCGACGTTTCCACTAGAGCAGGCGCGGGCCAGGAGATCACGATGTCATTAAGCGAATGGGAAACGTTCACTATGGGTAGCCCAATATCTGTGATCCGGTGGAACATCCCACAGCTTCCTGTTCCACCTTGACTGGCAGTGCTTAATAATTGCCTTCGCTTCCCTTCACTAATCCCTTGTGTACCACACCACCAAGGTCGTCACAGCGCCGCTGGGTGTCATTAGTTTGTCGGATTTTTCTCCGAGTGGGTATGTAATATGTGAAATGCAGTCGAAATCCGATGCCGAGTTACTTCGAGAATTTGTCCTGAACGGCAATGAACAGGCATTTGCCGAACTGGTCGCGCGATATACGAGCCTGGTCTATTCTGCTGCTTCGCGACAGACCGAGTCTCCTTCGATGGCAGAGGAGGCTTCGCAACTGGTTTTTCTGGCACTGGCTCGCGCTGCGCAATCGTTGTCCGGGCGCATGACGGAAAAGGGAAATTTGGCGGGTTGGCTCTGCCGCAGCGCCAGGAACGTTTCCCTCAATCTTCGGCGTAATGAGATTCGTCAATACAATCGCGAAAGAGAAACCATGGAGCACGTCGGATCTGATGCTGAAACCGCTCGCGATTGGGAACTCCTGCGCCCCGTCCTCGACTCCGCCATGGCAGAACTGGGTGACAAGGAGTTTGACCTGTTGGTGATGCGTTATTTTGATGGTAAAGATTTGCGATCAGTCGGAGTTGCCTTCGGTGTATCAAACGATACGGC
>JAQGOY010000232.1 GCA_028293375.1 Verrucomicrobiales bacterium | reverse complement strand
CCAAGCAAGGGTTGTTTATCGGAACCTCTTCATGGAAATACACTGGATGGTGTGGAAAGCTCTACGATGAGGCTCGATATGTGTGGCGGGGAAAGCTGGCAGAATCCCGGTTCAATAAGAATTGCCTCAAGGAATATGCCGAAGTCTTCAAAACGGTTTGCGTCGACGCAGCCTATTACACCTTTCCAACCGATACCTATTTTCACGGTTTAATGTCGCAAGTTCCACCGGATTTCCAATTTGGTTTGAAAGTAACCGATGAAATTACGGTCAACCGCTTTCCCAACTTGCCCAGATTTGGAAGCAGGGCAGGCAAACCGAATGACAATTTTTTGAACGCTAGCTTGTTTAGTCAAGCGTTCCTGAAGCCGTGCGAATCTATTCGCGAAAATATCGGCGTGATCATGTTCGAGTTCTCGCGCTTCTACCCAAGTGACTTTGCGCACGGTCGAGATTTTGTAGCCGCCTTGGACTCGTTCTTTTCGAAGCTTCCCAAGGGTTGGCCGTATGCAATCGAGATGAGGAATCGAAACTGGCTTGTTCCTGAATATTTCGCATGTCTGACAGCTCACGGGGTAACGCATGTGTTCAACTCCTGGACGGCGATGCCGCCCGTTTTCGAGCAAGTGGCGCTTCCGAGTAGTCGTACGAATCCTGAGCTGGTTGCCGCTCGTTTTTTACTACGGCCGGGAACGACCTACGAAGAATCAGTTAAAGCATTTTCTCCGTACCAATCGATCCAGGAGGTAAACGAGGAGGCGAGAATGGCCGGGGCCGCTCTGATGAAAGAGCGCAAAGTAAATTCCAGGGGTAAAACTCTGATATTCGTAAACAACCGACTTGAAGGTAATGCGCTCGATACCATCGCCGCAATGGTTGGCTTGTCTGAATTGGAATAACACGGATTTGGGGCGGTGATCAACAAGCTCGGTAAAGGCAAATAGCCCTTATTCTAAAGGGGTTTTAGTGGTGATCAAACTTTGTGGGGTGTGGTGTAGCGTGGGCTGCGAAGTACACATGTTCCCTTCTCTCCAAAAGTGAACCCCGCGCTTTTGTAGATACTCTACTAATCCCCATCCGGGAATGTAGCGCCTTTGAGAACTTATGATGACTGGGAATAGCTTGCCCGATCTAATCCGACTCACTACCGCTGCCTTCGTCTTGAATCCCAGTATCTTTGCCGCCTCCTCATAGGAGTAGCGACCCCTGGGGTTAATTGGTGGAGGTAATTTCATACTGGGACGATTTCACCGCACCGCCGAAGAAAGGCAATTATCTCATGCCCTGGAATATACCGGGTCCGGTGTCCAATGATTACGGGCGATAGATCACCCTTTTGAATTATCTTTCTAAGGGAGTTCAGACTGATTTCTAAAATTTGAGCCGTTTCAGCGTACGTATAGCGGCCATTCTTTTTGATTTCAGGCAATTCGGTCATAAGGATTTTCAACAATTATCAAAAGCCGCATTTCGTGCAATATTTTTTCTCCAAATGAAAAAGGCCACCCGGTGAAAGGTGGCCTTGAATGGGGCAGGGCGGCTTAGTGCTTCTTGAACCCGCCACGCGGTTTGAAATGAAGGAAGGGGTTTGACTCCACTTTCACTTTTTTCTCTTTGCTTGTGGGCTTTTCGCAGTTGAATTTAATCAGTGGCGCGGGGTGTTTCTTGTATGCCTCCTGTCGAAGGAGTGCGGCATACGACTCGATTGCATTCGCTATGTTTAACGCCTCCTGGAGTGAGTGCTCCTCAAGCGTGCGCCGAATCATAGCCAAATGATCAAACTGTTTCGGTTCTTCTGGATTAAACATTTGCTTTCATCCTTTCCGCCTGTTCCTTCTTCCGCACCTCTTCCGCCGCCTCCATTTCTTCCTCCTCTTCTCGGTTTGTTGAGAGCGACATAAAGCGGGGGTCGTCAAGCTGCCAAAAAGCATCGTCGACGATTTCGGAAACAAGCTGACCGATGGTTATATCGACTTTCTTACACCCGTGCGCGGCCATTGCCCACGACTCAACCCTGACCGTAACAGGAACCATTATCGTGCATTCGTGGAGGTCCGGGAGTTTTTCCATAGCCTGCCAGATTTCGGCAAAATTGCCTTCTGGGATTGGGGTAGGGGTGGGTTTGTGAGTTTTGGTTTTCATATCTCACCCCTTTCAACGCTTGCGATTTCCAACCGAATTTCTGCCACCCGTCGCGCCATCTTTTCCTGCCCTTCTTGCGTTAGCAACGTAAACCACCCGACAACCGGATCGACTGCTTCAAATCTCGATTCGTCCGCTGAAAAAGGCTTGAACTCGGGATTAGTTGGGGCAATTACGAACTTGCGGTTTTGTATCTTCAAATACCCAATAAACGGGGCCGTCTGCCCCTTGAGTCGAGCCACAACAACATCACCATGCTTTGGTTTAGCTCCTGGAGCATAAGTTAAAACTGAGTGCATCGGAGCGCGGGGAGTCATGCTGTTATCAGTCATAACCACACGCCTTTCTCCTTCTACGTAATCCCACCAAGGCAGGCAATTTGACGCCGCCTTTCTGATTGATTTAGAACCTGAACCTTGAACTTTACGACTGTTTGTATTTTTCATGCTGTGCTTCAATAAAAAACTCCGCGCACAGAAGGCTGTAACCTTATCCCGTCCAAGAATCACCAAGGGCGGTATCTATGCGCGGAGGTTATTTTGCTTTTGAAATGCCACTCAGACTGATTAGATCCAAGCTACAAACGGCATCGCCCTCATTACAGTAAGAGCTATGAAGGCGACGCTACTTTATAATACGTAGCGAGCGCAACGATTCTTTCAAACTTTCGTAAAAATCTTTACCCGCCCTTAGCTGAAAAGCTCTATCAACTGTTTCACGCCATCTAAAAGGACTACTACGAATTGAGCTTTTTCAATGAGCTCTTTCGTTGTCGGTTTTGATTTGGTGATTTTGGATTTTGGGGTTTTGGCTTTCTTGGATTTGGTCGACTTACTCGTCATACCTGCTTGTATCGTACGAAAAGTGATCATTCAAAGGAGGTTTCGGGATAGTCCTTTCTGAAGTCGATATCAACCCGGAAGCAAAATGTGTTCCCGCTGCAAGATTAGAGCTTGGGTTGGCTCTGGGCTTCCTTTTTTTGCTCCTTATTGGACATTTTGGCAGTCCCGATTAGCCGATTGGGAGACTTTTTGACAGTCTGGACAGAAGGCTTCACAATTCGCCTGCGCAACGGACTCTCGCCTTAGTTGGTGGGATATTCTTTTGCGCTCAAGACTCCGCTCCCGGCGGGGTCTTTTTTTGCATTTGGGACAGCACTGGAAACCACCGGTTTTTTGAACCTTCGAGTAGTGAAATAAATCGAATCGAACTTCCAATTTCACCCTCCCCGGGGTCTTTTTCGTTGTTTTGGATTATGCAGGTAATTGCAGGCATATGCTGCCCTCTCAGCCAGTTGCTAAACCAGTTGCTAAAATGCTGTCTTTCGTAGCAATTGCGTTCTGATGCGTTCCTGTAGATGCAAAGTGAGCTAAAATGAGTCTACCCCTATGAAAGGCCTGAAAACAAAGGAAACTATTGAAAACATTGGCGGAGAGAGAGGGATTCGAACCCTCGGAAGGATTACTCCTTCACAGGTTTAGCAAACCTGCGCTTTAGGCCACTCAGCCATCTCTCCAGATGTGCAGGAAGCGGGTCGAAGTATCCAACTGAATCCACTGGCGGGCAAGAAAAAATTATCTCTAAAGAGCCACACTCCAATTATCGTTTGCGGGTGGAGCGCACAGAAAGGATTGTTTTGCGCAAGGGCAGTAAATCCAGGTCTTCAGAGGCCATCTGCTGAATTTGCTTTTCGTTGCCACACAGATAAGCGCTCTGCAGCCATTCTCTCGCCTCTTCCATTTTGCCTAATTGGCAAGAATAGCAGGCCATGTTGTAGCGCATGACCCATTCTTTTGGAAAGGCTTCGACAGCGGGCTTTAAGAATAGATAGGCCTCCTCAGTTTTCTTCAACTCGTGAAGGCCATATGCCGTCTGGATCCAGCCAAAGGGAACTTCGGGCTCCGCTTTTGTCAACACTTTCGCGAGTTCGACAGCCAGGTCCCATTGTTTGAGAGCCGCGTGCAAATGCCAGCGCACTTGCAGCGTCTCAGGATGGGCCAAATAGCGCGGAGACACGCACTCCAATTCCGCATGGGCCTCCTCCCAATTCCCCAATTCAAGCCAGCCCTCTGCCGCGCGAAGATGAAATATATCTGGATAATCGACTGACATGTTTGCTTCCGCAACGAATCCAACCCTTTAAAATGGGTTGGGGCCATCACTCTATGCCCTTAAATTAGGGCAGTTACAATAAAAATACAAAACGCGCATCCGCTGACCCGTTCCCAAGCAGGTTTGCCGCGACCCATCTACAATCTTCTTCCTCTAGCTGCCTCAGTGAATCTTGCAATCAGATCCCCAGTTCGCCATAAGGTATCAATTCGTCTGTGGTTTTTGCCTGGTCAATTTTCCCTCTTAACGTCTTGATCTGGTCTGGTTCAAACAGGTCCAGGAGCGATATTTTCAATTCTCCCCTCGTCGTTTGCAGCACCACGTGGTCCCATTGTGCCGCAGTCACTTTAGATCCAAACTTCGACACACATTTTCCTCGGATCAAAGCTCGCGTCGTTTCCGGCGCGTTCAAAATTGCCCACTCGCCTTTTTCGAGCCCAGCCGGAAGTCGCATCTGACCCGTTTTTTCCAATCCGAAATAAAGTCCTTCCTCTAAATCCAGCCGGTGATACTCCAGGTCCAGACTCTGCAACCAGGGATCTTCTGAATCCACTTTTTCCGCGATTTGAAATTCCTGGAGCAAAAGCCGCTTCGCCACCCAATCCACTCGGTCACGACAACGAGTATGATCCGTTTCCAGGTCGTTCAGGACGGTTTCCCAATCGGCCACCAATTCCTGGGCTTCTGCCTTGTTCAGGTCGCAAATGTTCCGAACGGCGTTGAGATACGTCCGCTGCACGTTGATTGCCGTTGAATGTTTCTTTCCGGCTAGGCCCAGCTGCCATCGAAACTCTTTATCCCGCGAAATTTCTTTTAATGCTTTAAGTGGATGGCTCAATTGGGGTGTTTGAAAATGGACATCTTTTGTCAATGCTTCCAGTACCAACGCGGTAGTCCCCACCTTCAGTCGCGTCGCGAACGGTGACATGTTGGCGTCCCCGATAATCACGTGAAATCTTCGATATCTCTCCGGGTTCGCATGCGGCTCATCCCGGGTGTTGATCAGAGGTCGCCGCTGCATCGTGTCCACACTTTGCAACTCACTGAAAAAATCACTTCTCTGCGCTATCTGAAACGTGGGTTCCAGGAATTTGTCTTCGGCTTCGATTGCATATTTGCCCGCTCCTGCAAAAATCTGGCGGGTCACCAGGAAGGCCTGCATTCCCTGGCTGATTCTTTCCCAGGGCAACTTGCGAGAAACGAGATAATTCTCATGGCACCCATAGCTGTGACCTCGGAAATCGGTGTTGTTCTTGTAGAGTCGCACCGTGCTCCCACGCGATTTGGATAGCTGCCTCGCGCAATGTATCAGGATCAATTCGCCCGCTCGGTCATGCGCTGTCATTTCCTCCAGCGTGCTGCATTCCGGTGTGCAGTACTCCGGATGCGCATGGTCGTTGTAAAATCGCGCTCCATTGGAGAGCACCAGGTCGCTTTTGATCTCGGCAAAGCTCAATTCTCTTTGCGCATCCTGCGCGTAGTAATGAGCCTCGTCCGTGTCTTGCAAAAGTTCTTTGACGTGGAATCCCCGGGCGTCCGCATGAGGATCTTCGCTCCCGTAATCCCATCTCATCTTCACCCCGGTTTCTGCTGCGCTTCTGACCAGGGCAATGGATTCAGCCACCACATCCAGGTCGTGGTTGTCATCTCTTGCAATCCCAATCTCCGTCTCAATCCCAAATACCATGGGCGGCATTTCCCCATGCGTCATACAATTCCGGTCGAAATGCTCTCTTCTTTTTTACGAACGGGAGATAATTTAATCACGTTTTCTGGACTGAAGTCGGTTAGCCGCAACCAGTCCTCGGTAATGTCTCCAGGTGGGAACAAATCATTTTCAGCATACTCCGTTTCCACGGCTTGTTTGAGATCCTCCATCGAGATGGCTGTTTCTTTCCCGGTCGCTATCGACCGTTTGATCGCGAAATTCTTCGCTCGTTCCACCACCGCAGCTATGATTGCTCCACTAGCCAGGTCGCCTCGGTACAGGAAATCTTTTTTGCCGCTTTTATAAAAGATTTCCAAAAACCGATTTTCGGATGACTTGGCAAAATGGTGCTTCGAAATCCTGGCAGACATCTCCTCCGAATTTTCCTCCAGCGGAAGACTCGATTTTAAATAGATTTCATAGATCCGTTTCGCCCCTGCTTCATCCGGTCGGGTCACCCGTATTTTTCGATCTATTCGTCCAGGACGAAGAATCGCGGGGTCAATCAAGTCGGCTCGATTCGACGCCAGGATCACCACCACATTGGAAAGCGGGTTAATACCGTCCATCTCCGCGCAGAACATCGGCACTAGCGTGCTTAAAATGCTGTTGAAACGTCCTCCTCTGCGGGTGCCCAGGATGGATTCAGCTTCATCAATGAACAGAAACGCGAGTGCGCCGTCTTGTGCCCTCTCCCTGCACTGCGCGAATAAATCTCTCACCTGTCGTTCCGATTCTCCCACCCACATGTTCAGGATCTCAGGACCTTTAACATGCAAAAAGAATTCCGGGTGATCAACCCCTGTCTGTTGTAAGAGCTGCTGGCGCAAGTTGTAAGCGGTCGCTTTGCCTAAGAGTGTTTTGCCACAACCTGGAGGTCCATAGAGCAGGAATCCCTTGGGAACGCGGTGTTCAAATCGTTGAAAAAGCTCCTTGTGCAGGAAAGGCATTTCGATGGTGTCGCGAATAGCCTGAACTGCATCGTCCTGGCCACCGATCGTGCTCCACGGAACTGCCTGGATCGTTTCCAGCGATCGTTCAATACGTTTCCCAACTCCGATCACCTCCAACGCCACCCTTTGATTGGCATCCAGTCTTACTTCCATCCCTTGCTTCAGTTTTTCCTTTGCCAAAAGTGATGAACGCAAGACAACGGAGTTTCCCATTCCAGTTTCCTGGCCTATCCGTAGTCGCCCCTCAGACAATAGCTCGTCTATCTTCACAATGGGTCCGTTTCGATCGAAGCCAAGGGATTGCACCACCGCATAAGCCTCGTTGCATAGAACTCGTTGCCCCACCTGCAGGCTATTCAGAGGCACCTTGGGATCGAGTCTGCACACATAGTCGCTTCCTCCCACGCACACATGAGCAGTCTCCGGTTCGACCGGCATTAAAAATGTTCCTACCCGGAAAGCCGGCGAACGCAGCTTCTCCACAATTTCCTCAAGCTTTTCAATTGCCACCCGGGCTTCATCGGTCAGAACCTCCATCTCTTCGATCCGTTGCCTCAAATACCCTATTTCCGTGAGCGAAATTCCATTTGCATTCAGTTTGAAGCCAACTAGATCGAGGATTTGCAGCGCCGAAAGTTGGTGCAGCCGTTCCTGAGTAAAACTGGGAATTGGATTACCGCTGGTTTCAGAAGAAGCCCCGTTGCCTTTTTTCTGGCTCCGCTTTTTTGACTCACCCATGTCGCAGTGTAAAACAGAACCCCTGTTTTGCAATCTGGGTTTTATTTTCCATCCTCCTCCGCTTCCCTCACTGGCCTCATAGTCCTTATCCCCGATCCCGGCGAAGTAAAGCACACGAATATCATTATTCATAAGAATAGGCTCTTATAGTGGCGTAACAAAGATTGCCGGGGCGTAAGGGTGGCAATGACAAAGAAGTATGAAATCAACCAACCACGCTCCAAAAATCCTCGGTTTGATCGTTTTTCTGTTCGTTCATCAGGCCCTCGCCGGGAATATCGCTCTTGACTCCTACGGATCTCCAGCTTACCTCGCGTTTAGCGCCACCAATTACACCAGCCCCCTTGGATCCACCACTGTCACCTTGAAAGTGACTCGCACCTCCAACACCGCTGAACCCACCTCCCTCAGTTTTCAAACCAGCGATGACACTGCCATCGCTGGCCGTGATTACGTCTCAACCAGTGGAACGATCGATTTTAACCCCGGTGAGACCTCGAAAGATATCACCGTTCAAGTCTCATCCGCTGTCCGCTCTTCAGATATCGCCTTCAAAGTTTCGTTGTTCGCTCCAACTTACAGTGGAGTGATCACCCGCGGCCAGGCCACCGTCACTCTCCAGGGTCTTCCCAAATTGGTGATCGTTCCCAAAGCAGGCGGAGTAATGCAAGTATCCTGGATGGCTGCACCTGATGCATTCGTGGTCGAGACTTGTTCCCAATTTGTTGGCGGCAACTGGGTTGCGGTTACCGACATGATAAGCGCTCAAAATGGACAGAACACTCTTCTCCACACCTGCGAAGGTGCCTTGCAATTCTTCCGCCTCAGAGCACGTCAGTAGGCCGAAACCTGGTTTTCAAGATCCTAAACTTGAATGTTCCTGCACTCACCA
>JAQGOY010000224.1 GCA_028293375.1 Verrucomicrobiales bacterium | reverse complement strand
CTATTATTTATCGAGAGATGCTTATGCCCCTTCGAGTCCAGCTGGTGGAAACCAATGCGTTGCTCCAGCGGCAGGAAAAACTTGCTTCCCTGGGAATCCTTGCGGCGGGGGTAGCGCACGAGATTCGAAATCCTCTTACCGCCATTAAAGCCAGGATATTTACCCAAATTCGAAACCTCCAGGTGGGTAGTCCTGAATATCAAAATGCCAGGGTGATTGATTCTGAGATCAACCGCCTGGAAAAAATTGTCAAAGATTTCCTGCAATTCGCACGACCTTCAGACCCGGATCTTACTTCCATTAAACCAGGTGAACTATTTAGTTCCATTCATCAACTGATGGAACCGCAATTGGCAAAAGAAAAAATCGAATTGAAAATGGTGCTCGATACAGAGTCGGTTTTTCGAGGAGATTGGGAACAATTAAAGCAGGTACTGATCAACCTCATTCAAAATGCCGCAGAGAGCATTGAAAATACGGGAACGATTACGCTGCGAGCCTATGAAAAGCGGATTGGACCACCTCCCGCGCGTGGCTATTTAGTGTTGGAAGTCAGAGACTCCGGAAAAGGAATTCGGCCGGAAGTAGAAAAAAGACTGTTCGATCCCTTTTATACGACAAAGGAAACAGGGACAGGGCTTGGTCTCTCGATTGCGGCACGCATCATCGAGAAGCACCACGGCATGATCCAGGTCGAACCCACTGCGGGAGCGACGGCTTTTAAATTGCTTCTCCCTTCGGAGATATAAAATGAATTCGATAAAGATCCTCTTAATTGAAGATGATGTGGCAGCTGCGCAAGCGCTGGAAATTGTGCTGCAGGGAGAAATGCATGAGGTCATGGTTTGCCATCGAGGCGATGAAGGATTGCGACTTGCCGAAAGTGACACTTTCGACCTGGTGATCACCGACCTCAAATTGCCTGGAATGGACGGGTTGCAACTGGTGAAGACGCTGCATACTTTGAAACCAAAGCTGCCCATCATCCTGATGACCGCTCACGGGACAACGGAAACGGCAATAGAGGCCACTAAACACGGCGCATATGATTACCTGTTGAAACCCTTTGAAATGGAGAAACTGTTGCAGTTGGTGAGCGACGCAGTTCGTGTGAGCAGGTTGATGTCGGAACCAGTGCTCTTAAACCAGGGGAATCCAAGTGACGATTCGATAATCGGAAGCAGTCCGCTCATGCAGGAAATATTCAAAGAAATTGGACGAATTGCCAACAGTGGGGTTTCGGTGCTAATAAGAGGCGAAACGGGGACAGGCAAAGAATTGATCGCCAGGGCCATATACCAACACAGTAACAGGGCTGAACAACCCTTCGTAGCGATCAACTGCGCAGCCATCCCGGAGACCCTGCTGGAAAGCGAACTATTTGGGTACGAAAGGGGAGCATTCACTGGCGCGGAAGTGAGGAGAATAGGGAAGTTCGAACAGGCAAACGGCGGCACCATATTTTTAGACGAAATTGGCGATATGTCCGCAGGCACGCAAGCAAAACTGCTTCGAGTGCTTCAGGAGAAAACCATACAAAGATTGGGAGGGAAGGAGACTGTTCCCGTCAATGTCAGGGTACTGGCTGCCACACATCGCGATTTGGAATTGGCCTTTAAAAACAAGGAGTTTCGTGAAGATCTCTACTATCGCTTAAACGTGGTCACCATTCAAGTGCCCCACCTCCGGCAACATCTCGAAGATGTGCCCGCGCTTGTTCAGTATTTCCTGGGGAAACATGGTCGTGAATTGGGTCTAACCGCCACAAGCATCCACGCTGATGCAGTTCACTTATTGCAAAAACAACCCTGGCCTGGAAATATTCGAGAACTGGAAAACATGGTTCGGCAAGCAATACTCCTTGCCAGGAATTATACCATCGGTGTCCAGCACATCGAACAGTTGCTGAGGAAACCGAATTACGCAGAGGCAGAAGGAGCGCAGTTTGAAGGTTGGATCAATGACTTGCTGCAAAAAGTTGAAAACGGAGAAATTCTCCCGGTTTATCGGCTGGTTATCGACTCTGCAGAAAAGCGCCTTTTCGAACTGGCGCTGAGAGCTGCGAACGGAAACCAGGCCAAGGTTTCACGGTGGCTGGGGATTTCGCGGCTTACTTTGAGGGAAAAGTTGATCGCATTTGGGATTCATCCAGCCATGGGTTCAAAAAAAGAACCCTAAAGCACTTCGCGATTCCGCCCGTATCAAAGATCCTCAGAGCCGGGCGGAATGTGTTGAAAACGAGTTGCTCAAATGGGTCAGATTTTCAAGTTGTCCGTGACGTTTTAGATCTTCTCGAATGAGAATCATGATGTAGCTCGAAAAAGAAAGAGGAACTTTGCTTTTTTGTTTCACACTCGACAACTTCTCTTCGACGGCACTCATGGTTGTCTTAGCGATCCGAATAGTGGTTTGTTTTGATTTCATGATGTTACTAGATTGTTAAAATGAATTCTGAAATGAAGAAATCGATACTGATGAAGTGGTAAGAAAGTTATCACCCTGGATAAGAAACTGGCCACATTTCCCGGAGTACGAGGCAACAGATCTTCACTTTTTTCAAAGAAAGTTTGAAATATCGGCAAAAAAATCAATTTTGTGATTGAATGCAAGTTCTTTCCTATTTGTTTACCTTTATTAAAACGGTATCGGGATACGACAACCGCGTATGAGCAAAAAGCAGACCAATCATAGAACTCGCCGCAGCAATCGAATTTATTCCACATTGGAAGCCGAAGCCAGTTTTCCAAATTCCAGGTTTTGAGTGTCAAAAGCACCTGTGCCGCACGGGGATGACAAGCAGTTTGGCGGGCACATCCTCTGGGAACCACCGTTCGCCATTTTACCGTTTGGGTCGCATCGATGTGTATATCGCTTCAGATTCGATTAGAAAAGAGGATCGCCGCCTGTCGACTTGGAAAATTATTTTTAAAATTATTCATATGAATAATTGTTATCGCACTTCCCCTTTTTCCGGCAGGATCGCGAGGTTTGAGGACGAGAGGCAGGAAAACTACGAATGGTAAATCGCTCTTGAAGATTTGTTAAAACGGGAAAAACTGACCACTGAAGGGGATGTCGTAATGCGAATTTGCCCTCTTTATTTTGAGTAAAAAGGATTTACACTGGAAGGAATGACAACAAATCGCTTCCTTGTTGGGTTACAATGACTTATATAGAATCGAGTGACAAGTCGGTCTTGCTTTTTCCCTGTAAGTCGTTAGAAAAAAGCGATCATTTCGGGAGGTTTGCCACGTTGCCTGAAATTTATGATAACTAAATTGCTCCTTTTCGGAGTTATTTGCTGCACATTCATGGGAGCGCTCTCAGTATACGCGCAGACCAGCGCCTTCAGTTATCAAGGCAGATTAAGCGATGTAGGTGCTCCTGCCAACGGTCGTTACGAACTCCAATTTTCACTGCTCAATGCTCTGAGTGGAGGGGATTTCGTTGGCAACTCCATCACGGTTTCTCCTGTCGACGTGACGAATGGGTTATTTTCAGTGAATTTGAATTTTGGTCAGAACGCGTATGATGGAAGTCCAAGATGGTTGGAAATCAGCGTAAGACCTTACGGGTCCAGTATCCCTTACACTTTGCTTAGCCCACGGCAGCCAATCATCTCCACCCCTTACGCCGTCCAGGCGATAAAAGCCCAACACGCAACTACTGCGAGCACGGCATTCTCTGTGGCGGGTGGAGTGGTAGGAAGCAACGAGCTGTCGAATGGAGCTGCATTGGCGAATCTACAGGCGAGCGGACAACTGGGAGTGGCGAGTGGTGGAATTGTTCTCTCTGCCGATGCACAATCGACCAATCTTTCTTCAGCCGGATACGTAAAAATAGGAAAAAGCGAACTGGCATTGGAATCATGGCAGGCGCGAGCCTCGGGGCCTGCCCCCGGTCCCCGGTACGCACACACGGCGATCTGGACTGGCACCGAGATGATTATTTGGGGCGGAGCCAATGGGGATTTCTCTCTGAACGATGGCGCCAGATATAATGCTGTTGCGAATAGTTGGAGTGATGTCCAAATTTCTGGAGCGCCAAAACCGAGAAAAAATCATTCAGCCATTTGGACCGGAACAGAAATGATTGTTTGGGGAGGAGCAAACGGGAACACCTCACTGAACGATGGCGGACGCTATAATCCTGCCGGGAACAATTGGACTCCCACCCCGTTGACCGACGCCCCTGGTTCGCGCAATTCTCACACGGCGGTCTGGACGGGAAGTGAGATGATTATTTGGGGCGGCTCTAGCGAGACAGGGAATCTGAATGATGGGGCGCGTTACAATCCTTCTTCAAACAATTGGGCTCGATTAGCATCCACTGGAGCCCCGACGGCACGCGACGGTCACACGGCGGTTTGGACAGGGGCGGAAATGATCGTTTGGGGGGGGCACAGCGACATACTCGGTTTCTTTAACGACGGTGGGAAATACAATCCGGCGATGAGTTACTGGACACCCACACAGCAGACAAATGCTCCCACGATAAGAGAGTACCATACGGCGCTGTGGAGCGGCAACGAAATGATAGTCTGGGGAGGGTATAATGGAGGAAACGCACTTAAGGATGGCGGGAAGTACAATCCCGCTGCAAATAATTGGACAGTCACACAAACTAATGCAGCAGCAAACGCCCGGTTTTCTCACACTGCCATCTGGACAGGCAGCGAGATGATCGTTTGGGGAGGTTTTAACGGTTACTCCTATTTTAATGATGCGGGACGATATAGCCCGGCGTCCAACAATTGGATAACAAATCAAACCGTGACGGCTCCAAGTCCGCGTAGCGCTCACACCGCGATATGGACCGGCAACGAAATGATTGTCTGGGGGGGATTTAATGGGCCGACGTCCTTCAGCGATGGAGGAAAATACAATCCAGCTGCGAACAGTTGGGCCTCCATCCTGAAAACCGCGGCGTCCAGTCCGAGGCGCTCCCACTCAGCAGTTTGGACGGGCAGCGAATTAATTGTCTGGGGAGGGATCAATGGAACAAATTATTTGAATGATGGCGGCCGGTATAATCCTGCCGCGAACAATTGGAGCGAGATTTCGCAAGTGGGCTCCCCCTCGGCCCGCCAATTTCATACAGCGATTTGGACTGGGAATGAAATGATCGTTTGGGGAGGGTTTGGACATGGAACAGTCCTCGATGACGGGTCTCGTTATAATCCTATCTTGAACGCCTGGTTTCCTGTGACTGGGTTGTTTGCACCATTGGCGAGATGCAACCACACTGCAGTCTGGACTGGAAACGAAATGGTTATCTGGGGTGGCTCCAATACGGTGGGATGCGTAAACGATGGAGGACGGTATAACCCCGGTTTTAACCGGTGGGCATCACTTGAGCTGGCGGGAGCCCCAGTTCCCCGTCAATTTCATTCGGCAGTTTGGACGGGCAGCGAAATGATCATCTGGGGAGGAGGAAATGGAATTAGCTGGTTTGGGAATGGGAGCCGATATAACCCCGAGTCTAATCAGTGGCTAGGCGTGCAAACTACTGGCAGC
The DNA here is from genome assembly GCA_028293375.1 of Verrucomicrobiales bacterium. Classification (GTDB taxonomy): domain Bacteria; phylum Verrucomicrobiota; class Verrucomicrobiia; order Limisphaerales; family JAQGOY01; genus JAQGOY01. The sequence goes on along the minus strand of JAQGOY010000224.1, from coordinate 28,475 downwards.
CCTCAGTCTCGCCAGTCTCATACTGCTGTCTGGACTGGAAATGAAATGATCATTTGGGGCGGTTACAACGGTAACACAGGATATTTTAGTGATGGAGGTCGCTATCGCCCGGGAACCAACGGCTGGGCGGAATTTGCGAGCACTGGTGTCCCCTCGGCGAGAGCATCGCACACCAGCGTCTGGACAGGCAGCGAAATGATCATCTGGGGAGGGTTTAACGGGAATCTTTTAAACGATGGAGCCCGATATAACCCCTCAGTGAACAGCTGGGCGTTTGCACAAATCATCGGCGCTCCCAGTCCGCGTTGGTCACACGGGGCTGTTTGGGACGGAAATGAGATGCTGGTCTTCGGAGGTCAGGGAGCCGACAGTTGTCTTGGCGATCTTTATAGTTATATACCACCGCGAACCATGTATTTATATTTGAAACCTTAAGGTTTCAGGTTTGTCTCCCCGGACTCTTTTTCTCCTGAACTCCCAGTTCTCCAAACCCAATCAGTCTCTTTCGTCGCTGAATCGGAATCGGATTTCTTCGCCATTTTACCGCCGTTATCAACACCATCCCAGCCGACGGAGTAAATGGAATAACTGATTTCCGAGTGCCTTACATAATGAAGAGACCCTCCGAGGACTGGATCCACAGGAAGCTGCGAAAAATATTTCGGAATTAGGTCCTGAAGATTTTCAGGAAGTTTCTTTTCGGCTTGGCGCATCTTTTCAATTGCCAGGGACAAACGCGCGCAGTTCAAGTCAGCCTGGGTTTCGGCGGTTCGGCTCAAAGCTTTGCTTATAGCAGGTAACAACAACGACGCGAGTCGGGTGTGCGAAAAGATGGAGCGGGCACCACCATGAATCAAGCTGGTCACTTCGTTCCCCTTTCTGTCCACCAACTTCGGGTCGATAAAGTAGACATTGTTGGTCAATGGAGGAAAAATGGAATCGTCAAACATACGGCTATAATTCACCGCTTCAAGTCTGCCCCATCCCTTGAGGACAAAAAAGAGCCTGGACATGGCTTCCCACGCAGAAGAGTCCCCGTCTGAACCAAGTTGGTCGGCGTCGGACGGTCTTGAAATAAGCTGCAGAATGGTTGTGGTTCCGGCCGCTCTTTCCATTTTTAGTGACTCAACCATTGCCGGCATTAGGATGACGTGGCTAAGCAATATATCTAATTCTGCTAATTCCTGGGAATTCCAGGAACCCAATTCAATCCCTTCCCAAACAACCTGCAAAGCCAAGTTCAGAATCGACATTCGTACGAGCTGATCGACGATGAGATGCTCATCTTTCAGAGTTTCTGACAAGCCCACTATCGCCCTCACATCCTCCGAGGCGGCCTGATGTTTGCCTTCGTGGAGGCGCAAGATGGCACGAAGCTCGAAAATCTGACCGAAGTTTTTCACGATGGAAAGATGAGGAAGCAAAATCGCAAATGGACGTTCGTCGCCATAATGAATCGCAAACCTGGCATGGGGGCGTTTTAAGCCTACGGTGATTTGATCAAGTTCCGCTTCGAAAAGCTGGATGAACTGGCTAAGAAACTCCTGTGGCGGGAGGTTCGTGGAAATTTTTTTCCAATCGCGATTTGCCGTGAAATCGGCCGGAGTCTTATCGACATAATACCCTTTCAGTTTGGCAATGTCAGTTTTGACCCCTTTTCGCCAGTCGCCCAAGGAGGGATTGAAATTGGCTTTTCCGGCGCTGAGTGAAACGGCCCGGAGGCTCTGAAGCGTATTCGTGTCGTCCCACTTAATCCCTTTTCCTGTATTGCGGTATTTAAATAGGCCCTGCAAAAGCGGTATTTCCGCAAAATTCTCCTCTGGCGGTATGGGAGGTGGAGTGAGAGCAGCCATTTCAAAAATAGCGCCTTTTGATTCCGCCTGGGCGCGATATTTTTTCCAGGACCGGGAACCTCTCCAGTTCTCAAAAGAGACACATAATATCAATAAGGTAATCAGGCAAACCAGCGCCAGAAAACCGCGTTTCAGAATAACAATTCCGAGACTCTCTTTGCCATTTTGAAAATTAGGAGATTCCATATTAGACGGTGACAATGTTGATTCGCAGTTTGGAATGGGGGGAACGAACTGCCTTTTGGGGCAACTCGGGCTCGAGGGTTGCAAAATCTGCAAGCGCATTCAGGTCAGACTCAGGTATGGCCCGAAAAAGAGCCCAGGCTGCCTGTCCGTCTTTTGGCCTGACAGTTTCGTTGTCGCTCTCGATCTGAAGAAACGCAATAGCCAACCACGACGCTGCGAGGCCTGAGTAGATGATGGGATGAGCAGAGAAGAATTCTCGAATTCGAATGAACCGCCACTCTGGTTTGATTGTGGTTTGTTCATCTGCATTGTCCCAGATTCGATCACGAAGGCGGTCCATTCTGGCTGAGTTCCGGCTGGCCGCATTGAGCAATAGTTCGCGCGGGGTTCGCCGATCAGTGTTTTTCATAAAATTCCTTGAAATTTTTCCTGGCATAGAAAAGCCGTGATTTTGTCGTTCCCACGCTTGTCCCCGTGATTTCGGCGATTTCCTCCAATGAGAATTCCTCAAGAAAAAAAAGCACGATGACTTCTTTGTGGACTACCGAGAGCCCGTTCAGCGCATCCCAAAAGTTGTTTTCATTTTCTTCAAGGATCAGAAATTCTGATGGAGAAGGAGTGGAGCTTTCGAAAAGGGATTCGTCCTGCGTTGTTTCGTCGAGAGAAATCATGGGCAGACGCTTTTTTCGCCAGGTTTGTATCACTTTTTGCCTGGCTATACCGAATAACCAACCAGCAAATTTGTCGTCTGAACGAAGAGTGGTAATGAAGCGTGTGGCGCTTAAAAAAGTTTCCTGGATGAGATCAAGAGATGCTTCCTGGTCACCAGTCAACTGAGTCAGGTAGGAGAAAAGCGGTAGGCGGAACCGTTCAAACAACGTGCGCCAGGCTTCAGGATCCCCTGCCCTGGCGCCAATGAGAGGTAGTAATTCAGTTTCTTCCAACACGAGCATTCGTTAAGAAGAATGGACTGCAGGCCGAAAGGTTCATTTTATTTTATTTTTTGTGACTTGCCCCAAAAATGAACCGCTTTTTTTGGGCGGCAGAAGTTCATGCACTCGCGTAAACGTGTCGCCCGAGAATCCCATGGCTTTTTTAAGGAAAAAATCCCTTTCGATTACATTTACAATGTCTTTTGATTTCTTGAAATCGTCCTGGGAAATCAGTCCCCTCAACCTGGCCCACCGCCCCGAGACCGGAACAGGAAAATCGCTACCGTGGATTATTCGTGAAGCAATCGGTTCTCTAAGACAGGTTGGAACTGGCTTACAACGCATAGGAAGGTTGAACGCGCTATTATCCCCAAATAAATTTGGGAATTTCGGTATCATGGAGGCGAACACGTCAAAATAATCCGGATCTCTAAGCCCGCTTCGCGTTCCACAATGGGCAGCAATCACTTTTACGCCGCACTCCAAAGGACGGGTGAGAATCCTCGGATTCGAATATTCCGGATTAATTACCGGCACCGTATTTTCTCCACCTGTGTGAGCCAGTAAAGGAATATTTAGCTCCGCCATTTTTTCCCAGAAGCTGGTGTAGCGGCGATCGGAGCAATCAATATTGTGACAGTTCGGAAGACATTTCATCATCACCGCTCCCAGCTGGGCGCAACGTTCCAGTTCAGCGATAGCATCCGCTCGCGCTGGGTGGATCGAAACGGCAGGCAAAAATTCGTCGTTGGTCCGGGCCAATTCCAGCACAAAGTCGTTGGGAACGTAAAAGGAGCCCGCGCCTTCCATTAACGATCCGTTTGCAAGATAAACCTGATCATGGGCGAGGATAATGGCCTTCTTGAGACTGGAGGCGCGTAGGAGTTCCAATAACCTTGCGACATAAAGCGTTTCGAGGTCTTCAGAAAGCGAACTCTGAGCGAGGCCCAGTTGAGCCACCATAAATCGTGCAAGAATGGCATGTTTCCCTTTCAGTTTAAGCCAACAGCCACTTCCATTTTTGCCGTTCCCGACAACATGAACATGGGAGTCGATGGGATCGAGTCGGAGTGGAGGAATTGAATTCATGGGCCATTCGATCGTGAGGTAGAAACATAAAAAATCGAGCTGAAAAGAGACTATGAGAGGGAAAGCGGCGATCTTTAATGCATCCGGGGGAGTATTTAAACCCGGAATTCGTCTGAAACTATTCGAATACGTGAGCAAACAGCAAAACGACAACATCTAATCAACGTGTAATACAAGAGCAGCCTCGAAAGAAAAAACGAATTTGGCTTGCGAAAGACTCGTTTAGTCTTTAATGGATTCTTAACAAGGGCAGAAATTCCTTTAGAAATGTTTTAAAGTGAGCGAAACGATCAATTACCTTCATTCAGAAACTTCCACCGCCAATGGGGTGGAAATTGGATTACTAGTTAAATACCTGCTCATGGATGCCATCAAAGCAGGGGCCAGCGACATCCATATTGAACCGTGGGAAACGACTCTTGTCGTAAGAATTCGGTTAAATGGAGTGCTGCAGGAGCTCGTTCATTTGCCGTTGGAGTACATGGAAAAGATCTCCGGACGCTTCAAGGTATTGGCCAACCTGATCACCTATCAAAATGGCTTGCCACAGGAAGGCCATGCGCCAGCCGATCCTGAACTGGGAGGGGTGGAACAGCGAATTTCCATTTTCCCCACGACCCGCGGAGAGAAAATTGTCGTGCGCCTTTTCGATCCGAGCAACCGCAGCTTTGATATTCACTCTCTTGGCTTCGACCCGGAAACGGTTGAAGTGTTTCTGAAAATGTTAACCAAGCCCAGCGGTCTGATCCTTTTGACCGGTCCCACCGGCTCTGGAAAAACAACGGCGATATATTCCGCGCTTTATCACCTTGTGCAGCGGTCCGGATCGACAATGAGTATTGCCACTGTTGAAGACCCAGTGGAGTTCAGTTTGCCGATGATTTCGCAGGCGCAAACCAATGCCGCGCAAAATTTCACTTATCCGATCGCACTGCGATCGCTGATGAGACAAGACCCTCAGGTGATTATGGTAGGTGAAATCCGAGATCCCGAAACGGCAGCGATTGCCGTGCAGGCCGGGTTGACCGGGCACTTAGTGATCAGCACCATCCACAGCGGCAGTACGGCCGGGGTGTTCGCCCGTATGATTAACATGAATATCGAGCCGTTTCTGCTTTCCTCCAGTATCATTGGGGTACTAGGCGTCCGATTGATCCGCAAAAACTGCACTTATTGCTCCCAACCTTACGAGCCCGAAGCCGGGCTTTTAGCGCTTATCCCCAGGGAAATGGCCGAGACTGCTCACTTCAGAAAAGGCGCTGGTTGTGAACAATGCATGCAAACTGGATTCTCCGGCAGATCGTCCGTCACTGAACTTTTGACTGTCGACGCGGCTTTCCGTGACGCGGTATTACAAAAACTTCCGACCCGCGCTTTGCAACAGGTAGCTATCCAGCGAGGGATGCAAACCATGTGGCAAAAGGGCCTGCACAGGGTAGCAATCGGCGAAAGCCCTCTTGAAGAAATCCTTCGCGTGATTTCCGTGGACGAAGCATAGTCTGCCGATGGTTCCATTGGCCTTTTCAATTCTCGCTGCCCTGAGCATTGCCCTGCTTTTATGGCAGTGGACGGTAGCAATTCGATTTCCATTGCGCGAAGTCGAGAATCTACCCGATTTCGCGCCCGCGATCACCATTTTGAAGCCTTTGAAAGGTTCTGACGAGAATACCCGGAAGTGCTTAGAAAGCTGGTTTCTTCAGGAATACAACGCTCCCCTTCAAATTCTATTAGGGGTGGCGTCCGAAGATGACAGCGTTTGCGACATCGTTCGTGACCTCATTTCAAAATACCCGAAGATTGATGCTTCGCTGATCATTTGTGATCCAGTTCTTGGACCAAACGCCAAGGTCAGTTCTTTGTGCCATCTTTCCTCCGAAATCAAGCACGATTTCGTGGCAATCAGTGATGCCGATGTGCTGGCGGGACCAAACTTTCTTCGTGAGACCATTCCCATGCTGAAAGACGAACAAATAGGATTGATTCATAGTTTCTACGAACTAGCAAACCCAACGACCCTGGCGATGCGTTATGAAGCGATCACCACCAACGCCGATTTTTGGAGCCAGGTCTTGCAGGCAGCTTCATTGAAACCCGTCAATTTCGCCCTTGGCGCGTCGATGATCCTTCGGAAGAAGCAAATTGAAGAGCTCAATTTATTTCAAGTCCTGAAAGATTACCTTGCCGACGATTATTGGATGGGAAGAAAGATATGCGAAAGCGGGAAGGAAGTTGTTTTTTCCAGGTTGCCTGTAAAGTGCATGGAGTCCAAATCAAATTGGAGGGGCGTTTATTCGCATCAATTGCGTTGGGCGAGGACCGTGAGAGTGTCGCAACCCTTTCCCTATTTCTTTAGCATCCTTTCGAACCCCACCCTTTGGCCAGTATTGTGGTATTTGAGCGCATCGGTTGAGCAGGCCGAGCACGTGCTTCACATGCTCTTGATTTGCCTGCTGATACGGATCTCAGTAGTCAATCAGCTCCAGTGGCGATTCACGCAATCGAAAGCTCACATAAAATACCTTTGGCTGGTTCCAATTCGGGACATTCTTGGCGCATTCGTATGGCTGCAGTCATTTGCTGGTAATCATGTGGTTTGGAGTGGCCAATTTTACCGTGTGGGAAGGAGCGGCAAACTGGTTCCCTCAAAGTAGATCTCAATCCATTCAATTGATAGTGCCTCTAGGATTTATAGTTTGATGGAAATTAACTCGGCCGTGTAGATTACTCGAGCAATGGACGCCTCGACCCTAAGCAAAAATTAGGCGTCAAAATCACATGAGCCATAAAGTCGTTTCCATTATCACTCCAAGTTTTAATCGTGGCTACATCGTTGGCGAAACGGCGGTCTCCATTTTCAATCAAACCTATCCTTATTGGGAATGGATGGTTGTCGATGATGGAAGCAGTGATAATAGCTTGCAGATTCTAAAGGAATACGCAGAAAAGGATCCGCGAGTAAGAATTCAGACCCGTGACCGGGAACCAAAAGGCGCCTGTACCTGCCGTAATATTGCCGTCGATAACTCCACCGGTGATTACGTGATGTTCCTGGATACGGATGATCTCATGGCGCCTTTTTGCCTGGAACAGCGAGTCAAGGCAATGGAAGCCAATCCTGGCTGTGATTTCGTTATCTTCCCGATGCTGCTATTCAAAAAAGAACCCTACGACTTGAATTTGCTCTGGAATGTCGAGACAGGCGAAGATGACCTGATGAGGGTCCTCAAAAATGACCCTGTTTGCCAGGGAACCGGGCCATTGTGGAAAAAATCGTCCTTCCAGGAGGTTGGGATGTGGAGAAACGACTTGAAGCTGTGGCAGGACGTGGAATTGCACATACGCAGTTTGTTGTGGCCCATGAAGTTCGCGAAGCGCCTGGACTTGCAACCTGATGTTTTTCTTCGCATATCGGACGACAGTCTCTCACGAATCGGTTTTCACCAGCTTCCCAAGCTCCAGAGCAGGGTAACGGTCTTCGAGTACGCCTGCACCAAGATCCAGGAAAAAGGATTATTAAATAAATACAAAGAAGGACTCCGCGTGATGGGAGTCGATATTATGGGCAACGCCATCCGGAGCGGCCATGGAAAAGAACTCGCAAAATTACTTTCTATCAGCAGTAAAGGGTCCCTTTTCAGCGAGAAAGAAATGAAATCCATCAAACAATATGCCCTGGTGGTCAAATTCAAACTTTCCAGATTTGGGTTGATTAGAGATTTTTTTGCGGCGCCCATTGCACGGATGACCCCTCAAAACCCAAGCCGCGTGGGGACCTGTACTTTTTCGAAAGTGACCCTCGAAACTACAATTCAAAATTAACCATTTAGATAACTACAGTTTCTGTTTTACAATTATTGATAGCTTTTTTTAATCGAGCAAAAATTCATGCACATTTTGATTATTCCATCCGAGCAGATTAACACCAGCGCCACCAGTCTGGACGGAATTTTCCAACTGGACCAGGCACGAGCCCTGGCCTCCGAAACGGCATCGAAAATAGGTTTCGTCTCGGTAAAGCTGCAATTTTCGTTGCCTATGCTATCAAAAGCATTCCTTGCAAAACTTACAGGAAGAAATGTTCATGCCAGCTTAAAAAGCTATTCCCTTTCGGGTCTGGCTGCATTGAGTTTCAGAAAATTACTAAACGCATCTTCGTTTGTAACTTTTGACCGGGTGCAAAATTTCGATGTCGTCAGAAATGAAGGTTTGTATTTGCTTCGGCCTGGTCTGGCCAATGACGCCTCGGGATGGACAAGAGCTGGCTTCGTTGCAGTAAAAGAATACATCAAGAAGTTTGGCAAACCGGATATCATTCATGCCCACAATTCGCTTTATGCAGGGATACTGGCCTCCAAAATACGAAAGAGCCTCGGAATCCCTTACGTCATTACTGAGCACAGTACTTATTTTGCGCGGAAATTGGTTGGCGGCGCTCTAAAAAGGAAAGCTGCGAAGGCTTTTTCCGACGCTGACGTTCGAATGGCGGTGAGTCCCCCTTTTTGCTCGCTTCTGAGCTCGGAATTTAATCTGGACTGGACGTTCATGCCCAACGTGCTCGACTCGCGTTTCGAAAAAACGCCTGAATTTAGACCGCGCGGATCAAATTTGGTGCTAACCAACATTGCTTCCTTAGACGAAAAGAAGGGACAAAAATTTTTATTGAGTGCGTTTGCTCAAAATTACAAAGGTCGAACTGATGTCCAACTCAAGATCGCAGGTATCGGCGACTTGCGGGAGAGTCTGGAGAGTTATGCGAGTGAACTTGGAATTAACACTCAGGTTGAGTTCCTTGGGCAGTTGGATCGCTCGCAGGTAAGGGAACTTTTGGAAAACACCACCATTTTTGTTTTGCCAAGTTTATTTGAAACTTTTGGGGTAGTAGTGATTGAGGCGCTGGCTATGGGTAAACCTGTGATCGCCACAAGATGTGGCGGACCCGAATCCATCCTGACTCCGGAACTTGGCCGCTTGATTCCACCGGGCGATGTGCCTGCCCTGATCGAGGCGTTCAATGAAATGGAAAGTAAGCTCAATAACTTTCAGCCGACCAAATTGCGAGAGATCTGCCTTTCCCGCTATGGGTCCAAAGCCTTTTGCCAACAACTATTTCCGATTCTACAAAAATTTGCGAGCAAGCCTTCGACTTAGAGAACCTCACATGAATGGAATGAACCGACTTTTCCATTCCTTCCTTCGCCCTACAGCCTTCCTTTTGCTGTCCAAGTCAAAGCATCAGGCATTCGCTTGTGAAACAAAATGTCACCGCCTTCAAAGTCGCTGCATCCTAATTGATGTAATGCAGATCAACCTATGAAGTTTTGGTCAAAGAAAAAAACAATTACTCCGCTTAACAACATTACCTCTTTGGATGTCGAACTGGTGTTGGCGGCTCGCCGCGGCGAAAAAAAGGCTTTTGTAGAAATTGTGAGCCGTTATCAGGCGATGGTTTGTGGTATTGCTCTTGGCATCTTAACCAACTTTACTGCCAGCGAAGATGCAGCCCAGGATGCTTTTCTCACGGCATGGAAAAAAATCGGGGACTTGCGCGATCCTGCATCCCTTAAATCCTGGCTGGCCCAAATCGCCAGAAATTCCGCATTAGCCCACCTTCGCAGACAGCGCGGACATGATCCACTGGACGAGACTATAGAGCTTCCCGATGAATCGCCTTCTCCTGCAGACGTCGCATCAACCGAAGAAGAGGCAGAACTGGTTCGAATATACCTGGCGAAACTGCCCGAAAACTACCGGTTGCCCTTAGTTTTATATTATCGTGAAGGACAGTCGGTCTCGGCCGTGGCTGAAACGCTTCACATCAGTGAAGATGCCGTCAAACAGCGATTGGCCCGAGGACGTGAAATGTTAAAAGAAAGAATGTCCGGGTTACTGGAAAACGTCCTAAACAACACAAGACCCACGGCAGTCTTCACCGTCGCAATTGCTGTCGCAATTGGAGCTATGGCCGCTCCGGCAGTAGTTGCTGGGACTGTTTTCGCTACGGCCACAGCCGCTGGAACGGTTGCCACAACCGCAGATGTTTCCACACGACTTTTTACCCTCATGAGCACCAGCAAAAATATTTTGATCGTTTCTGCACTCGTTACCGCAGTGTGTATTCCTGTTGGATACACCCACACCTTCATGACGCCAAAGGCTGCAGAGAACCGCCCTGTCACTGAGTTGGCTAAGATCACCACAAATGCACCCCCGAGTTATGAACAAAGCAAGTTATTTGCGGAATGGCGACATTTGCACGAAATCCACGGCACGAACGCCTCGGCAATGCCTTTGCTTTTCGATGCCATTTCCAAACTTTCCGACCCCTCACGAAGGAGAATTTTCCGAGGAGCCCTAATCTCCGAGTGGGCTCAGCTTGACGCTCCCGGGGCATTTGTTTTCTTTTCGGGCAAGAACGGGGACGACTCCCAGCGCAAACAATTCCTTCACGAATGGCTCACCGAATCACCCGTAACTGCGATAAATGCCGTTCTATCGGGCGGAAAAGTTTGGGACGAGGGAGCCCGGGACATACTGTCGGATGTGGCTCGCCTGGTGCCTGGTAAACTGGCAGAACTTGCTGAACGCGTTCCGAAAGCCGGTTCATATTGGGATAGTTCGGTCCGTGATGCTTTCGCCATCTTGTCCCGGGCATCGCTTCAAAACGCCAAAAGTGCTGCTGAAAAAATGAGCGGCGACAATCGTGAGCAGGCGCTGGCGGGTGTAGCCCAGACATGGGCAAAGTCTGATTTAAAACAAGCGATTCAATGGGCAAAAAATCTACCGTCCAGCGTCGATCAAAATGAAATCATCCGCTCAGCGTTGATTGGAAGAGCGGAGGTGGATCCTGCATCTGCCCTTGAAGAAAGCGGCAGCGTTCCTTCCGGAGGCCGTTCTGGATATTTCGCAACCACCACGGGCGCACGCGTGCTTGGTCAGGCTGCCAAAACGGACTTTGAAGGCACCATGAATTGGCTGGCGAATCATCCTGGCCGCTTCACCAGCGATGACTTGCAGGGGGTCGCCAATTCCGTTACGGACAAACTGAATGCCGGGGCGACACAGTTTCTCGATGCACGAATTGCCGATGGTTCGTTAACCGCACTCATGCCAGCAATCGGAAGCGCCATCCTAAATGACGGTAGTCATCAGCAATCTGCAATTTGGGAATGGTTGAAAGATCAACCAGATAACGAAACGACAAGGTCACTCAAAGCTTCCGTGCTGAACGCCGCTTCCTACAAGGACCCGAGTCTCTCCCTGGCCATGAGTAAAAATATTCCTCCCGGCCCCGCCGGGGACCTGCTGGTGTCTCAATTGGCCCGCAGCCTTCTCAATGGAGGGAATTCTTTGGGTCGCATGGATTCGCTATTGCAGGAGGCGCCTGAACGGGTTCGGCAACCATTACTGGAGAACGCCTTCAATTTTCTTCAGGCGGGCAACATGAATGATCCCAGCGTATGGGCTTCCCGTCTCCAGCAGTTACCAGAAGGCTCCAGGAGCTCGGGCGCACAAGCATTAGCCCGGGCATGGGCCGAACAAGAGCCGGAGAATGCAATTGGATGGGCAACCACACTCAAAGGGGATTCCAGATTGCCAGCAGTTCTGGCCGCAACCACTGTTTGGGCGTCAAGTGATCCCAACGGCGCGGCGCGTTGGGTTTCTTCACTCAATGAAGGGGCCGACCGGGACAGCACCGTGGGAACCCTCGTCAGTGCAATCGCTGATAAACATCCTGCCGAAGCGTGGGAATGGGCTCTCACTATTGGTAATCCAAATTTGCGTGTTCAGGCGGCCGGGAATGCAGCTGAGAGTGTAGCCAGACACAACCCCGCATCAGCGCGCCAATGGATTGAGGCAAGCGACTTTTCTGCGGAAATAAAAGGTAAACTGTCGGCATATGTTGCCAATGTAGTCAATAAAGTCCCCAAACATTAGCCCTAATGAGATTTGCTTTTAATTTCACTATTATCCTGGTTGCGGCCGTGGCAGGGCTTGCGATTGGCAGATTCATGCATCCCGTGCCATCCAACCAAATTACTGCCTCAAATGCTGCTTCAGATGGATCTTTCAACACCTTTTTCGCACGCTTTTTTCAGCGAGTCAAAAAAGTCAAAGCTGACGACTCGCCGCTGGCCACAAAGCTCGCCAGGGATTTGTCCTTATCGTCAGGGGTAACTCACTGGCTGCAATGGATGGATGCGCTTGAGAACGCTAACCTGAGTGATTTCCCGCGACTGGTTCAATTAGCGAAAGGCAATCCCACTCTTCTAAAAGTGCTTTCAGCGCGGTGGATCGAAAAAAATCCGCGCAATCTCTATGACACACTACTGGCCAGTGGCGATGCCATGCCAAAATCCATGGCATACGATCTCTTTGCAGAGTGGCCCAAGCGTGATCTGGAAGGTGTCATCGCTGCACTGAGTGCCACAAACAGTCTGAACGGATGGCGCATGGGCGTAGCTGGAGACATCGTAGACATTGATGTCGAAAGAGGACTTGGCCTGATGATGGATTGGCATATTGAAAACTTCACGCCTCGCCTTACAAAAGTGGCATCATGGGCAGCGACTGACGCAAGGCATGCCGCAGAGTTCGCCATGTCGCATCCTGCGGGATTCGCTTCGTCGGAAATTATGAAAGTAATTGGCAATGAATGGGCCAAACAGGATCCCGCTGCAGCTATGGAATTTGCAGCCTCTCATCCGGGGAACCTTTCGTCTGCTCTAGCTGAATCCGTTCTTAAAGAGTGGTCAAAAAACAACCTGAATGATGCGTCCAAGTGGCTTGGCGCAACTGATGCTACCACGAGAAATAGACTCAGTTCCTCCTTTGTTGAGTCATGGGCCAGACAGGATGCCTCAGCCGCCATGTCCTGGTCTGAACAAAGTCTGACGGGAAACGCGCTTGCTCGCGCCGTGGGTGCGGTGGTTAAAAGCGTGGGAGAAAAAAATATCCAGGCTGGAGCTGCCCTGGTTGCCGAGATGACTCCATCCATAGCTAGAGCGGAGGCCGCCAGCGCCATAGCCAATAAATGGATTCCCCAGGATTTCTTCAGTAGTGAAAAACAACCCATTCCGAATGAAGCAATCGCGTGGTTAAAAACTCTCGATTCAGATTCCACCAAAAGAGCTTTGGAAAACACTTATTGGCGCTGGACAGAACTCGATCCCAAAGGATTAGCCAACTTTATTTCCGGCCTGAGCCCGGATGCCATACCAGAGGGCATTTACAATACTCTGGCGAGGTCTCTAGCTCGCCAAAACCCAAAAGCGGCCATGGAGTGGACACAAAAACTGCCCGAAGCGAATGCTGCACAAGCATCGACTGAAGCTTTTAGCGAGTGGCGCAATTCACAACCTGCGGCTGCGATGAAATGGTTGGCCGCTTTGCCGGATAGCGACACCCAAAAGTCGATTTACTACCAAAGAGTGATCAGTAATTTATCCTACGATCCGCTGGGAGCAGAGCAACTTGCGAGTTGGACCCCCTCGGAAAAAGCCACTGCACAGCCCCTCGTCGAACAATTAGCCATCATGCCTGACAAGAAGGCTAAACTGCTTGAAGCACTGAAGGTTAAATAGTCGCACTCGCAAGGGTATAAATAGTAAGTGCGGAAACTAGTGGTCCCAAAGTGGACACCGCGCCCGCCCAAGGCTCACCAAACTCATGCGCGGTGGAACTTTTGCAGTCTTCTTGGGGCAATTTTCCATCACGTTTTGATTTTCGTGAATCTGCATCTTGCAGTAAACCTCTGTGGCTCCAGCCAATAGACGCCGTAGATTGGAACCGCTACCCTACGCTACTCAGCCTAGCTTGGGGCGAAAGGCAAAGAAGATGGCTCCAGAGGTAGGGCTCGAACCTACAACAGCCGCATTAACAGTGCGGAGCTCTACCATTGAGCTACTCTGGATCCCAAAACGGAGGCGTAATTTACAAATCGTGCGCGGTGGCGTCAACTGCTTTTACTAAATCATTCTTTGCCTAAATTGCCACTTATTTCCAAACATTCCAAATGAACTTCAGTTTTGTAATCGCACTTTCTTTCGACCTTCTGATATTTTGTAAACAATTGAGATACTACTCTTTATGATCATGCACGACATTGAATTCGAAATCTTTGGAGATGATATGCAGTATGTGGAAATACTGCTGGATCCCATGGAAGCTGCCGTCGCCGAAGCGGGCGCAATGATGTATATGGAAGAAGGCATAGCCATGGAAACGATCTTTGGCGATGGCTCACCTAGAGCTGGAGGTATCATGGGTTCGTTGCTCAGCGCGGGTAAGCGCATGATCACCGGGGAATCTCTATTCATGACTTCTTTCCAAAACCAGCATTTATCCAAGAAGAAAGTAGCTTTTGCAGCTCCTTATCCAGGTAAAATTATTCCGATGTATTTACCGCAATATGGCGGTGAAATCATTGCCCAAAAGGATTCTTTTTTAGCTTCAGCCCGAGGCGTCAGCATCAATATCGCCTTCGTCAAGAAATTGGGCGCTGGCTTGTTCGGTGGTGAAGGTTTTATCATGCAGCGCCTGGTAGGAGATGGTTTGGCTTTCGTTCACGCGGGCGGGACATTGATGGAACGCGAACTCGCTCCAGGAGAAACGCTTCGAGTCGATACCGGGTGCATTGTGGCGTTTCAACCTTCGATTCAATACGACATCCAATACGTTGGAAACATCAAATCAGCTCTTTTTGGCGGCGAGGGGCTCTTCTTCGCCACGCTCAGGGGCCCGGGACGCATTTGGCTCCAATCGCTGCCCTTCTCACGCATGGCCGATCGAATTGTCTCTTCAGCCCCCGGCATGGGTGGCAAACGGCGTGAGGAAGGATCAATCCTTGGAGGGTTGGGAGGGCTTCTTGATGGCGATAATCGTTAAAAGACTGTTCTTACAAACCTGGAGCTTGCAAGTTCATTTGGGATAACCAGTGTCGGATGATTAAAAGCGGAATTGCCCCAAAAACTCCGAATGAACAATCAATCAACCGCCACCCCAACGGAATGTCTCGGACCTGGCCTAAAACAAGCGCCCATGGGATGATCAAAGCACAAGCGATCAATCCAAAATCGTACAGCCATCGATTTCTGATGGGGTCTTTGACTGCTCCCCAGAAAGCAATGGTAATGACGATGTGACCAAACGCCAGCCAATCAGTCCCATAAGCCAGGAAAGGGTACTTTGCGTTAGTGGAACTTAACCCCTGCTCCACTTTTAAAATCCATTCAGCAAAGCCAGTAGGGACGAAACCTCGCGCAACCGCTCCATTCGCCACCATTTTGTGGAGCAGTTGGAGCTCCGAGTGCAGCGGTATGGCTGTCACCCCACTCAGAAACAAACCCATCATAAAGAACCATGTCAGCAGCCGGATCTTTTTCAAAAGTGTTTCGTTGAAAGTCATATCAGCAGTCACTGGTCAAGCCGCTTTTTCAAGCGACCGCAGCCATCTTTCAACCCCAGCGATGACCTCGTCCGGTGTCGATGTGCCAGCGGTAATTCCAACGGTTTCCTGCGAGCCAAACCATCGGGGATCAAGATCCGCCGCAGTTTCGACATGGTGGACGCGAGGGCATTGGAGTTTACACGTTTGGACCAATTGGTGGGTATTATTGCTATTACGTCCTCCGATAACGAGGACAACGTCCGCACACGCTGCCAAATCCTCAGCTGCTTTTTGACGCAGCTTGGTAGGTTGACACACGGTATCGATGAATTTCACATCTGAAGTGGAAAATTGTCTACGGATGGCTTCTACAAGCGAACGGACGTATGGAAGTGGTTGCGTGGTCTGGCTAATCACACCAATTTTAGTTTTTGGTGGAATATTTGCGATATCGATCAGTTCGCTAACCACTGTGCATTCGGAAAAATCTTCCGTGATTCCAACGACTTCCACATGGCCCTTTTTTCCGATGACTACGGGATAGTATCCCTCAGCCGCCAACCTGTGAATGGAGCGGTGAGCGAAATGAACAAGGGGACAAGTCCCCTCCAACAAAGTTAAGCCATGGTTCCTCGCCCGGTCCAAGGCTTTGTTCGAGGCGCCATGGGCAGTAATGATTGCCGTGTCGGTCCGGACATTGGCTGGAGACTTTTCAATGGCTATTCCTTTTCTTGCAAGTTCCTCGACAACCGTGCGGTTATGCACCAATTCGCCAAGGATGGTAACCGGAGTTTTCGCATGGGCATCGAGCGCGAGTTGAATGGCGTCCCGCACGCCGAAGCACATGCCGAGATGGGAAGCGTAAATAATATTCATAAAACTAAATTCACTTTGCACTACAAAGTATGACAGTATATAGGGTCATTCGTTCATCGCAGCATTAGTTTTTCCCCGGTGGCTTGTTCTGGAGCACAATTTCTTCCAGGACATTGATGTACTTGGCAAAAGAGGTCTTACCCAAACCAGTCAGACTGCAAGTGGTAAGCGGCTTTTTTTTCTGGAAGGATTTGGTCAGCGCCACGTACCCGACTTCCTGCAATGTTTTCAAATGCATGCTCAGATTCCCATCTGTCATGGCCAGACCCTCACGCATCTCAATAAATGACATTTCGGGATTTGCCGCCAGCAGCGACATTATGGCCAATCTTCCCCGCTCATGAATAACGCGGTCTAAATTAAGGAATGGTTCCGGGTTCACAGGGCATTCTTCCGTCTTTCAGATGCCCAGATATATCCTGCGCAAAGTAGATGACCAGCACCAAAGAACAATCCCATCATGTAGTGGCAGATCTCCACGGTTTGCAATGAAGGTATACGACTGGCAAGCAGATAAAAACCAATGCCGGTGGCGACAAACATGAGACCGAGCCAACGAACGCCTTTAGGGGTGAAAAAACCGGCGGAATGGAGGCCGCAACCGT
Organism: Verrucomicrobiales bacterium; assembly: GCA_028293375.1. GTDB lineage: Bacteria > Verrucomicrobiota > Verrucomicrobiia > Limisphaerales > JAQGOY01 > JAQGOY01. The sequence continues at coordinate 11,548 of JAQGOY010000224.1, read as the reverse complement.
AACAAATCATCCAACCGGAAACCAGCATCCAAAGATTGGTGGCAGGCTCAACCGAGTCCATACCAAAGACCAGGCTAAAAAACACCCCGGTCAAAAAAGGGGGAAATAAAGCTTGAGTCACTCGCCGGGCGGGCGCAGACCAGAACGGCTCTGAATCCTTCAAGGCCTGTTTTCGGGCCAAAAAATAACTTCCAATGAGAGCTAATATTCCGAGACAGTTCCAAAATAAAACAAAATATTGATGAGTGGCAATCTTCAGGACACAAGCTGCTAAAGCGCCCGCCAGCCCAATGGCACCCGAAAGGCAAAGCATGGGAGCAAGCGCACGCCGGTAATAGGCAGATCGCTCCATAAGAGTTCGAATAACCTGAAGATGTTCGGACGCCGACTCGCTGGACATGGATCCACTTTGTATTACAGAGTAGAGCTTGTCAAGGCGTCACTACCAGCTTGCCCAGCACCTTGCGCTCCCGCAATTGGAGAAATGCCCGGGGCGATTCAGCGAGTGGGTAGATCCTGTCGATAACTGCCTTGATCTTTCCCTCGCCCGCCCACGCGAGCGTTTTTTCCATATCGCTTCGGTTGCGCCCATAGCTGCCAATTAACCGTTGTTCCTTCACGAACAAAGGCCACAAGTTCAAATTCACCTCTCGCCCCGCTGTTGCCCCGCAGGTGACAATGGTTCCTCCCCGAGCCAGGCACTCGAAGCATTTCAAAAGAACATCCCCGCCCACATGTTCCAAAATCGTGTCAACTCCTCTTTTGCCGGTAATTTTTCGCACTTCAGACGCCCATTTTGGGTCAGTGGAGTCAACGACATAGTGCGCTCCCAACCCGGTGGCAAAAGCTCCCTTTTCTGGACTTGAGGCGGTAGTGACAACCTTAGCTCCTAAAGCCCTGGCAATTTGAATTCCCGCCGACCCCACGCCACTTGCTCCCCCAACAACCAACACCCACTCCCCTGCGAGGACCTGGGTCCGGGTGGTTAACATGTGCATGGCAGTGCTTCCTGCCAGGGTTAACGCCGCTGATTGCTCAAAAGTGACGTTGGCTGGCAATGGGACAAGCATTCTCACCGGTACTGCAACTTTCTCCGCAAACCCGCCGTCAATTTGTATTCCAAGAAGTGTGCCCTGCACGCAGATCGATTCTTGTCCCCGGAGGCAAAATTCGCATTTACCGCAAAAAATATTAGATTGCACCGCCACCCGATCGCCCACGCGAATGTTCCGGGCATTGTCTGGTACGGAGATTACCTCGCCGGAAATTTCACAGCCGGGAATTCTAGGCAGGTCGATGGGAACAGGCAAACCCGCTTCTTCCAGCCAAAGATCAAGATGATTCAGGCCACAGGCATGGACTTTGATCAAGGCCTCGTCTTCCTTTGCGATGGGGTCCGGCACCTCAGTGACGCGAAACTTTCCAGGCGAACCATGCTCAACTAATTGAAGGGCGATCATGTGAATTATGGTTGGACCTGAATTGCCATTAATTCTCCAGTTCCCCGCACTCCGTTGCGCAAATACAGAAATCCTTTTGAATAAGCGGGATTACACCAGTTCAAGCCTGTCGCCTGAACTCTGCTCAGCTGGATGTATTTTTCGCTGGAGGCTTTGAAGAGTAAGAGCTCACCGCCATCCGCCAACGAAAGGATATTGGGGCCGCTCACTAAAAACGCCGCAGCTCCTTTGTCCGCTGAAGTCGAGATGAAATTGTCTTCCGACCACATCAGTTTACCGCTTTTAATTTCCACACAAACCAGGTTTTTAGCGGGACCTAATCCATAGACATAACCATCCACCTCCACCATGCTGGAAAAATTGGGAGCGGCAGGCTTGTTGGTCCACGCTACGGATGAAAGCCATTTATCCCCTTCGTGTTTTAAACTTATCCCCAACAATCCGACCTGGTGCGAACCAAGAACAACCATGTTCTGATAAACCACGGGAGTCATGGCATGCCGTGCATAGTCTGTCTTCACCGGTATCCTCCAAAGTTCCTTTCCTGTGCCCAAATCAAGTCCAACAGGGCCATCTACCAGAAAACAGACCAATTGTTTCGTGCCGTCGATACTGGCAATAAAAGGAGCGGCGTAAGCAGGCAAATCCGCGAGGCTGTGCCAGACTTGTTTTCCAGAGGCCTTGTCGAAACAGACAACTCCCTGATCATTCGTTCCACCCACCAGGACGTAAACGTTCTTGTCATCCACGGCAGGCGAACCATTGTTACCATGCCTGTTTGCTCCCGGGGTGTTTCCTTTTTCACCAATAAATTTCGCTCCAAAATCCTTGAAATTCACTCGCCAAACCAATGCGCCATCTTTGAGCTTGCGCGCTTGAAATTCGCCTTTGCACGATTGAACAAATACTAAACCACTGGAAATCAGCGGTGTGCAACGTGGTCCTGGAGGCCCCTGCTGGTCCTTAAAAGTGTCATCAACGTCAAACTTCCAGATTTCTTTCCCGTCGGCTGCTGTCAGGCAATGCAGCGTTTCTTTACCTCCCTGATTATCGGAATAAATGAGAGCGTCACCCGAAACCACGGGAGAAGAAAATCCTTCACCTATGGCAAATTTCCACGCTGGAGTGACCGCAGAAGGAAGTTTTTCAATTATTACTTCGGTGGAAGAAATACGTCCAGTCCGGTCGGGGCCCCTCCACTGAGGCCAATCGGCCAGGCAAGAAAAAGATGCAAAAAGGGCGATAGCAATCCAATATTTCCTAAAATGATTCATGGGTATAAGTTTTGTATTGGCGCATTGATCGTTCTATTTACACAAGTGATCGCCAAATCGAAACAAAAATCAACCCACCAGTTGGTGCCGCTTACGTCCCTCCCTTCATAAAAACAAGTTAAGCTCAGCGATTGGAAAGACGATAAATGCTCATTGTCAGCCCTCGTGTCCTCTGAGAAAATGGGTCGACCCCAGATGAAGCTGAACCGTGATACTTGCCCAGGCGGAAATGAATCCTCCTTAGAAGAATTAAAAACCTTTTTGGATGAGGCACGGCAAATCCTTGAGGATTCGAATCGGTTAAAAGAAGGAGATTTGCAGTTGTTGATTCGACGCGGAAAGAATCTCTTCGGCGGCACCCCGGAAAAGCAAAATTACGACTCGGCTATTCTCGAGGGGAGCCCAATAGCGCAAGCTGTCTTCGAAGGTGACAAATTCCAGCTCACCAGGGCGAACATTGCCTGCCGGGAATTTTTCGACGCCCACTTCACCAACGACCACACGGTCTATTCACTTCTTAAATTAAGCCAGTCGGAATTTGAATTGCTCTTTGGTCAGGTAGGTCAAAAGGATATTATTAAAATCCTGGAATTCGAAATGACGCCCGGGACCATAGTTGAGATGGAGGTGCACGCCCGGCGAATTTGTTTGGGAGAATGCTCCGGATTACTGCTTGCCTTCAGGAATGTTACCGAAGAAATCCAGCTGGCACGGTCCTTTTCCGAACTCGATACGCGCTTTCGGGGTGTGGTTGATTCGGAAATGATTGGCATCTTCTTCTGGGAATTAGATGGCAAAATTACCGAAGCCAATGCTTATTTTCTGAAACTGCTGGGATATTCGAGGGAGGAGCTTGCCGCCGGAAAACTCTATTGGAATAAACTAACGCCCCCGGAATACGCCGAACTGGACAAAAGCGTGCACCAACTCATTCTTAAGAAGGGTGCATGCGCTCCTTTTGAGAAAGAGTTTTTCCATAAAATGGGCGATCGCGTGCCAGTTCTGATCGGCGCCGCAAAGCTCAAGGATGAGGAGGGAAAGGGAGTTGCCTTCATCTTGAACTACGCAGAAAAGCGACAGTTGGACCTGCAGTTGCAGGAAAGTGAAGAAAGGTTCAGAACGGTTCTCGAGAATCTCGGCGAAGGGTTGCTCATCACCGATCTCTCGGACATGATTATTTACGCCAACCCTCAACTGGAGAAGTTGACCGGTTACAGTCCCTCCGAAATATTAGGAAAATACTCCCACGAATTGCTCACTTCTCATGGCAGGGAAGCTGGCGCACTTAATCGTCCCCCAAAAAGCTTGTTTACCAGTCATGAACAATATGAAGAACTCTTTAGAACCAGGGAGGGAGGAACATTCTGGGGCCTGGTTAACGCAGCGCCTTTGCAAAGCAGCACCAATGAGGTTGCCGGCACTATCAAGGCTATTTCCGACATCACGCCCAAAAAAGAGGCCGAAATCGCTCTGAGACGATTTGATCGAACGTTGTCGTTGCTCAAGGAATGCGGCAAGGCTGTGGCGCGTGCCACCAGCGAGCCGGAGCTTTTGCGCCAGGTCTGCACGTTAATTGTTCATAGCGGCGGCTATAAGATGGCTTGGGTTGGATTTGCCTGTATGGATGAGTCAAAATCAATTCAATGCGTAGCCATAGCGGGCGACGACGAAGGATACCTTGAAAACGCGAAATTAACCTGGGCGGACACTCCGAGAGGTAATGGCCCAGCGGGTAAAGCAATCCGGACGCGCAAAATTTGCATAATTCATGATGTTGCAAACGATCCCTCTTTCGCACCATGGAAAACCGAAGCTTTGGCGAGAGATTTTAAGACCGTTATTTCATTGCCGCTAGGCGGGGGGCCAGGAGGGATTTTTGGGGTAATCACGCTCTACACCAGGGAAAGAGAAATGGTTAACGAGGAGGAAACAAATCTATTGCATGAACTTTCGGCGGATTTAAGTTTTGGAATTGAAAACTTGCGAGCCCGAGCCTCGCACAAACTGGCCGAGCAATCGTTGCGAGACTCTGAATCACGGTTCCATTCTATCTGGGAGAACTCAGTGGATGGAATGCGCCTCACTGACGTTCAGGGAATTATTGTTGCGGTGAATAAGGCTTACTGCCTTTTGGTAGGTTTGGACAGAAATGAACTCCAGGGGAAACCATTCACAGCAACCTACGAGGAAATCGATCCAGAGGAGATGCTCCAAAAATATCGTCAAAGTTTCGCTGACCAAAAGATCGAACGAGTCATGGAGAGAAAAGTTACTTTTAGAAAAGGAAAAAAGGTTCACCTCTCAGTAACACACTCTTTCATTGAAGCTTCTAACAGGCCCACTCTCCTCCTTGCTCTATTTCGCGATATCACCAACCAAAGATTGCTGGAGGAGCAACTACGTCAGGCGCAGAAAATGGAATCGATCGGCCAGCTGGCAGGGGGAATTGCTCATGATTTCAACAATATCCTGACGGTCATTCAGGGGCACGCTTCACTTTTGTCAAGCGAGAGCATCCAAAACCCCGAAATCGCTGAGGCCGCCAACGAAATCTCGGAGGCTTCACGACGGGCAGCCAATCTTACCCGTCAACTCCTCACGTTCAGTCGGCGACAGATTATCCAGCCAAAACCTCTCATGATCAACGATGTGGTCAGAAGCATCGGTAAACTACTCAGTAGATTGCTTGGCGAGCAGATTACTTTGCAGTTTCAACTGGGTGACTGCCTTCCACCAATCGCTGCTGACCCGGGAATGATGGAGCAAGTTTTACTCAACCTCGCCGTGAATGCCCGAGACGCCATGCCAAATGGCGGGCGACTCATGATCAAAAGTTCAAGGGTTCAAATTGGAGAACAGTTTGTTGAAAAACATCCGGCAGCTCTGACCGGGGATTTTATTCGGCTCTCGGTCTCCGATAACGGCTGTGGCATTGACCAGGAGAATATTGCGAAAATATTCGATCCTTTTTTCACGACAAAAGAGGTCGGCAAAGGGACAGGCCTGGGCCTCGCCACAGTTTATGGCATCGTACAACAACACAAAGGATTTATCTTACTGAGTACCAAAATTGGGGAAGGAACAGAGTTTGATCTTTATTTTCCAGCCTCCGCCATGCCCACAGAATCAGCGGTGGCCGTTTCCCGGCCCGTTGTTGAGATACGAAAAGGTCTGGAAACCATCATGGTGGTGGAAGATGAGGAGTCTTTGCGCAGTCTGGTCTGTCACGTTTTATCCCGTCAAAATTACTCAGTGATTCCTGCCGCCTCCGGCGTCGAAGCCTTGCGTATTTGGGAGGCGAGAGGCCTCGATATTGATCTGGTCCTGACGGATCTTGTGATGCCGGACGGCGTTTCCGGCTTTCAATTGGCAGAGAAACTGGCGCTAAAAAAACCAAACATCAAAGTCATTTACACAAGCGGTTACAGCCCTGAGATTGGAAACAACGAATCGATTCTTGTGGAGGGCGTGAACTTCTTGCCAAAACCTTACCCGCCCGATTTATTGATCAGAACCGTGCGTGCCATTTTGGATCGCTCCTGATTCATTCTTTTTTGAATCAAGGGGAGAGTCGCTCTACCTTCCAGGACTGCCCCGATTGATAAACATACCTGAGACGATCGTGAAGTCGACTGCGTTGCCCTTGCCAGAACTCGATAGAATCCGGTTTCAAACGATAACCACCCCAGTGTGGGGGCGTAGGCACTGCTTCATCCTTTCCGTATTGAGCTACCAAAAGTTTCATCTTTTGTTCCATCACATCTCGGCCGGGCAATACCGTCGATTGTTGCGAAACCCACGCGCCGCATCGGCTCATAAAAGGCCTGCTGTTAAAATAAGTCTCCGATTCCTCGCGAGATAATTTTTCTACCTTACCAAGAATGCAAACCTGCCTCTCCAACTCCTTCCAATGAAAGGTAAGCGCCGCCCTGGGATTGGTCGCCAGGTCCTGTCCTTTTTTGCTAAGGTAATTGGTAAAAAAGGAAAAACCTCGTGAATCGACATCCTTCAACAAAACAACGCGCCCGGAAGGTTGATTTCCGGCATCCACTGTGGACAGCGTCATGGCCGAAGGCTCGGGAACATTGGCCGCTAGGGCATCGCTGAACCACGTCTCAAATTGAGTTATAGGATCGTCAGCCAGGTCCCATTTCCGAAGGGCCCCAAGCGTGTAATCCTTTCGAATATCTGCTAGTTTGATAGGTCCAGAATCGTTCACAATGCAGTGCCCCCTGCCCACTTCGGCGGATTTTTCAGGTGATAAAGCATTTCGCCGGCCTTTGGAACAAGAAGCACCCCGTCCTCCTCACGATTGGCAAAGTCCTCCTTTCGAATCGATTTCCAATCCCGGTAACCGAGATTGATTTTTCTGCAGGTCTCCTCGGTAATGCCAGTCGCAAGGGTGACTCGTGCACGGGGCGTTTCAATTCCATTTTCGAAAGTGCCCGATCCGTATACATGACAACTGTGGGCCAGCACACCCCAGGGATAATGCTTGAACTTGTCCCATTGTTTCAAAAAGTAATCACGGCAATGGTAACCCACTTCCATGAGCGTCTTGCCGTGAGAGACGCAAACCTCGGTAATATGAGGTGCGTAAATAATTAATTCACCGCCGTCAGCCAGGACCGGTTCCAGCTTGTACATGCATTTGCCGCCGGTCCAAAGCTCGTCATACATCGTTGGTGAGCACGAAAGGATCGATTTAAAAGGTTTCTCCTTATACGTGATGTGCAATTGGCGGGAAAGGTCGCTGGCCTGGTCCCACGCATTTTCCGGGCTGCCCGCGAATAGACCTGCAAAATTAGGTCCGTCCACCACCATGCAAAAGCAAAGCTTACGCAATTGGACCATGGCGCCTGCCCTATCCACGACCTTCCGCACTGGTGTCCATTTATTGCCGATGATCATTGGGTTGGTCACCACCGCCCCAAGCCAATGGAAAAAGTTCAGTATGTCAGGACCGCTTATGCCAGGGAAAAGATATTTGTTTCCACCCGAACAACCCACCACTTCATGAGGAAAAACAGGGCCTGCAATCACCAGTTCATCATAATCGAAAACCCTCTTATTTATTTCTACCGGAACCTCCATAGCGAATAAGCCATCAGAAAGTTTGCTGATTTCTTCGGAAGAAATGACTCCGATCTTTTTCAGCGCAGCAGGATTATTCCACTCATGATTAATAAAATCCACTTTTGCGTATTTCGATCTTCGCTCTTCAAGTGAGATTTCCAGGCGCTGGCAAATCGCTTCCTCGCTCATGGGTTGATGAGTTCCGAGAGCAATCATGACATCGAGTGCTCTAGTGGGTTGCCCCAAATGCTCAAACAAACTCTTGAACAAAAGCCCAACCGGGGCTGTGCGAGTGGCATCCGGAACAATGAGAAGAATTTTTTTTCCGATGTAGTCTTTGATCGGACAAGCCTTTTCCACGATCGCTTGAACTTCCTGCCCAGAAACCGAAGTTCCACCGGGGGCCAGTTTAGAAAATACGATGTTCATATGTTAAATTGTTTGGGCAAGAAAACCACCGTCCACGCAAATATCGGCCCCTGTGACGAAACTGCTCGCGGCGTGACTGGCCAGAAATACCACGGCACCCATCAATTCGGAAGATTCTCCGAACCTCCCCATCGGAGTATGGGTAAGAATACTCTGAGCCCTGGCGGTTGGAGTTCCATCCTCATTAAAAAGCAAACGCCTGTTCTGTTCTGCGGGGAAAAATCCAGGCGTCAATGTATTAACTCTCACACCATTTTTGGCCCATTCGCGAGCGAGAAATTTGGAAAGACTCAAAACAGCAGCTTTAGAAGCGGAGTAGGTAACCACTCGCGACAGTGGCAGATGAGCAGAGACGCTGGCGATATTTATGATGCTCCCTTTCTTACGCGCCACCATTCCAGGCCCAAAAACCTGGCAGGGCAAAAGCACCCCGCCCACCAGATTCAATTCGAAATTATTACGCCAGTCATCCAGACTAATCGATTCAAATGCCCGATCTGCACTCACCGTAACCCTGGGGTCATTTCCTCCGGCGGCATTTAAAAGTATGGATGGGTTGCCAAGAGACCGTTCAATAGCTGCAAGGGCCTTCTCCAACGAAAATTTATCCGTCGCATCTGCCGTGAAAAATTTGGCTATTCCGCCTGCGCCTGTTATTGTTCTCACTCTGGCTTCCCCGCGCTCGGCATTTCTTCCGAGCACCGCGACAGCCGCCCCTGCTCCAGCCAGGCCACTCGCTAAATCTCCACCCAGCACTCCCGTGGCGCCGATCACAACCGCGACTTCTCCAGACAGATTAAATAGGTTCGTCATTTTCCTTTTACTGTAACGAAGGTTTATCTCCTGAAAAGTTTATTTGAGAACGGCTAGATTGGTCTGGCCACGATCGCGAAAACTTGCCTAGTGTATCTCATGAATTTGTTGGTTAAGCCTGATGTTATTTGCACTCATGAAAGTGACCTGGACGGGTTTGTTTCCGGACTTTTGCTCCAGGCATTGTCGGAGAAACTCTTCGGCAAACCTGCACGGTTGGAGGCTTATCATTATAACGAGTGGAAGAATCGTGAGTTGCGCGAAAAGTCAGCATGGATTTGCGATCTGGCCTTCGAAACCAGAATGGATAAGCCCAATTATGTCATTTTCGACCATCACCAAACCGAATGCGTTCCACAGCATGCGACATTGCGTCACGATTTGAATAAATCAGCCGGCCTGATCTGTTATGAAGTCTGCAAAGAAAATGGAGTTGAAAGCCCGGTACTCGACAGGATTGTGCAATTGAATGACATCGCGGACCTGTTTAAAAAGGAAGATCCCGACTTTCTTGCCGCCACCGATTACGCAAGCGTTATTAAGAACTATCAGTTTTGGAATATCCATTCTCTGTTGGGAGGGAAGTTGGAGCCACTGCTTAATCACGAGCTAATCAAAGTAATGCGCGTAAAAAGAGAAATCGAGGATCCAATCGGGCTGGAATGGGCGAAAAACAGGGTTCGCAAAATCTCCGAGCGGGTCGGTTATGTCGAATGTATTATCGGCAACTCCAATCTGATCGTCCATCACCTGCTCGACTCCAAATCAACTCCCTACGAGGTTCTCGTAACATTGAACCGCAAAAGCAACGGGATGGTTGTGGTCAGTCTTCGCAGCGACAATGGCGAAGCTCTCACCTACGCCAGGCACCTCCAGGGCGGTGGTCATGCCAATGCTTCCGGCGCGACTCTTCCGCGTTCCATCAAGAATATTCCGGACGCCATCAGTTACCTCACGCAACTCTTCGATCCTAATGCTTCCTCAGAGCACTTCGAGCGGATGAGCGAGCTTTCGCTTGACTGACAAAATAGCTGCCCAAACTTGGGCTATTTCAAAGTCGCAGATATTCCCAGAGGTCGGATGGTTGCAGACGGAGGTTCACGAAAAATGGACCAAAATCTCCGTAACGGGCCGTGACATCGTCAAACCGCATTTCATATACGATTTCTTTTATGGCATCGACCTGATGCGCCATGAGTGTGACTCCCCATTCCCAGTCATCCAGTCCGGTGGAACCGGTGATAAGCTGAGAAATCCGACCCCCATATTTTCTTCCGACACGCGCATGGCCGCCCATCAGTTTCTTTCGAGCATCAAAACTCAGACTATACCAGTTATCTGCCCCTTCCCGTTTCTTGGTCATGGGATAAAACGCCATTACTTCCCATTCAGGCAATTCTGGGTAAAGACGGTAATGCTCGTATTGAGCCATGCGGGTTCGAATTTCATCGATGCGCTTATTGAAGGCTTCCGAACCCAACTCGAGTTTCTCATCTCGCATCAGCATTTGCTGGTTCTCTTCATCCGAGGTGGTGTACTCGGAAAGTTCGGTGACGCTGAAGTAAGTAAAAATGGATTGCAAAACACCAGGAGGGAAACAACCCGCAGCCTGCTGATGAAGAGAGCCTGCCTCTGCCAGTTCCCGCGCCAGGATAAAAAAAACAAGGTCAGCTTTTCCTCCTACGTTTGCATACGTGGTGATTCGAGGAGCACAGGGATGGTTGTTGGTTTTGCAAAGTCTTTCCAGCTCTTCCCGCGCAGCGACTCGCTCGCTTTCGGCCAGTCCCAGCCATTTGGCTCGGTCTATCCTATAGAATAGATGAATGACATGAAGTCCACGGTCAAGTTTTACGCAGGAGATAGCCATATTTCAAACCTCTAAAATGTGTTCCAGCAACTGAGGCAGCTGTTCAAGTATTCCACTTTCATCCGCAATTAACGAAACGCCAGCTTTGGTGGCCTCCGGCTGAAGGTGTTTGCTGGTCTTACCAGAAAAAGCAAGCACGGGGATGTGAGAAGTGTCTTGGTCGTTTCGCATATCCCCGATGGCTTGGATGACCCTGGCGCTTTGAGACGAGAGATCGACTACGACAAACATCGCCTTGTCGGTCTTGGCCGTAGGAAGCAGCTGATCTGCCGCTTGAACGACGGAAACTCGATACCCCAGATCCTGCAAACGGTTTACCAGTTTGCTGCCAGGGAATAAGTTTTCATAGAAGACCAGCGCTAAAGGCTTCAGCATGTGGAGGCAGAGAGTGGATGAGGTGGAGGGAAAATGCAAAAAGTTTTGAAGTAAATTTTGCAAAAACGACCTTGTGAAAATCCAGGGACTCGAATTGCACGCATATCGATTTTCCACAGGGCAAACCGAGCTCTCTCCAGAACTGAAAACTTGACGCCTATGGTTCAAGTAGTTACCTTTTTGCGGTAAAGATAAAGTTGTTTGCTGGGTTGCCAGCGCGCTAAGTCGGAGAACTCTATTCTACCGGCTTTTTT